>JAITLM010000109.1 GCA_031277885.1 Microbacterium sp.
GGGCGACACCCCGCTGCTGCTGGATCCGGCGAACGACGCTCTGTCGGCCGCGATCGCCGCCGACAACCGTCAGCCGCGCGAGCGCACCGAGCGCTCGGGCGGGCGCGACGGCGGTCGAGACGACCGCGGAGCCCGTCCGGAGCGCCGCAGCCGCGGCGACTACACGCCCTACCGGATCGAGGTCGGCCGCCGCCACCGCGTCGAGCCGCGACAGATCGTCGGCGCGCTCGCGAACGAGGGCGGCCTCGGCCGCGACGACTTCGGCGCGATCACGATCCGTCCGGACTTCTCGATCGTCGAGCTCCCCGCCAACCTGGACTCCTCGGTGCTGGACCGCCTGCGCGACACCCGCATCTCGGGCCGTCTCATCGAGATCCAGCGCGACTCCGGCCGGCCGAACCGCGGTCCGCGCCGCGACGACCGGGGTCGTGACGACCGCGGCTACGGCGACCGTCCGCGCCGCTCGTACGACGGCGGATCCGGGGACCGCGGCTACGGCGACCGCTCGCGTCGCGACGACGCCCCGCGCGACGACCGCCGCACTGACGACCGTCCGCCGCGCAAGCCGCGCCACAAGGACTGAGTCCGCCCGTACGCCCGGCCCTCGCGCCGGGCGTACGGCTTTCCCCCGAGCGCACGGGAAGCCGACACGCGCGTTGCCGAGTGCACGGTTAGCTGCCGAGTGCACGGGAACGTGGCGCGAAGAAGCCGTGCTCTCGCGTTGTTCCCGTGCGCTCGGCGGGATCCGGACACGAACATTGCCGAGTGCACGGCTTGCCGCCGAGCGAACCGGAACTCCGCGCGCCGCCTGAGCGAGTGCACGGCCTGTCGCCGAGTGCACGCGAAGTCGACGCGCAGACCCCGTGCACTCGGCAGCTTCCCGTGCACTCGACGCGACCCGCGCACCCGGCGGACCAGTCGTCAGGCCGCGATGACCGGCTTCGTGCGGACGGGGCCGAGCCAGGTCGCGATCAGGACCGCGGTGACGGATCCGGCCGCCATGATCGCGGCGAGGACGACGATCTGGAAGCGCCCGGCGTCGAGCGGCGACAGGCCGCCGAAGATCGCCCCGACGAATGCTCCCGGGAGCACCACGAGCCCGGTCGTCTTGGTCTGATCGATCGACGGGATCAGGGCCTCGCGCACCGCCCTGCGTGCGAGGTCGAGCGTGGAGCGCCGCGGGGTCGCACCGAGGGCGAGCCAGCCCTCGACCTCCTCCCACCGATCGACGACCGATGCGGTGAACCGTCGCCCGGCCAGCGTGGCGATGCTCATGGAGTTGCCGATGAGGATCGCACCGATCGCGAGGAGATAGCGCGGCGTCGGCTGCAGGGCGCCGGTCGCGAACACCGTGCCGATCGACACGACCGCGCCCGCGCCGATCGACGTCGCCATCACGAGGACCATGTGGGCGCCACCGCCCGTCCGACGCACGGCCACGCCCGTGGCGATGCCGAACATGACGAGCAGCGCGACCCCGATCCATGCGGGCTGCGCGACGATCCCGGTCAGGATCAGGCTGATCACCGCGAGCTGCACGGCGCCGCGCAAGACGGCGAGCGCCGGAGTCCACCGTCCCGGCACCCGGAACGCGATCAGGGCGGCCGTCGCGATCGCGGCGAGGACGAGCACGCCGATCACCGTCGGCAGCAGATCGATCTCCGCCGTCATCGCCCGCTCCTCCCGACCGTCGCGCGCTCAGGAGTCGAGCGCGTCGGGCCCCTGGGTCACGAGCACGTGGAACTGCGCGGCGTCGAGGATCCGCAGGCCCAGCTCCTCCGCCTTGGCGAGCTTGGATCCGGCGCCGGGCCCCGCAGCCACGAAGTCGGTCTTCTTCGAGACGCTCGACGCGGCCTTGCCTCCGGCCTTGATGATCGCCTCCTGCGCCCCCTCGCGGGTGTAGCCGTCGAGGGATCCCGTCGCGACGATGGTGAGCCCGTCGAGGACTCCGCCCTCCGCGGCCGCCGCTCCCGGACCGGGGTGCCCTGGCGTCGCCCACTGCACGCCGGCGTCGGCCCAGCGCTGCACGATGTCCTGATGCCAGTCGACCGTGAACCAGTCCAGGAGCGAGTCGGCGATGATCCCGCCGACGCCCTCGACCGCGGCGAGCTCCTCGCGGGACGCGGCACGGATCGCCTCCAGGGATCCGAACCACTGCGCCAGTGCGCGCGCGGCGACCGGCCCCACGTGGCGGATGTTGAGCGCGACCAGCAGGCGCCACAGGTCCTTGGTCTTCGCCTTCTCCAACTCGGCGAGCAGCTTGACGGCCTGGGAGGACGGCTGGGACGCGTTGACGCCCTTCTTCTTCTCCGCCGCGGTCGGGTTGCGGCGGAACGGGGCGCGGGTCTTCACGATCCCGTCCTCGTCCTCCTTCGGCAGCCCCGTCTCCGCGTCGCGCACGACGACTTCGATGGGCACGAGCTGCTCGAGCGTGAGGGTGAACAGCCCCGCCTCGGTCTCGAGCGGCGGCACGGCAGGGTGACTCGGCTGCGTGAGCGCGGCCGCGGTGACCTCGCCGAGTGCCTCGACATCGAGGGCGCCGCGGGATCCGATGTGCTCGACGCGGCCCCGCACCTGCGCCGGGCAGGATCGCGTGTTCGGGCACCGCAGGTCGATGTCGCCCTCCTTCGCGGGAGCCAGGATCGAGCCGCACTCGGGGCAGCGCTCCGGCATCACGAACTCGCGCTCCGAACCGTCGCGCCGCTCGACCACCGGCCCGAGGACCTCGGGGATCACGTCGCCCGCCTTGCGCAGCACGACCGTGTCGCCGATGAGTACGCCCTTCGCCTTGACCACGTCCTTGTTGTGCAGGGTGGCCTGGCGCACGACGCTCCCGGCGACGTGGGCCGGGGCCATGACGGCGAACGGCGTGGCGCGCCCGGTGCGGCCGACGGAGACGACGATGTCGAGAAGGGTCGTCTGCACCTCCTCGGGCGGGTACTTGTAGGCGATCGCCCAGCGCGGCGCGCGGCTCGTGGCGCCGAGCTCGGCGTGCAGGTCGAGCTCGTCGACCTTCACGACGATGCCGTCCAGCTCGTGCTCGATGTCGTGCCGGTGCTCGCCGAAGTACGCGACGAAGTCTGCGACCTCGTCGATCGTGGCGCAGACCTTCGTATGCGGGCTCGTGGGCAGACCCCACTCGGCCAGCTGCTCGTAGACCTCGCTCTGGGCGGAGACGGGGGGATCCGGCCACGCGCCGATGCCGTGCACGTAGAGGGCGAGGGAGTCGACGCGGAGCAGCCCCGCCTCGAGCTCCATGCCGTCCTTCTTGTCCAGCTGCTGACGCAGGCCTCCGCTCGCGGCGTTGCGCGGGTTCGCGAAGGACGGGAAGCGCCGGGCCGCGGCCGTGCGGGCCTTCTCCTCGTCGAAGGGCTTCTTGGCGCCGCCGCGGGCCTGGAAGCGCTCCAGCGCCTCCGCGTAGGCGCGGTCGCGGAACGCGGCCTGCGCGGCGTTCAGGCGCTCGAACGCGGCGACCGGGATGAAGACCTCTCCGCGCACCTCGACGATCGCCGGGTGACCGGATCCGCTGAGCCGCTCGGGGATGCCGGCGACGCGCAGCGCGTTCTCGGTCACGATCTCGCCGACCCGGCCGTCGCCGCGCGTGGCGGCGGAGGTGAGCACGCCGTGCTCGTATCGCAGGTTGATCGCGAGTCCGTCGATCTTGAGCTCGGTGAGCCAGGCGACGTCGCGACCTGCCGCGGCGCGGGTCTTGGCCGCCCACTCGCGCAGCTCGTCGAGCGAGAACACGTTGTCGAGGCTGAGCATGCGCTCGGCATGCTCGATGGTCTGCAGGCCCGTCGCCTCGGCCGCGCCCACCATCTGGGTCGGCGAGTCCTGCCCCTGCAACTCGGGGTGCACGCGCTCGAGCTCCTCGAGGCGGTGCATCCAGCCGTCGTAGGTGGCGTCGTCGACGAGCGAGGTGTCGCGCCCGTAATACGCGTCCTTCGCCTCCAGGATGCGGGTCGTCAGCTCCTCGGCCTCGACGCGAGCGGCTTCCAACGAGATGTTCTCCGGCACCCCTGAAGTCTACGAGCGGCTGCCGACATCCGCGGATGACCGAGCCGTCGCATCAGAGCCGGGCGATGGTCTCGATGTCCGCCCGGAACTCGGCGATCTCGTCCGCCGACACGGTCGCTCGCGTGCTTCCGAGAGCCCGCGCGTAGTCTTCGGTGTCGAGCGCGGACGCCTGCTCCCCGTCGCTCAGCGCCCGCGCGAGGGCCTCCTGGGATGCGCGTCGTGCGGCGTATTCGATGTCCGCCGGGGTCAGGCCCTCGCTCGCCGCGACCAGGCGGTCCAGATCCACGTCGCCGGCCGACTCGGCCGGGATGTACCGCGCCCAGATCGCCCGGCGGGCATCGGCGTCGGGCAGGCCGATCGGGATGACATAGTCGAAGCGCCCGTGTCGGAGGAACGCCGCGTCGAGCGCCCGAACGAAGTTCGTCGCGCAGATGAGGATCCGGCCCTCCCGGTCGCGGAAGTCGGCGACGAGCTTCAGCAGCTCGTTCGTGACGCCCTGCGTGGGCGAGGGCGGCGTCCCGCCGCGGCGGGAGGCGATCTCCTCGACCTCGTCGATGAAGAC
>JAITLM010000194.1 GCA_031277885.1 Microbacterium sp.
CCCCGTGCGAGTCGATGCCGAGCGCCTGGCACACCGCCCCGATCTCATTGGCAAAGGCGATCTTCAGGCCGTGGAACGAGTTGTCGGCGTATTTGACCATCTCGGCGATCGGGATCGGCACCCGGAACTCCCGCGGAGGCGCGGATCGAGTCCGCGCCGCACGGGCGATGAACGGATCGCCGTCGGGGCGCCGGGCGGGGGTTCGGCGCCCTGCCCGTCCGCCCGGTGGTCACGATCAGCTCGGGGCGGGAGCGCCGTCCGTGTGCGCGGTGAGGCGGTATCCCACGCCGCGCACGGTCTCGATGTAGCGCGGCTCGGCGGTGCTGTCCCCGATCTTGCGGCGGAGGTTCGCCATATGCGCCTCGATCGCGCGCTTGTCGGGCTCGCCCACGTAGGACGCGGATCCGAAGGCCTCCCCGCGCAGCACGAGCGCCAGATCCGCCTTGCTCCGCACCCGGCGCTTGGATTCGAGCAGGGTCGCGAGCAGGTCGAACTCGGTCGGCGTCAGTTCGACCTCGCGCTGCGCCACGAGCACGGTGTGCGTGACCGCGTCGAGGCTGATGTCCCGGTGCGCATGCCACTGCCCGGCCGAGCCGATCGTCGGGAGCGCGGCCGTGGCCGAGGGATTGCGCGCGGGCGCGGGCTGCCCGGCGGACTCCGGTGCGGCGGACTCCGGTGCGGCGGCACCTGCGCCCTCCGCAGCGAGGGGCGCGGCGCCGAGTGACGCGGTGCCGGCCGGCTCCGTGCCGACGGCGGGCCCCGTGCCGGCCGGATGGGCGTTGCGCGGGCGACGGAGCAGCGCCTCGATGCGGGCGCGGAGCTCGCGGGGGCGGAACGGCTTGACGAGGTACTCGTCGGCGCCGGAGGTGAGGCCCAGCACGACGTCGGACTCCTCGCCGAGCGCGGACAGCATGATGATGAACGTCGCGCTCACGGCGCGGATCCGCCGGGCGGCCTCGAAGCCGTCGATCCCGGGCAGGTTGATGTCGAGGGTCGTGATCACCGGCTCGTGCGCGGCGACCGCCGCGACGCCCTCGAGGCCCGTCCCGGCGAGCACCGTGCGGAAGCCCGCGGCGCGGAACACCTCGTCGAGCAGCGAGCGGACGTCCGGATCGTCCTCGATGATGACCGCGGTCTTCCTGTCGTCTTCGCTCATACTCTTCCCTGCGCTCCGGTCGTCAGCATCATATCGATATGCCCGAGACGCGATGTCGGGCCCGTCCGCCCCGCGGTGCCCCAGCGGGCCGGCTTCCCAGCAGGCCGGCTTCCCGGCGGGCCGTCTTCCCAGCGGGCAGGCTTCCCCGGGGGCCGGCTTCCCAGCGAGCCGGTGTCTCAGCGGGCCGTCGCACGGGCGATCGTGACGGTGCGAGGGGCGTCGGCGTCGAGTTCCTCGGGCGAGAGGCCGTCGGTGCCCGCGCCGACCGGGCGCTCGAGCTCGATGTCCCACCAGGCGTCCGCGAGCTCCTCGGCCATGCCGCGCCCCCACTCGATCACGACCACGGATCCCGGCACGTCAACGTCGAGGTCGTCCAGCTCCGCGGCGGATCCGAGCCGGTACGCGTCCATGTGCACGAGGGGGGCTCCCCCCACCAGCGAGGGGTGCGTGCGGGCGATCACGAAGGTCGGGCTCTGCACGGGCCCGCGTACGCCGAGGCCCTCGGCGAGGCCGCGCGTGAACGTGGTCTTCCCCGCACCGAGCGGGCCGGTGAGGATCAGGACGTCCCCGGCGACCAGGTCGGATCCGATCCGGCGGCCGAGCTCCTCCATGGCCTCGGAGGTGCGGATCTCGTGTCGTCCGGCCAGGTCGTCGAGTGCGGTCACGACACGCTCCGACGGGGCACGCGCGGTCCGATCCTCGTCACGATCTCATAGTTGATGGTGCCGGCGGCCTCGCCCCACTCGGTGGCGGAGGGCAGGCCGAGCGTGGGGTCGCCGAACAGCACGGCCTCGTCGCCCACGGCGACCGGGTCGTCGCCGACGTCGACGAGGAACTGGTCCATCGCGATGCGCCCGGCGACCGTGTAGCGGCGGCCGCCGATCTGCACCGGGCCGCGGCTCGAGGCGCTGCGCGGCACGCCGTCCGCGTAGCCGAGCGGGATGAGCGCGAGCGTGGTCTCTGCGGCCGTGCGGTGCGTGTACCCGTAGGACACGCCCGTGCCGGCGGGCACCCGGCGCACCGCGGCGACGGCGCCGCGCAGGGTCATCGCGGGGCGCAGGCCGAGGTCGGCCGAGCTGCGGTCGTCGAAGGGGCTGAGCCCGTACAGCCCGATGCCGATCCGCACCGCGTCGAGCCGGGTCTGCGGCAGATCGATGGCCGCGGCGGTCGCGGCGATGTGTCGCACCTCGGGGACGATGCCGAGAGCGCCGGCCTCGGCGCACGCCGTCTCGAAGGCGGCGAGGGCGGCCAGGTCGTCCTCGGGCGAGGTGTTGGACACGTGGCTGAAGAGGCCGGCGATGCGCAGGCGCCCGATCCGCTCGAGGCGCGCCGCCTCGGCCAGCACCCGTGCGCGGTCCCCCGGGGCGATGCCGTTGCGGCTCAGCCCCGTCTCGAACTTGAGGTGCACCCGGACCGGATCCGAGCCGCGGCTCGCCTCGGACGCGGCGAGCAGCTGCTCGAAGCTCGAGATGCCCAGATCGATGCCCGCCTCGGCCGCGTCGTCGAACCGCCGTCCGGGCGCGTGCAGCCAGGCCAGGATCCGCGCGTTGACGCCCGCCCGGCGCAGCTCGAGGCCCTCCTCGACGGTGGCGACGCCGAGACTGGTCGCCCCGCCCGCGAGCGCGGCGACGGCCGCCGCGGCGGCGCCGTGCCCGTACGCGTTCGCCTTCACGACGCCGATCACGTCGACACCGGTGAGCCGGCGCAGATGCCGGGTGTTGTCACTGATCGCGTCGAGGTCGATCGTCACCTCGCGGAACGGCGCGGTCATGCCTGCCCCTCCCCCGCGGCGCGGTGCCGCCCCGGCGGATCCTGTCGAGGCCCCCCTGCAGGATCCACGCCCCCGCTGGGGTGCGCAACTGCGAGGGGGTCTCGGTGCTCAGAGGGGGCGTCGGCGGATCCGCGCGTCCTGAACCCGGCGTCCGCGTCGCGAGCGTCCGCGTCGCGAGCGTCCGTCACGCGAGCGTCCGCCTCGCGAGCGTCCGCGTCGCGGGACTCCGCCACCACGTACGCGGAGGCGAGGCCGGCGTCGTGCGTGAGGGAGAGGTGCAGCGTGGTGATGCCGCGCTCGGCCACGGCGGCGGCGGTGCTGCCGCTCAGCACGAAGTACGGCCGGCCCGAGGGCTCTGACGCGATCTCGATCTCGGTCCAGTGCACCCCGTCGGATCCGCCCAGCGCCTTGATCAGCGCCTCCTTCGCGGCGTACCTCGCGGCGAGCGACGGCAGCCGCAGTCCCTGCTCCGAGGGCGCGAACAGCCGCTGCATGAGCCGTGGGGTGCGGGCGACGGTCCGCTCGAATCTCGGGATGTCCACGAGGTCGATGCCGGTGCCGATGATCACCGATTCAGCCTACCGGGCAGGATCCGCGCGACCTGGATCCACCGGCGGTCCACCCCGGCGCGCGTGGACCGGCCCGAATGCACCGGATCCCGCCGATTGCACCGTCGCGTCACGTCGACGACCCGTGCACTCGACAAGCACCCGTGCGCTCGGCGCGGACGGACGGCGACGAAGCGAACCCAGGAGAGCCCGCGCTCACTCCACCGTGACGGACTTGGCCAGGTTGCGCGGCTGGTCCACGTCGAGGCCCTTCGCTGTGGCGAGCGCCATGGCGAAGATCTGCAGCGGGACGACCGCGAGGATCGGCTCGAACAGGGCGCCCGCGAGCGGGATGCGGATGACCTCGTCGGCGAACGGCAGAACGGCCGCGTCGCCCTCCTCGGCGATCACGATCACGCGGGCGCCGCGCGCACGGATCTCCTGGATGTTCGAGACGACCTTCGCGTGCAGCAGTGCGGAGTGCCGCGGCGAGGGCACGAGCACGAACACCGGCTGACCGGGCTCGATCAGGGCGATCGGGCCGTGCTTGAGCTCTCCGGCGGCGAAGCCCTCGGCGTGGATGTAGGAGATCTCCTTGAGCTTGAGCGCACCCTCGAGCGCGATCGGGTAGCCCACGTGACGGCCGAGGAACAGCACGGATCGCGTGTCCGCCATCCAGCCGGCGAGCTGCGTGACGTGCGCCTGCTCCTCGGCGAGAACCTCGGCGATCTTCGCCGGCAGCGCGTCGAGCTCCGCCACGGCGGCGGCTCCGTCTGCCGCGGAGAGCGTCTCGCGCACCCGGCCCGCGTGCAGGCCGAGCAGCAGCAGCGCCGTGATCTGCGCGACGAACGCCTTGGTCGACGCGACCGCGACCTCGGGGCCGGCGTGCGTGTAGACGACCGCGTCGGACTCGCGCGGGATCGTCGCGCCCTGCGTGTTGCAGATCGACAGGGTGCGTGCTCCGCGCTCGCGGGCGTACTTGACGGCCATGAGCGTGTCCATGGTCTCGCCGGACTGACTGATCGACACGACCAGCGTGTTCTCGCCGATCACCGGGTCGCGGTAGCGGAACTCGTGCGCCAGCTCCACGTCGACCGGCACGCGCGCCCACTGCTCGAGCGCGTACTTGCCGACCATGCCCGCATAGGACGCGGTGCCGCAGGCGGTGATGATGATGCGGTCGACGCCGCGGAACAGGTCATCGGATCCGTCCAGCTCCGGGATGACGACGGCACCGTCCCGCACGCGTCCGCGGATCGTGTTCGCGACGGCGTCGGGCTCCTCGGCGACCTCCTTGGCCATGAAGCTCGGCCAGCCGCCCTTCTCGGCGGAGGCCGCGTCCCAGGAGACCTCGAACGGCTCCGGCGTGACGGCCGCGCCGGCGAAGTCGGTGACGGTGACCTCGGCGGGCGTGATCGCGACGATCTGGTCCTGGCCGATCGCGAGCGCGCGGCGGGTGTGCTCCACGAAGGCGGCGACGTCGGATCCGAGGAAGTTCTCCCCGTCGCCGAGGCCGATCACGAGCGGCGAGTTGCGGCGCGCGGCGACGACGAGGCCCGGCTCGTCCTGGTGCACCGCGAGCAGCGTGAAGGCGCCCTCGAGACGGTTCACGACGACGCGGAACGCCTCCTTCAGGTCGCCCGTGCGGCGGTACTCGCGGCCGACGAGGGCCGCGGCGACCTCGGTGTCGGTCTCGCTGCGGAACGTCACGCCCTCGGCCTCGAGCTCGGCGCGGAGGGCGGAGAAGTTCTCGATGATGCCGTTGTGGATGAGCGCCAGCTTGTCGTCGTCGGCGAGATGCGGATGCGCGTTCGCGTCGGTCGGGCCGCCGTGCGTCGCCCAGCGCGTGTGCCCGATCCCGGTGCTGCCGTCGGCGAGCGCGGCGTCGGCCAGCGAGTCGCGCAGCATCTGCAGCTTGCCCGCCTTCTTGCGCAGGCCGAGGGATCCGCTCTCGTCGATCACGGCGATGCCGGCCGAGTCGTACCCGCGGTACTCGAGGCGGGCGAGGCCCGCGAGCAGGATGTCCTGGCTGGGGCGCGGCCCCACGTATCCGACGATTCCACACATAGGTTCCAGGGTACGGTCGCGATTTTGCGCGGATTCCGTACGAATCGAGGACGCCCGTGATCGAGACGATCCCGCCGAGCTCAGGCGCGGCCCGCCCTGCGCACGATGCGCGGAGACGGCAGCCCTGACCGGGCGAAGGCGCGACGCAGCCCTGCGGCGTCCGGGAATCCGGAGTGCGCCGCGATCTCGGCGATGCCGAGCGGCGCGCAGTCGGCGTCGCTCATGAGCTCACGGGCGAGCTCCACGCGGATCCCGCGCAGCTCCTCCGCGGGTGCGCTGCCCTCGGCCGCGAACAGCCGCTGCAACTGCCTCACGGACATGTGCATGTCGCGCGCGAGCGCCGCGACGCCGAAGTCCCGTTCCGCCCGTCGTGCGCGCATGATCGAGCGCGCCCGGTCTATCCGCGCCGCCTCGTCGTCATGGAGGACGTGGGGCGCGGCCTCGATCAGCACCCCGAACACCATCTCCGCGAGCAGGCGCTCCACGAGCCGATCCGTGATCACGGTCGGCTCGGTGTCCTGCGTGAGCAGCGAGGACAGGAACGCCTGCAGGCCGAGCCCCAGCGGACTCGGCGCGATCACCTCGCCCGTGCCGGGAAGCACGGGCTCGATCTCGGAGATCGCGGACCACGGCACCCACAGCCCCATCACGGCGCCGGAGCCGATCGCGGTCACCTTCGTGTCGTGATGCGGGCGGAGGAAGCACAGGGATCCGGGAGGGGCCAGCTGCCGCGCACCGTCGTCGCGGGAGATCCCGAGGGGGATCTCGGCGATGAGCATCACGGCGCTCTCGTCGCCGTCGGCCGGCCTCGCCGGCCACCACCACTCCGCCCCCGCCTGCAGCGTGTGCCCGGTCGCCAGCACGCCGTGGAAGCGTCGCGCGACGTCGAGCTGCTCCTGTCGCATTCCCCGCGGCAGCATCGTCGCGCGGGTGTCCACCACGATCCCCATCGGAGACCTCCCCACAAGGTCCCGCGGGTGCGGCTCCCCAGCCGCAGGAACCCGCGTTCGCCGCCACTCTACGCCTGTCGCGGCCTTCGGGGCGATCGCTTCGGGATCGCAGGAGAGGTTTTCGCGCAAGCCCTGTGTGCGCCGTCCGTCCTCCGGCTCAGGGCGCGGGCGGCCGCTCGCCGTGCAGGCTCTCGTAGATGTCCTCCACGAACTCCGCGACCTGCGGAGCGCCGGCCACCGGACCGCCCGCCAGCAGACCGTCGGCGCCGAGCAGGACCGCGCTCGGCGTCATCCAGGCGTCGGCGAACGTCGCGCCCACATACTTGCTCGGATCGTGCAGCGTCTGCGGCTCCTCCGCCGAGGTGAGCGTGCTGCCCTCGGGGTCGCTGCGCAGCAGGAAGCGCACGGACACCTCCGGCAGCAGCGCCCGGTACCGATCGATGCTCTCGATCACGGGGGTGCAGGACCCGCAGCCCTCGGAGACGGCGAGGAGCAGCACGGGCTCGCGTGCGGAGAGCTCCCGGAGCGTCACGGTCGTGCCGTCCCCGAGCTGCACCGGAACCGCGGGGGTGCGCATGCGGATGTAGTCCTCCGGCTCGCCCTCGGATCCGATCGCCGCCGGCGCCGCCGCGCCGGGGCCGCTCATCGCCTCCGCGGATCCGGAACCCCTCTCCTGGGCGAGCACGAACGTCACGGCGACCGCCGCGAGCGCCAGCGTCCACGGCCACAGCGCGACGGCGAGCAGGGCCACACCGCCCCACAGCGGCTGGGCGCCGATCGTGACCGCGGAGAGCACCGCCAGCAGCACGAGCCAGGCGTTGCGCAGCACGGTGCGGCCCGTGATCGGGCGGCGCTCTCCGAAGCAGGCGCACGAGGCGTCCGGCGTCTGCCGCCGCGCGCGCCACACCATCGCGAGATAGGTCGCGAAGAGGAGCACCGCCACGACGGCCGCGGCGATCCCGAGCGCCCCGCCGAGCAGCAGCAGCGCGGCCGCGAGCACGAGCTCGCCGATCGGGTGCAGCCGGATCAGCCAGTCCCGGCGCAGTCCGGCGGGGACGCCCATGGCCTCCCAGCCGGCGGCGTCGTCCGGGGTGCGAAGCTTGGCGACGCCGCTGACGATGAGCACCCCGACGAGGATGAGGGTCGACGTCTCGGCCGCGGCCGGGAGCAGGAAGGCGGAAGAAGCAGTCCCCATGGAGTCAGTATCCCAGTCGCCTGCGGCCTCGGGGCGCGCCCGGGACCGTTCCGGTCAGAGCTTGCGCAGCAGCACGGATTCCACGGCGTGCGAGGCGCCCTTGTTCAGCACGAGCGTCGCGCGGTGCTTCGTCGGCATCACGTTCTCGATGAGGTTCGGCAGGTTGATCTCGTTCCAGTACCCCATCGCCGTGGTGACCGCCTCCTCGTCGGTGAGGTGCGCGAAGACGTTGAAGTAGGACGAGGGGTTCGTGAACGCCCCCTGCCTCAGGGCGAGGAAGCGGTCCACGTACCACTGCGCGATGTGGTCGAGCTCGGCGTCGACGAAGATCGAGAAGTCGAAGAGGTCGCTCACGGCGACATCGTTGGGGGCGGGCGGCGGCTGCAGGACGTTCAGGCCCTCGACGATCACGACGTCCGGGCGGCGCACCACGACGTGCGCATCGGGCACGATGTCGTAGCGGATGTGCGAATAGAACGGGGCGCGCACCTCGTCGGCGCCGCTCTTCACCTTCGTGAGGAAGTCGATCAGCGCACGGCGGTCGTAGGACTCCGGGAACCCCTTGCGGTCCATGATCCCGCGCCGCTCGAGCTCGGCGTTGGGATAGAGGAAGCCGTCCGTGGTGACCAGCTCGACGCGCGGCGTGCCGGGCCAGCGGCTCATGAGCTCGCGCAGCAGGCGGGCGATGGTCGACTTGCCGACCGCGACGGATCCTGCGACGCCCACGATGAACGGCGTGGTGTCGTCGGCTTCGCCGAGGAACTGGTTGGTGGCCTCGCCGAGACGCTTGGTCGAGGTCGCGTACAGGCTCAGCAGCCGGCTCAGCGGCAGGTAGACCTCTTTGACCTCGGTGGGGTCCAGCCGGTCGCCGATGCCGCGGATCTCGACGACCTCGGTCTCGCTGAGCGGCTGGTCGAGGTCGGCGGCGAGGCGCGCCCAGTCCGCACGGTCGATGCGACGGTACGGCGACAGCGGCGCGAGAGTGTCGGAGCTCACGCGCTCCATCGTATCGGCGCGCCGACCGGCGATCCGCGACGTCCTCGATTTCCCGAGCAGAACGAGCCGCTGATCGGATCGCGACCGCCGTGGATCACGGGGCGACTCCGGCGCCACCCGGACGTCCGCGCGCCGCCAATCTGACGCTAGCAACTGCAGACCTGACCCGCCATCCCCCAGCGCGTCCGGTCTCCCTGGGAGGGGCCCTCTCCCGGAGAAGTTCCGCATCACGACACCGGAGAAATGCATGGAAGACACCACCTCGTCCCCGTCCCGCAGCGTCAGCCGCCGCGCCCTCGTGAAGGGCGCCGCCTGGTCGGTCCCCGTGATCGCCGTCGCCGCCGCCACCCCCCTCGCCGCGGCCTCGACCGCCACCAACGTCGGCAACTTCGCCCTCAACGGCACCTGTGGCGTCCTCGGCGTCCTCGGCCCCGGCTTCACCCTGACGGCCGGCAACGTGCCGCTCCCCGTCGGCACGATCATCAACATCACCGGCTCGGGGATCGCGAACATCGGCGTCTTCTCCGTCACGGGCGGCACCGCGACCGTCAACGTCCTCTCCGGCACCGCGCGTCAGATCACGCTGACCGCCCCCCTCGCCGCGGGCGCCACGATGGACTTCCGCACCACGCTGTCGATCTCCGTCGCGTTCCAGCTGTCCGCCTCCAGCACGCTCCCCACCGGCTTCGTCGCCGGCAGCGGGGCCAAGCAGAGCGGTGGCGTCAACGCCACCCTCATCCTCTGCAGCGCCAGCTGAGCGGAGCGACGACGTCGGCCTCGGCCGGCAGAGGGGCCGGGTCTCGCACCCGGCCCCTTCTTCGTGTCGTGACGTCCTTCGCCGGGCGGTTCACCCGCAGCGAGTAGTCTTCCTCCGTGCGTCTCGGAGTGCTCGACATCGGATCCAACACCGTCCATCTGCTCGCCGCCGACGTGCATCCCGGCGGGCGACCGCTCGCGACCACGAGCGATCGCACCGTGCTGCGCCTCATGCGCTTCCTCACGCCGTCCGGCGCGATCAGCGAAGAGGGCGTGCAGGCGCTCGAGGCCTCGGTGCGGCAGGCGCGCGACGTCGCGGCCCAGCAGCGCGTCGACGCCCTGCTCGCAACCGCGACGAGCGCGGTGCGCGAGGCGGCGAACGGCGCCGAGGTGATCGCCCGCGTCGAGGCCGCCCTCGGGCAGCCGCTGCAGGTGCTGGACGGCGAGACCGAGGCGCGACTGACGTTCCTCGCGGTGCGCCGCTGGTTCGGCTGGGCCGCGGGGCAGATCCTGCTCTTCGACATCGGCGGCGGCTCCTTCGAGATGGCGGCGGGATCCGAGGAGCTCCCCGACATCGCCGCCTCCGTGCCTCTCGGCGCGGGGCGCTCGACCCTGATGTTCCTGCCCGACGACCCGCCGGGCGAGGAGGCCGTGGAGCGCCTCAGGGAGCATGCGGCCGACGTGTTCGCGCCGGTCGCGGCGCGGTTCTCGACGCTCCCCCGCCCCGAGCACGTGGTCGGCTCGTCCAAGGCCATCCGGTCGCTCGCACGGCTCGTCGGCTATCAGGCGCCCGGCTGGTCGGGATCGGAGCGGATGCTGCTGCCGCGTGCCTCGCTCGGATCCTGGATCCCCCGTCTCGCGCGCCTTCCCGCGTCCGCCCGGCAGGAGCTGCCCGGCATCACCCCCGACCGCACGTTCCAGATCGTGGCCGCGGCGGTCGTCCTGCACACCGCGATGACGGCCATGAAGGTGGAGGAGCTCGAGGTCTCGCCCTGGGCTCTTCGCGAGGGCGTGCTGCTGCGCTACATCGAGGATCGCGCGCGCGACGACGACGCCTGACCGGCCGCGTTCGCGGGAGGATCCGGATCCCCTACCCTGGTGTCATGAACGACGCGAGGGAGCCGGGGACACCGCGCGGCGAGGCGCCGAGGGGACTCACCCGACGAGAGCTGCGGCAGCGCCGCGAGGCGGCGGCGATCGCCGAGGGATCCGGGGCGCGGAGGGATCCGGGTTCCGAGATCCGGACGGCCCCCGTGCCGGATCCGCCCGCGGAGCCGCGTCCCGCGTCCCCCGCCGAGGAGGCCCCTCGCCCACCCGGCGGCGTCTCGTTCGGCTCCCTCGCGGGCATGTTCGCGGCGCCCGCCGAGGAGGCCTCCCCCCGCGCCACCGTGCTGACCGTGTGCACGGGCAACATCTGCCGCTCGCCGCTCGCGGAGTCGCTGCTGCGCGCCCGGCTCGCGGAACTCGATCTGCGCGTGCACAGCGCCGGCACGCAGGCGCTCACGGGCCACGGGATGACCGAGCCCGCCCAGCGGATCGCCGCGCAGCACGGGGCCGCCGCGGCCGTCACGGCCGCGCACCGCGCGCGGCTGCTCACCGAGCCGCTGCTCGACGACGCCGACCTGATCCTGACCATGACCGCGGAGCAGCGCGACTACGCCGTGCAGATGCTGCCGCGGCGTCTGCACCGGATCTTCCCGGTCCGGGAGTTCGCCCGGCTCGCCGGAGGGGTCCCCGACGCGCAGGTGCGCGCGATCGCCGACGCCGCGGGATCCGATCCGCGCCGACGGCTGGTGGCGGTCGTCGAGTCGGTCGCGGAACGCCGGGGAGGCTCCGCCCCGAAGGGCGAGGACGTCATCGATCCCTACCGGCGATCGGACGAGGTCTACGAGCAGTCGGCCGCCCAGCTGGTGCCGGCTCTCGCCGAGGTGGAGCGCGTGATCCGCGCCGCCCTCGCGTAATCCGGCCCCCTCCGCACCGCGGCGCCGCACGACACGAGGCGTCAACATTCGACCTGATGTATACCTAAGCGTCATAATGTTTGCGGGGGCGGGATTTCTTGTCGGCATCCGCACGTCCGAAAGGGCATATCTCGCCAGTGTCATCCCCAACACGTCTGCTCGAGTCCCACCTGGGCCTCACCTCGCATCATGCGGGCCTGATCAGCGCACGCACCTTCCGATCGATCTTCGTCACGGTCCATCGCCCGCACCGCCGGCATTGGACGTGGGACGACACGGAGGTCGGCGAGCCGTACGCGGTCGTGCTCTTCCCCAGCGGCGAGGGACCGGACGGATCCGCGCTGCCGATCGGGCAGTTCATGCCGCCGCAGACGGGTACGAGCATCGAGTGGGGCCTCGCGAACGAGGTGGTCGGGGTCTGGGTGCCCGTCGAGACGCTGCGCGACTTCATCCACGATGCGCCGTTGCGCCCCCTCGCGCTCGAGCCGACCCCCATGGTCCTGGCCTTCCGGGCGTTCACGCTCGCCCTCGCCCGAAACGTCGAGGACACCTCGTCGATCTCCCGCTATGCGATCGAGCGGCTGCTCGCCGAGATGGTGTTCGGCGCGCTGCTCGAGCTCTATTCCTCCGACCTGCCGGAACGCGGGCAGGCGCCGCTCGTGGATCGCGCGCGCTCGGCGATGCTGGTGCACCGCGAGGATCCCCGGTTCACGATCGCGGAGCTCGCGACGGAGCTGCACGTGTCCCTGCGGCACCTGCAGCGCGCGTTCGCGAAGATCGGCACGACGCCCGGTGACGCCCTGCGCCACCTGCGCGTGGAGTTCGCCGAGTCGCTGCTGCGCAATCCCGACTACGCGGTGCTCACGATCGAGGAGATCGCGGCGCACTCGGGCTTCTCCAGCGCGCTGCAGCTGCGTCGTGCCCTGCGCGCCGAGGGGTTGCCGTCGCCGACCATGATCCGCCCCGCGCACTGAGCGCCCCGGCGGGACGGGCTCAGGGCTTCCGGTTCACGATCCCGGATTCGACCAGCTGGTCGAGCGCGGCCGCGACCAGCTCTCCGGGGTCCCCCGAGGCCGGCCGGCCGAAAGCGGCCACGACCTCGTCCACGATCTCGTCGACGCCTTTGCCCGCGCGCAGCGCGTCCCAGATCACGGGCGCGATGCCGTCCAGCACGTGCACCCACCGGTGCGCCAGCACGACGACGCGGTCACCGCACCGGATGGCGTCGGAGACCGGGGAGAGGTCGAAAGCGGGGTTCTCGCCGTCGACGGTCGCGGGTTCCCATTCCTCGTGCACACGGGCGTGATCGAGCAGCTCCGGCACGATCGGCGGCACGGTGGACGCGTCCGGGTACGTCAACCGCACGACGCCCCCGATGCGATCGCACACGGCGGCGAGCGTCTGCAGCGGACGAGGGAGCTCGGCGAGGTAGCTCATCTGCGGCGCGAGCTCCGCGATGGCCTCGGGGAAGGCCACCTGCTCGATGCTCGGCGCCGGGTGATCCGCGTCGCGGGAGATGAGCACGAGCGCGGCGAGCCGCAGGGGCGCATCGGGCGTCGGCTTGAGGCCCGCGGAGTCCGGGGAGACCTGCTGCTTGGGCCTGCCTGTGCGCACCACGGACAGCGGCTTGCGGTACGGATGCACCGCGAGCTCGGGCTCCACCCCGATCGTCTCATCCGAGATGTAGCCGTGCCGGGCTCCGAGTGCGCGACTGAGCGTCGTCTTGCCGCGTCCGGACGGCCCGACGAACGCGGCGACCCGTCCCGCCGGATCCGCGACGCCGCAGGCGTGGAACAGGAGCAGCTCGCCGCTGCGCTGCCCCAGCGCCGCGAGGGTCACCCGCACCGTGAGGGACTCCGCGAGCGCCTCGGGCTCGAGCTCAGCGTCGACCTGCACGAGGTCGTCGGGCTCGGCCGTCTCGTCGTAGGGCAGCTCCGCGCCCTCCCAGGAGGCGCGGATCGCCTCGACGGTCGCGTCGTCCAGGTCGTCGGCGAAGGTCAGGCGGATGCGGGCGCCGAGGGCGCTGACATCGAGAGGCGTGCGCGCGTCGCGCGAGGACGCGCTCGCCTCGAACGAGGTCACGCCGCCTCCGCGTCTCCTCGACGCCGGGGCTTGTCGCCGCGCACGGCGCCCGCCGGCAGCTCCTGGTCGTCGCCGCGATAGTACTCGCCGTGGTACTGGTAGCCGTAGTACGCGGCACCGCTGCCGCGGCGCGGAACCCGGTTCAGCACGAGGCCGAGCGCACGGGCCCCGGCGCGCTCCAGGTTGCCGATGGCCTTGCCGAGCACCTCGAAGGTGGTCTTGCCGACCGTGCCCACGATGACGGCGCCGTCGGCGCTGTGCGCCAGCACGGCGGCGTCGGTGACGGGGATGAGCGGCGGGGCGTCGATGATGACGATCGCCTCGCGCGCGATCGACTTCAGCAGTTCGCGCATGCGGGCGGAGCCGAGCACCTCGCTCGGGTTCGGCGGAACCTTGCCCGCCGTGACGACGAGCAGCTGCCCGTTGCCGAAGCG
>JAITLM010000016.1 GCA_031277885.1 Microbacterium sp.
GTCGACACCTGCGGGAACCCGCTCGACGTGGGCCGCGAATCACGCCTCTACACGCCGACGCAACGCATCGCCCTCGCGATCCGAGACGGCGGGTGCCGATGGACCGGCTGCGACAGACCCGCCTCGTATTGCGAAGCACACCACATCGACCACTGGACCCGGGACCACGGACACACGAACATCGACCGCGGGATCCTCCTCTGCCGGTTCCACCACATGCAGCTCCACCACGGACGATGGCACATCACCCGCGACCGGAAGGACGACTTCGTCCTCCACCACCCCGACGGGGAACAATCCGTGCTGCACCCAAGACTCCCGCTCCGCTACGCCTGGGGCGACATCAACCCACCACCCAAACGAACCCACACCACCACCTGAGCCCGACCCCACCGCGGACCTGGGGTCTCGTCGCTGACAGTGACGATGGCGGCCGCCTCCCTGCGGAGGCCGAGGCCGGCACGATGCGGTCGATCAGAGACCGCGAAGTCCCGTCACGCCTGACAGCGCGGACACCAGTACAGCTTGCGGGCACCGATCTCCTCGAGCACGATGTCGGTGCCGCACACGCGGCAGGGCAGGCCCGTGCGGTGGTACACCCAGTGCCGGTCGTCACGATGCGCCATCGCGGCGCGGTACTGATCGGCCGAGAGGTCGTCCATGGTCATCATCTGACCTGTCTCGACGCCGATCGCGAGCAGGCGCACCCAATCCCGCCAGAGCGCGCGCACCGTCTCCTCCGGCACATCCCGCCCCGGCGTGTGCGGGTTCAGCTGCGCACGGAACAGCAGCTCGGCGCGATACACATTGCCGATCCCGCTGACCACGGACTGGTCCATGAGCAGAAGCGCGATCGGCACCGCCCTGCGGCGCACCGCGGCCACGAAGCGCTCCTCGCCCTCGTGCACATCGCCCACGAGCGGATCCGGGCCGAGCTTCGCGACGGTCGCCAGCATCTCGTCCGGCGTCTGCAGCACGCATGCGGTCGGGCCGCGCAGATCCGCGCACGTCGAATCCGTCATGAGGCGCAGGCGCACCTGCCCGACGACGGGCGGCGGCCACTCGGCACCCTCGTCCGCCAGCCCCTTCGTGGCCTCGGACATGCGCACGTGCACACGGGTCTTCCGAGGGGCGCCGATGGACGCCAGCGAGTTCTCGCCGGCGTCATCCAGGATCGGCACCTCGTCGAGATCCGTGCCGCGCTGGTTCGTCTGACCCATCCGACCGTTCGCCGAAGCGATCGTCGGATCCACGAGGATCTCGCCGGAGAAGTCCCAGGCGCCGTAGAGCCCCAGGTGCACGCGCAGCCACAGATCCCCCTCGGTCTCGAGGAACATCTGCTTGCCGACGGCCTGCACGGCCTCCACGGCACGACCGTCGAGCATCGAGGCGCCCTCGGCGAATCGCCCCTGCGGGCTCGACGCGGCGACCGGCTTGCCGACGAAGTTGCGCGCGAACTGACGCGCGATCCGGTGGACGGAATGGCCCTCGGGCATCAGGCGCGCGGGTCCGGGAGCAGAGATCCGTCGCGCTCGAAATCGGCGATCTGCGCAATACGTCGCACATGCCGCTCCTCGTTCGAGAACGGCGTCGCGATGAAGCGATCGATGAAACCCGCGACCTCATCGAAGGTGTGCTGGCGCGCACCGATCGCGATCACGTTGGCGTCGTTGTGCTCGCGCGCGAGCTCCGCGGTCGCGATGCTCCACACCAGAGCGGCGCGGATGCCCTCGACCTTGTTCGCCGCGATCTGCTCGCCGTTGCCGGATCCGCCGAACACCACGCCGAGCGCCTCGACACCGGCGCGCTGGTCAGCGATCGTCGCCTGCGCCGCGCGGATGCAGAACGCCGGGTAGTCGTCCAGGGCGTCGTACTCGACGGGCCCGTGGTCCACGACCTCGTGCCCCGCCTCGGCGAGATGGTGCTGCAGCTGCGTGGAGAACTCGAGACCGGCGTGATCGGTGGCGATGTGGATGCGCATGGCTCAATCCTACGGAGCGACGCGGCCACCGCGAGGCGTCGTGACGCGGCCTCGCGGGACGATCAGGGTGCGATCCCCGCCGCGGCGGGCTTGAACCCCGCGCGGATGTTCTCGCAGCACCCGGGACGGCACACGTCGAACGCAGGACCGAGCGCCGTGACGTGCGCACGATCCGCCGCGGGGCGACCCTCGAGCCGCTCCTGGATGAGATCGACGATCCCCGCCACGAAGGAGTCCGACACGCCGGGCGTCGGCGTCCGCACGAAGGCGAGGCCTGCCTCCGCGGCCGCGTCCTTGGCCTCGGTGTCGAGGTCCCAGAGAACCTCCATATGGTCGCTCACGAAGCCGAGCGGGACCACCGCGACCGCGGTGCGCCCGCGGGCGGGCAGCTCCTCGATCACGTCGCAGATGTCCGGCTCGAGCCAGGGCTGCGAGGCGGGGCCCGAACGGGACTGGTACACGAGCTCCCAGGGCACGTCGGCCGCCGCCGGCACGAGTTCGGCCACGCGGCTCATGACCCACGCCGCAACGGCCTCGTGCTGCGCGGCATAGGCTCCGCCGGGACCCCAGTCGACGTCGCGGGGGCCGGAGCGCAATGCGTCGTCGGTCGGAACGCTGTGCGTCGTGAACAGCACCTGGATCGTCGAGGCGTCGGCGCCGTCCGCGGTGAATCCCTCGATCGCGTCGCGCACGCCCTCGACGAAGGACGTGACGAAACCGGGGTGGTCGTAGAACGGACGGATCTTGTCGATCGTCACGGTCTCGCCGAGACCGGTCTCGTCCAGCACGCGGGCGAAGTCCTCGCGGTACTGACGGCAGCTGGAGAAGGAGCTGTACGCGCTCGTCGCGAACGCCAGCAGCGTCGTGTCGCCGCTCGCAGACGCCTCGGTCACCGCGTCGGAGAGATACGGAGCCCAGTTGCGATTGCCCCAGTACACGGGAAGGTCGATCCCGCGCCGCGCGAGCTCGGACTCGAGCGCGGCCTTGAGAGCGCGATTCTGCGCGTTGATCGGGCTCACACCGCCGAAGTGCCGGTAGTGATGCGCGACCTCCTCGAGGCGCTCGTCCGGGATGCCGCGGCCGCGGGTGACGTTGCGCAGGAACGGGATCACGTCCTCCTGCCCCTCGGGTCCGCCGAACCCGGCGAGCAGGATGCCGTCGTACGCGACGGGCGTCTCGACGAACTCGGGCCCGCTCGCGGCAGGCTGGGAGGCGAAGGGAACGGTTGCTGCGGTCACATTTCGAGCACTCACCCTCCTATCTTCCCCTGAACTTCCTTTGCCGCCGCCGAGCGCCGGATCGCCGCCCCGCCGAAGTCCGTCGAAGCCCGCGGAATCGCGCGACACGCGCTCTGGCGTAGGCTGGGACGGTTGCCGCCGGCGCCAGCAGCGCGGATCTTGCGGCCGAAACCCTCACCCCTGGGAGTCTGAGCAGTGCCTGGAGAGAACCTCACCCGCATCGAGGCGCAGGAGCGCCGCGCGATCGTCGACACCGAGTCGTACGAGATCGCGCTCGACCTGACCAAGGGTGCGGAGGTGTTCGGATCCCGCAGCGTGGTGCGCTTCAGCGCCACCGAGGGATCCTCAACCTTCATCGACCTGATCGCGCGCGAGGTGCGCGAGATCACCCTGAACGGCGAGCAGATCGACCCGACCTCGGCATTCGCCGACTCGCGGATCGCGCTCGACGGCCTGGCCGCGGAGAACGTGCTCGTCGTCGACGCCGACTGCGAATACACGAACACCGGCGAGGGTCTGCACCGCTTCGTCGACCCCGTCGACGGCGAGGTCTACCTCTACTCGCAGTTCGAGGTGCCCGACTCGCGCCGCGTCTTCGCCGTGTTCGAGCAGCCCGACCTCAAGGCGACCTTCCAGTTCACGATCACCGCGCCCGCCGCGTGGAAGGTCGTCTCGAACTCCCCCACCCCCGAGCCGATCCACCACGACGTCTCGAACGGCTCCGCGTCGGAGGAGACCGGCGCGGTCGCCACCTGGGGCTTCGAGCCCACCCCGCGCATCTCGTCGTACATCACCGCGATCATCGCCGGCCCCTACGAGGAGACCTTCTCGGAGCTGACGAGCGCATCCGGCCGCGTGATCCCGCTCGGCGTCTACGGGCGCAAGAGCCTCTGGGAGCACCTCGACGCCGACTACATCTTCGACAAGACCCGCGAGGGCTTCGCCTACTACGAGGAGAAGTTCGGCGTCCCCTACCCGTTCGCGAAGTACGACCAGCTCTTCGTGCCGGAGTTCAACGCCGGCGCCATGGAGAACGCCGGCGCGGTGACCTTCACCGAGACCTACGTCTTCCGCAGCAAGGTGACCGACGCCGTCAAGGAGCGCCGCGTCGTCACGATCCTGCACGAGCTCGCGCACATGTGGTTCGGCGACCTGGTCACCATGAAGTGGTGGAACGACCTCTGGCTGAACGAGTCGTTCGCCGAGTGGGCGTCGACGATCGCGACCGCCGAGGCCACCGAGTGGACCGAGGCGTGGACGACCTTCAACGCCATGGAGAAGACCTGGGCCTACCGCCAGGACCAGCTCCCCTCCACCCACCCCGTCGTCGCCGAGATCAATGACCTCGACGACGTGCAGGTGAACTTCGACGGCATCACCTACGCCAAGGGTGGATCCGTCCTCAAGCAGCTCGCCGCCTGGGTGGGCATCGAGGCGTTCTTCGCCGGCGTGTCCGAGTACTTCAAGAAGCACTCCTGGCAGAACACCGAGCTCAGCGACCTGCTCGTCGAGCTGGAGAAGACGAGCGGCCGCGACCTCACGGTCTGGTCGAAGAAGTGGCTGGAGACCGCGGGCGTGAACACGCTCGCACCGGTCATCGCCGAAGCCGGCGACGGCACCATCTCGCGCTTCGCCGTCACGCAGACCGCCCCCGCCGACTATCCGACGATCCGCCCGCACCGCCTCGGCATCGGCTTCTACAACCTGGACGCCGCGGGCTCCCTCGTGCGCACCCACCACGTCGAGGTAGACGTCGACGGCGACCGCACCGAGATCCCGGAGCTGCAGGGCCTGAAGCGCCCGGACCTCGTGCTGCTCAACGACGAGGACCTCGCCTACGCGAAGATCCGTCTCGACGAGCGCTCCCTGGCCACCGCGGTCGCGCACCTCGCCGACATCAGCGACCCGCTCGCCCGCTCTCTCGTGTGGGGCGCGGCCTGGGACCAGACCCGCGACGCCGAGAGCGCCGCGAGCGACTACATCGATCTCGTGCTCGGCAACATCGGTCGCGAGACCGAGTCGACCACGGTCCGCACCACGCTCAGCCAGCTGCAGACCGCCGCCGCGCTGTACGTCATGCCGGAGCACCGCTCCGCGGCCCGCACGCGCGTCGCGGACGGCCTGTGGGCGCTCGCCCAGGGCGCGGAGGCCGCCTCCGACAGCCAGCTGCAGTTCGTCACCGCCTTCGCGAACTCGCTCACGACGCCGGAGCACGCCGACGTCGTCCGCCGCCTGCGCGACGGCGCCCTGACGCTCGACGGGCTCACGATCGACACCGACCTCTCCTGGCAGCTGCTCGTCGGCCTCGCCACGGTCGGCGCCGTCGACGGCGCTGCGATCGACGCCGCGCTGGAGGGTGACAACACCGCCAAGGGCGGCGAGTTCGCCGCCCAGGCTCGCGCCGCGCTGCCGACCCCCGAGGACAAGCAGGCCGCGTGGTCCTCCCTCGTCGACCACGACGACCTGTCGAACACGATCGTCCGCTCCGCGGCGCTCGGCTTCACGCACCCGGCCGGGGTCGCGCTGCTGGAGCCGTTCGTCGCGCAGTACTTCGACGCCCTGCTCTCGATCTGGGAGGGCCGCACGTTCCAGGTCGCGAACTACCTGATCGTGGGCCTGTACCCGAAGGCGCTCGCGAACGTCGCCCTGCGTGACGCCACCCGCGCCTGGCTCTCCGCTCACCAGGACGCCGCGCCGGCGCTCCGCCGCCTCGTCTTCGAGAACCTCGCCGACGTCGAGCGGGCGCTGGCCGCCCAGGCCCGCGACGCCGAGACCGTCGAGGCCGTGGCCGCCGACGCGCAGAGCTGACTCGGACCCGTCGCGACGAACCGCAGGGCCGGAGGGAGTTCGCTCCCTCCGGCCCTGCGGCGTTCTCCGCGTGAAGCGCCGTGGCCGTTCAGAACCCGCCAAGGCCCCGGTCATAGGATCGTGAACGATGAATATCGTGCCCCTCGCAACTCAGGCAGATAAGGCCGTCGACACCTGGACCCAGATCCTCACCGTCCTCGGCGACATCGGCATGAAGGCGCTCTGGAGCGTCGTGACGATCGTCGTGTGCGCCGTGATCGCCTACGCGCTCCGTTTCGTGATCCGTCGCGTCGTGCGGCGGATCGTCGCCGGCGCGAAGTCCAAAGCCGAGGTGACGGACACGAGAGCGCTCGAGCGCTCCCCCCTCGCGGACATGCGGCTCGTGCAGCGCACCAGGACGCTCGGCACGATCCTGCAGAACATCGTCAACGTGATCCTCGTCGTCGTCGCGGTCGTGCTGATCGTGAACATCATCGAACCCACCCTGCTGGGATCCCTGACGCTGCTCACCGCCGCGGTCGGCGCCGGTCTCGGCTTCGGCGCCCAGAACATCGTGAAGGACGTGCTCAACGGCATGTTCCTGGTCGCCGAGGATCAGGTGGGTATCGGCGACGTGGTCGACCTGGGCCTCGCCTCCGGCGTCGTCGAATACGTGAGCGTGCGCATCACCCAGGTGCGCGACGCGAACGGCACGCTCTGGTACGTCCGCAACGGCGAGATCACCCGGATCGGCAACATGTCGCAGGGCTGGGCCCGCGCGATCATCGACCTGGGCGTGCCGGCCGACGCGGACGTCCCCGCCGTCGAGGAGGCACTGCTCACCACCGCGCAGGGGCTCGCGAAGGACCCGAAGTGGCGCACCCGCATCATCGAGAAGCCCGAGATCTGGGGGCTGGAATCGGTCGACGGCGACGCTCTCGTGATCCGGGTCGTGATGAAGACGCGCACGAACGCGATGGACGACGTCGCCCAGGAGCTGCGGATGCGGCTGCGCGACACCGTGCTCGGAATGGACCTGACCGTGCCGAGCATGGCCACCGTGCAACTGGCCGGCCCCGAAGGCGCCCGCCGCGTGCACGGTGCGAACCCGCCGCGCACCCGCCCCAACCCCGTGGCGAGCACCCCCACGGTCCCGGAGCGCGGGTTCTGGCGCAAGAAGAAGACCGAGGACGAGAAGCCCGCCACGGTCACGCCGCCGCCGCGCACAAAGCCCGCTCCGACCGCGCCCGCGCCGAAGAAGAGCGAGAAGCCGAAGACGCCTCCCTCGGCGCCGCAGAGCCTTCCTCTCCCGCCCCTCCCCGATCCGCGGAGCCCGCAGGATCCGCAGAACCCTGGAGACGAACGATGACCGAGCCGGTGTCCTTCTACGACGAGGTCGGCGGCCACGCGACGTTCCAGCGTCTCGTCGAGGTCTTCTACCGCGAGGTCGCCCTCGATCCGGTGCTGAAGCCCATGTACCCCGAGGAGGACCTCGGACCGGCCGAGGATCGGCTCCGCATGTTCCTGGAGCAGTACTGGGGCGGCCCCACGACCTACGGCGAGCAGCGCGGTCACCCGCGCCTGCGGATGCGGCACATGCCCTTCCACGTCGATCCGGACGCGCGCGATCGCTGGCTGCGGTGCATGCGCACGGCGGTCGACGATGCACAGCTCTCCCCGATCCACGAGGCGACGCTCTGGGACTACCTCGAGCGCGCCGCGCATGCGATGGTGAATACATTCGAGCCGAGCCGCGCGAGCGCGGCGGGCGCCCCGACCCCCGACGGGCGCCCCGTCCTCTAGCCGGCACCGCACGCACACCGAGTTCGACGGAGATCTCATGACCGCGACCACCACCCGCACCACCGACGTCCTCGTCATCGGCTGGGGCCTGTCCGGCCTCGTCGCGGCCGCGGAGGCGACCGCCGCAGGCCGACGCGTGATCATCCTGGATCAGGAGCCGCGCACGAACCTGGGCGGGCAGGCCTGGTGGTCGTTCGGCGGGTTGTTCCTCGTCGACTCTCCGGAACAGCGCCGCATGGGCATCACGGACTCGTACGAGCTCGCCCGGCAGGACTGGTTCGGGAACGCGGGGTTCGACCGCGAGGAGGATGCCTGGCCGCGACGCTGGGCCGAGGCGTACCTCCAGTTCGCGAGCGGCGAGAAGCGGGCCTGGCTCCGGGAGCGCGGGGTGGGCTTCTTCCCCGTCGTGGGCTGGGCCGAGCGCGGCGGCTACGGCGCGATCGGTCCCGGCAACTCGGTCCCCCGCTTCCACATCACCTGGGGCACGGGCCCGGGCATCGTCGCACCGTTCCAGGCCGCACTCGAGCAGGCCGAGAAGACCGGGCACCTGGTGGTGCTCCCGCGGCATCGCGTGACGGCGCTCAGGACCGAGAACGGCGTCGTCACGGGCGCGCAGGGCGACATCCTCGCGTCGTCCGCGGCGGCGCGCGGCGTGCAGAGCGACCGCGAGCCTGTCGGCACGTTCGAGATCACCGCCGGATCGACGATCGTGACCTCGGGCGGCATCGGCGGCAATCACGACCTCGTGCGCGCCGCGTGGCCGGAGCGCCTCGGCACGCCGCCCGCGGAGATGCTCACCGGTGTGCCGGCCTATGTCGACGGCTCCATGCAGGCCGTGTCGGCGGCCGCCGGGGCCCGGCTCATCAACGGCGACCGCATGTGGCACTACGTCGAAGGCATCCGCAACTGGGATCCGGTCTGGCCCGGCCACGGCATCAGGATCCTCCCGGGCCCCTCGTCGCTGTGGCTGGACGCGACCGGCGCGCGGCTCCCCGTGCCGCTGTTCCCCGGCTTCGACACGCTCGGGACCCTGGCCCACCTGCGTGCGACCGGGCACGATCATTCCTGGTTCGTGACGACGCGGCAGATCGTGGAGAAGGAGTTCGCGCTGTCCGGCAGCGAGCAGAATCCGGACCTCACCGGCAAGGACGTGCCGCTCCTGGTGCGCTCCCGGCTCGCGAAGGGCCCCACGGACCCGGTGCAGGCGTTCCTGGACAAGGGCGAGGACTTCGTCGTCGAGGACGACCTCGGCCGGCTGATCTCCCGGATGCAGGAGCTCCCGGGCGGCGACGCCCTGGATCCCGACCGGGTGCGCGAGGAGGTCGTCGCGCGCGACCGCGAGATCGGCAACGACTTCACGAAGGATGCGCAGGTCGCGATGCTGCGCTCGGCACGCGCCTATCGCGGAGACCGGCTGATCCGCACCGCGACGCCGCACCGCCTGCAGGATCCTTCCGCAGGCCCCCTGGTCGCGGTGCGGTTGCGGGTGATCACCCGCAAGTCGCTCGGCGGCATCGAGACGGATCTGGACGGCCGCGCGCTGAACGCCGATGGACAGGCCGTGCCCGGGCTGTACGCCGCGGGAGAGGCGAGCGGTTTCGGCGGGGGCGGCGTGCACGGGTACCGTGCCCTGGAGGGCACCTTCCTCGGCGGATGCCTGTTCTCGGGCCGCCAGGCCGGACGCGCGGCGGCGCGGGCGGTCTGACGCCTCGGCGCCCTGGACCCTCCCCGGTCCGAGTGCCAGGATCGCGTGCATGGACGCAGAAGAGCTGAGAGCGCGCCAGGCGCCGCTCAAGGAGCGCTACCGGCAGGATCCGGGCCTCGCGCGCGTCGTCTCGGGAGCGATCGGCGACTACCGGGATCCGGGCATCACGACGACGATCGAGGGCTGGGCGGGCCCGGTCCGTGCGGGGCAGCATCCCGCGACTGGCGGAGACGGATCCGATGCGTGCTCGGCGGACCTCCTCATGCAGGCGCTGCTGGGCTGCGTCGGGGTGACGTTCCGCGCCGTCACGACCGCGATGGGCGTGGCGGTCGACAACGTCCGCCTCTCCGCGGAGTGCCACTGGGACGCGCGCGGGACGCTGGGGCTCGACCGGGAGGCGCCGGTCGGAGTCGGCGAGATCTCCGTCACGATCACGATCGACAGCGACGCCGACGACGGCCGCCTGGAGCGGATCGCCACCTCGACCGAGCGCTACTGCGTGGTCGGGCAGAGCCTCGCGTCGCCGCCCAGGATCACCGTCGTCCGCCGTGGTGCCCCGGCCTGAGTGCGCGCCTCAGGCCGGTCACGGCTCAGCCCGCGGTTCCCGTCGCCCGCACCGCGGTCAGCCCCACCGCTGCGGGGCCCCGGCTGAGCACATGCCCGCGCGCGAACGCGAGACGCGTCCATCGCCCCGCTGTCGTGATCGGCACCTGCTCGGCGCCGGAGATGAAGCCGAAGGCGTGCGCCGCGAAGGCCACGCCGCGAGGCAGACCGAGGAGGTCCTCGTCGGGTTCGCCCCAGATCGCGGCGCGCAGAGCGCGGACGGCGTCCTCGCCCGCACCGGCCGGGGATCCGTGCGCGACGGCCGAGATGCCCCATTGGGCGCGCTGGGCGATGATGTCGGCGCCGAGCTCCCCGCTCGGCGTCCATCCTCCCCGCGGCGGCGCGATCCCGGCCCAGGAGGGGCTGCGGCCGGTGTCCGGCAGCGCGAGTGCGCGCGGATCGTCGGTCGTCGTGAGCTCGTCGATCACGATGTCGCAGCGCAGCTCCGGGTCGACCCGGACGATCCGCATCGCGAGGATCGTCGGCGTCGCGTCGAAGAGCGTCTGCGGCACGAGCGCCGCGGCCGTCATCGCAAGCACTCCTCCGTCGGCCTGCAGCCTGACGCCTTCATCACCGGCGCGGCCGGCCCGGGAGACGAAGGTGAGCGCGTCGCGCGCGGTGTCGGCATCGGCGAGGATCAGGGGCGTGGGCACGCCCTCTAAACTAGCAACCGGTCGCGACAGGTCCCCCGGTGTGTCGCAGCAGCCGCCGAGAGGATCCCATGACGCACGACGAGCACGCCCGCCGATCGGTCGAGATGCTGCGGGGGATCCTCAATCTCGACTCCTCCGATGCGCGCACGACCGAGGACATCTTCACGGGCGTCTCGCATCCGATGCCGACCGGACGGATCTACGGCGGGCAGGTGCTCGGCCAGTCCATCATCGCGGCGGAGCGGACGATGCCGGACGGACGCGTCCCGCACTCGATGCACGGCTATTTCCTCCGCGCCGGGGACGCCTCGCAGGGGCTGACGTTCGCGGTGGACCGCATCCACGACGGCCGTTCCTTCTCCACCCGACGAGCGCAGGCGTACCAGAACGGCGTGCCGATCTTCTCGATGATCGCCTCGTTCCAGGACGAGAACCCCGGCATCGAGCACGCCGAGCCGATGCCGGAAGGGATCCCCGGGCCGGAGGAGCTCGCTCCCGACGAGGAGCTTTCCGACGGGATCCACCCGCTGTCGAAGCGCATGCTCGTCGACCGTCCTGTCGACATGCGGCACGTGGAGGGGCCGCTGTTCGGCGAGGCGGGCGCGGAGAAGTCTGCGCGCCAGGCGGTGTGGATGCGGCTGCGCGCCCCCTTCCCCGACGACCCGGCCCTGCACCGCGCGGCACTGGCGTACCTCAGCGACATGTCGATTCAGGAATCGATCCTGCGCGCGCACGGCCTGAGCTGGAATGTGCCGGGCCTCAAGGTCGCGAGCCTGGACCACGCGATGTGGTGGCACCGGCCCGGGCGCGTGGACGACTGGCTGCTGTACGTGCAGGAGTCGCCGAACGCACGCGGGGGGCGCGGGCTCGCGACCGGGCGGATCTACGATCGCAGCGGCAGCCTCGTGGCGAGCGTCGCGCAGGAGATCACGATCCGGGTCCCGGAAGCCTGATCCCGCCCCGCGTCCGGCGACGGAAGCGGATCCGCGACAGTGCCGCTCAGCGGTGCGCGTAGACGATCGACGGTCCGGAGTACGGCGACCAGGCGTCGCGCATCTCGGGGCCAATCCGCGTGGGGCGGCCCGTGGCCGCGTCGACCAGCACGATCACCGCGGTCGAGCGCGCATAGAGCACGCGCTCCTCGAACGCCGCGTCGTTGTAGACCTCGTAGCAGACCTCGATGCTGGATCCGCCGAGCTTGCCGAACCACATCTGCACCTCGAGCGGGTGGCGCTGGTAGGGCACGGGCGCCAGGTACTCGATCTCCTGCCGCGCGACGAGCGTCAGCACGCCCGCGTCGATCCCCGAACTCAGCACGGCAGTGCTCGGACCGTGCTCTCCCTCGCCCGGCCGCCAGAACGCGCGCACGCGCGCCTCCTCGAGCAGCTTCAGCATCGAGGTGTTGTTCACATGGTTGAAGGCGTCGAGGTCGCCCCAGCGCAGGTGGATCGGGATGTGCAGGCGCTCCCCCGCCGCGGCCCCGTCGGGGGCCGCGGCGTCGGGAGCGCCGGAACCGGCGATCTCAGTCACGCGTGAGCCTGCGGTGCGTCGAGCGGTGCGGGTTGGCCGCATCCGCGCCGAGACGCTCGATCTTGTTGCGCTCGTAGGCGTCGAAGTTGCCCTCGAACCAGTACCACTGGTCGGGGTTCTCGTCAGTGCCCTCGTAGGCGAGGATGTGCGTCGCGATCCGGTCCAGGAACCACCGGTCGTGCGTGATGACCACGGCGCAGCCGGGGAACTCCAGCAGCGCGTTCTCGAGGGAGCTCAGCGTCTCGACGTCCAGGTCGTTGGTCGGCTCGTCGAGGAGCAGCAGGTTGCCGCCCTCCTTGAGCGTGAGGGCGAGGTTCAGGCGGTTGCGCTCACCACCGGAGAGCACGCCTGCCTTCTTCTGCTGGTCCGGACCCTTGAACCCGAACTTCGAGACGTAGGCCCGGGACGGGATCTCGGTCTTGCCGACCATCATGATGTCCAGGCCGTCGGAGACGACCTCCCACAGGGTCTTGTCCGGGTCGATGCTGGCGCGGGACTGGTCGACGTAACTGATCTTGACCGTCTCGCCCACCTTCAGGTCGCCGCCGTCGAGGGGCTCGAGGCCGACGATCGTCTTGAACAGCGTGGTCTTTCCGACACCGTTCGGGCCGATCACGCCGACGATGCCGTTCGGCGGCAGGCTGAAGCTCAGGCCGTCGATGAGCGAGCGCCCGTCGAAGCCCTTCTGCAGCTTCTTCGCCTCGATCACGACGCTGCCCAGGCGCGGGCCCGCGGGGATCGTGATCTCCTCGAAGTCGAGCTTCCGCGTCCGCTCCGCCTCCGCTGCCATCTCCTCGTAGCGGGCGAGGCGCGCCTTCGACTTGGTCTGGCGTCCCTTGGCGCTCGAGCGCACCCACTCCAGCTCGTCCTTGAGGCGCTTGGCGAGCTTCGCGTCCTTCTTGCCCTGGATGTCGAGCCGCTCGGCCTTCTTCTCGAGGTACGTCGAGTAGTTGCCCTCGTAGCCGATGAGGCGGCCGCGGTCGACCTCGGCGATCCACTCCGCCATGTTGTCGAGGAAGTACCGGTCGTGGGTGATCGCGATCACCGCGCCCTTGTAGGCCTGGAGGTGCTTCTCCAGCCACAGCACGCTCTCGGCGTCGAGGTGGTTGGTGGGCTCGTCGAGGAGGAGCAGGTCGGGCTTCTGCAGCAGCAGCTTGGCGAGGGCGACGCGACGCTTCTCACCGCCCGAGAGGTTGGTCACGGGGGCGTCGGCCGGCGGGGTGCGCAGCGCGTCCATGGCCTGCTCGAGCTGGGAGTCGAGGTCCCAGCCGTCCGCGGCGTCGATCTCCTCCTGGAGCACGCCCATCTCGGCGAGCAGGGCGTCGAAGTCGGCGTCGGGGTCGGCCATCAGGGCGGAGATCTCGTTGAAGCGGTCGACCTTGGCCTTGATCGCCACGCCCTCCTGGATGTTCTCCAGGACGGTCTTGGTCTCGTCGAGCTCGGGCTCCTGCATGAGGATGCCCACGCTGAAGCCGGGGGTGAGCTTGGCTTCACCGTTGGAGGGGGTGTCCAGGCCCGCCATGATCTTCAGGATCGTGGACTTTCCGGCGCCGTTCGGGCCGACCATGCCGATCTTCGCGCCGGGCAGGAAGGCCATGGTGACGTCGTCGAGGATGAGCTTGTCGCCCACGGCCTTGCGGGCGCGGACCATGGAGTAGATGTATTCGGCCACGAGGGCGCTCCTTCTGTCGTCGTGACGACGGTTGCGAGGGCTGCGGGTCGCTCTCCGGCGGCTTGCCGCGGGATCGACACTCCAGCCTACCCGGGGCGCGCGCTCTTCCTCCGCGGGACCTACGGTTGGATCGGCACGGTCTTGCCGATGAGGCATCTGCCGCCGTCGACCTGGGGCAGCACCGACGTGACCGGATCCCCGGTGGACGGCCCGACCTGACCGACGAGGCACTGGTCCTGCCCCCATCGCACCGAGAACTGGATGCTCTCGGCGGGGTTGCCCACCGTCGACTCGTCTGCGGTGACCTGCATGTCGGCCCGGGTGAACCCGGCGGCGGTGAGCGCGTCGATGTACGCCCCGCCCTTGACGCGGCTCTCCCCCGCCCAGACCCGCGCCACGACGGCCGCGAACAACGGGAGGTTTTCCTCGGCGGAGCCGTCGGGGTGCAGCACGGGCGCAGCGGCCGGCGTCGCGGTCCCGCTGCTCGCCGCGGCAGAGGGCGATTCCGACGGCGCCGGCGATCCCGCCGAACAGCCGCTCAGGACGAGCGCCACCAGCGCCAAGGGCGCGAGCGCTCGGATCGCCGGTGTTCGGACGAGCACATCCTGGGATCCACGCACCCCACGAGTCTAGGCGGCGCACACCTGCGGCGACCGCCCGCGGCCGATACGCCGTCCCGCCCGGCCGGGACGCGGCTCAGAACGGCGTGGCGTCGCCGCCCGGCATCGCCCAGCTGTCGACCGCCGTGTCCGCGTCCTGGTCCCCGCTCCCCGGGCCTGCGCCGGCGCTGGCGCCCGACGCTCCCCTGTCGCCGCCCGCCGCGCCCTCGCCACGGGGCGGCGCCTGATGCGACACCCGGTGATACACGCTGCGCCCTCGACGCAGATCCGGCCCGATGCTCTCGGCCTCGATCTCGACGTTCAACCGCTTGCCTTCTTTGCCCTCCCATTCGCGCAGCTTCAGCCGCCCCACGACCACGACCGCGTCGCCCTTCGTCAGAGACGCCTCGGCGTTCTCGGCCAGCGCGCGGTACGCCCTGATCTCGAACCAGTTCGTCCCCGCGTCGATCCAGCCGCCGGCGCCGTCGGGACGGCGGTGGTTCGTGGCCATCCGGAAGCTCAGGGTGGGGATGCCGGTGGCGGTGGCGCCCCGGTCCGGGTCGGACGCGACGTTCCCCAGGACGGTGATGGTGTCGGCCATGATCTGCTCTTCTCTGCTCATGCGGAGCTCGAAGCGCTCCGTTCCTGCAGACAGCGTCGCGCCCCGGCCGAGGTCGCGGAGGCGGAGATGCGCAATCCGTGCCGAACCCGTCCGCGCGCCCGCCTGTGGAGGACGACCGGACGCCGACGAGTCCGGACGCCGACGAGCCCGCGTGCCGACGAGTCCGGGACCCGCCCGGCGGATCAGTGCACGAACAGCAGAAGCGCCGCGACCGCGATGAACAGCGAGCCGAAGACGATGTTGAGCGTGCGCTGTCCCCGCGCGCTGGAGGTGAGTCGTCGGAAGCTCTGCGCCGTCGCGGCGAACACGAACCACATCACGATCACGTCGATGACCACCGTCGTCCCGATGAGGATCAGATACTGCGGCCAGGGATCGCGATCGAGGCGGATGAACTGCGGGACGAAGGCGAGGAAGAAGACGATCGCCTTCGGGTTGAGCAGGTTGACCCAGAAGCCGCGCCGCAGCATCGGCCATCGGCCCTCGGCGGGACGCAGGGTCTCGGCATCCGCGACCGGCTCGGGGACTCGCGCGATGATCAGCCTGATGCCGAGGTAGACGAGGTACGCCGCGCCGACGTACCGCACCGTCTCGAACAGCCACGGCACACGCGCCACGAGCAGGCCCACTCCCGCGGCGACGATCGCGACGTGCACGACGAGGGCGAGCTGCTGCCCGACGATCCCCCAGATCGAACGCCGCCATCCCTCGTTCAGGGAGTTGGTCATGGTGTTGATCGCGCCGGCGCCCGGCGTGAGGCTGATCACCAGGCACGCCACCACCAGCGAGAGCCATACGGTCACGGTCACCAGCACAGTGTAGGGACTATCCGGGCGCCCGGATCTCCGGCGCGGCGGACGAATGTCGGTGGCCGTCCTTATGTTCGAAGGAGAAGGAGGAACAATGACCACGAACATCACCCCCGCACCGACCATCCGCTGGGCGACGCCGGTTCTCACCCGCTCCGTCGAGACGCTGCAGCCCGCCGGCGAGCGCCTCTGGCGCGTGCTGGACCGCCGCGGCGCGATCCGCGGACACCTGCGGATCATGCCGCACGATCTCGGCCTGCGCTACCGCGCCGAGCGCCTGCACCTCGCCTCCGGCATGTTCCACATCGTCGGGGACTTCTGGAGCGCCGACGACGCCGTCGCCGCGCTGCGCTTCTGATCGCACCGCCGCACCGCGCTTCGACGAGCCTCGCGTTTCTTGGCCAATCCTTAGGCGACGCATCGGAACATGGATCCGGCGCACGCGATCCCGCGGACGCCCGCCTCCGATGCCGCCATCGCGAGGAACGCGAAGGATGAGGATCCCCCATGACCGAGCTGCGACGCACCCGCACCCGCCCGCTCACCGGAATCGAACGCACCACACGACGTCCCATGGTCGCCGTCGTCGTCGCGGTCATCGGCGCCGTGGCCGTGACCGCGCTCGGGTTCGCGATGAAGGCGACGCAGGCCGACCAGGGCCTCGTCGTCGCCCTGAACACCACGCACACGGGTCTGTGGGGCACGATCGGCAGCGCGATCTATCGCGGCATCGAGCCGGTCCCCGCAGTGGTGATCACGCTCGTGATCGCCGGGATCGTGTGGGCGGTCTCCCGCTCCCTGCGCACCGCGATCCTGTTCGGGCTCACGGTCGCCTTCACCTGGCTGCCCGTCGCGGCGGTCAAGATCCTCGTGGACCGCCCGCGTCCGGATGCCTCTCTGCTCGCGCATCCGTTCTCGCCGCTGCAGACCGACGGCTCCTTCCCGAGCGGTCACACCGCCTATGTCGTCGCCCTGGCGATCACGTTCTGGTTCCTGCTCCGCGACACGCGGTACGCCTGGCTGCCCATCGTGCTCGGCGTCATCGGCACCGCCGTGATCGGGCTCGCCGTGGTGAGCGACGGCCTGCACTTCCCCACCGACGTGCTCGGATCCATCGTCTGGGCGTTGACCACGGCCGCCGCCGTGCGCTGGCTCGTGGTCGACGTGATCGCCTCGCGGATCGGGCGCCGATCCGCGGCCTGAACCGGCGCAGAACAAGTGCCCCCTGCAGGATTCGAACCTGCGACCGACGGATTAGAAGGCCGTTGCTCTATCCACTGAGCTAAGGAGGCGCCCCTCCAGGCTAGCGCGTCGGTGCCGCTCAGTAGGATGGCCGCATGGTTTCTTCGTCCGAGAACGATCGTCTGGTCTGGATCGACTGCGAGATGACGGGGCTCGATCTCGCGATCGATGAACTCGTGGAGATCGCCGTCGTGATCACCGACTTCGAGTTGCGCCTGGTGGATCCCGGGTTCCAGGTGGTCATCCGCGCGAGTGACGCCGCGCTGGATCAGATGAACGATTTCGTCACGAACATGCACCGCACCTCCGGCCTGTTCGAGGAGATCCCGACCGGCGTCCCCCTCGCCGAGGCTCAGGAGCAGACGCTCGCCTACATCCGACGGTTCGTGCCGCAGGAACGCAAGGCTCCACTGGCCGGCAACACGATCGGCACCGACCGCATGTTCCTCGCGAAGTACATGCCCGATGTCGACCAGTACCTGCACTACCGAAACGTCGACGTCTCCAGCATCAAGGAGCTCTCGCGTCGCTGGTACCCGCGGGTGTTCTTCCACGCTCCGGCCAAGGACGGCGGGCACCGCGCCCTCGCCGACATCCTGGAGTCGATCCGCGAGCTCGAGTACTACCGCCGTGCGGTGTTCATCGACCAGCCGGGACCGACGACGGAAGAGGTCCAGGCGACGTCGGACGCCGTCGTGTCAGAGTTCGCCTCAAACCTGTAATACACTGGTGAGGTTGCCCGCTCCGGCAGGCACATGGTGGCTATAGCTCAGTTGGTAGAGCACCGCGTTGTGGTCGCGGGGGTCGCGGGTTCAAGCCCCGTTAGCCACCCCATCGAAGAGGCCCGGATCCGCATGGATCCGGGCCTCTTCTCCGTCTCCGGCACTTCATCCATCGGGACGAGCAGGTCGCGAGCGTCGCGACACGCCCGATAGGCTCCCCAGTCAGATGACCGGATCCGATTTCCTCCGACTGGACCCGCGCGACGCGCCGTCCCGCGGACGCACCGCGTGGCTCACCGCGCAGATCCGCGCGGCCGTCGCAGACACCACCCTGAGCGCCGGCGCACGGGTGCCGCCGAGTCGGGAGCTCGCCGAGGAACTGTCGTTCTCCCGCGGCGTGGTCGTCGAGGCCTACCGGCGTCTGACGGAGGAGGGCCTGCTCGTCACGAACCGGGGAGCGGGCACACGGATCGCGCAGGTGGTTCCTCCGGCCGCGCAGCCGCTCCGGCTCCCCGAACCTCTCGAGGCCGTGGAGCCGCTCCAGATCTCCGAGGGCGCACCGGACCTGAGCGCGTTCCCCCGCGCCGCCTGGCTGCAGGCAGAGCGCCGAGTACTCGCGACCGCGACCGCTCGCGACCTCGGGTACGCGGATCCGCGGGGCGTGCCCGCGCTCCGCGAGGCACTGGCCGGATGGCTGGCTCGCCGTCGCGGCATCCATGTGCCGCCGGAGCGCATCCTCGTCACGGCGGGCGTGACCGGCGCCCTCAGCCTGACCGCTCAGACCATGCGCGAGCGGGGCCTGACGACGTGCGGGGTCGAGGATCCCAGTGCGGACGGGAATCGTCGCATCCTCGACTACTGGCTGGACGAGCTGCGCCCCATTCCCGTGGATCACGAGGGCATCGACATCGCAGCGCTGCAGGCGAGCGGCGTCCGGGTCGTGCTGACGACGCCCGCGCACCAGTTCCCCACCGGCGTCGCGCTCTCCCCCACGCGCCGCCGGGAGCTCATCGCCTGGGCGGAGCGCGTGGACGGCGTGATCATCGAGGACGACTACGACTCGGAGTACCGCTACGATCGCGCCCCCGTCCCCGCTCTGCAGGCGAGTGCGCCGGAGCGGATCCTGCACATCTCGAGCCTGTCCAAGGTGCTCGCCCCTGCCCTGCGGATCGGCTGGATGATCGCTCCCGAGAGCTGGACCGACGATCTCATCCGCAGACGCTGGGCGACGGATCTCGGCTCTCCCGCGCTGCCCCAGCTCGTCCTCGCCGAACTCATCGGCAGCGGCGTGCTCGAGCGGCAGGTGCGGCGCCTCCGCTTGCGGCACCGGCAGCGCCGCGACGCCGCGGTCGCCGCGATCCGCGACCACCTGCCGGGCTGCCGCGTCGAGGGCATCGCCGCCGGACTCCACATCCAGGTGATGCTGCCGGAGGGGGCCGACGATGCCGACGTCGCGCGGCGGGCGGCGTCCGAGGGAATCGCCGTCAAGCCGCTCTCGGCCTACCGCTTCTCCCCCGGACCTCCGGGCCTCGTGATCGGATACGGCCCTCACTCGAGCGCGCGGCTCGCGGCCGCGATCGCGACGCTCGGCCGCCTGCTCTGAACCCGATCGGCGCGCTCATCGGGGAGTGATCGCGAGGAGCACCGCGAGCGCCACGAAGGTCAGGGCGAAGCCGCGGCCGAGGAACCGGTTCACCGCCGGGCGCGCCCGCACGAAGTCCCGCACCCGTGCGGCGCCGGCACCATAGGCCGCGAAGATCACGAAGGTGATGCCCATGAACGCGGCGCCGAGACCCGCCATCCGCAGCACGCCGTCTTCCGCGTCGACGTCCACGAACATCGGCAGGAACACGAAGAAGAAGATCGTGAGCTTCGGGTTCAGCAGGTTGACGAGGACCGCGTCGCGGATCACCCGCCCGAACGACATCCCCGGCGCGGCGGAGCCGTCCTCCGTCTCGGTGGACGCCGCGAGTCCGCGATCGTCCCGCCACATCCCCCAGGCCATGGAGAGGAGATACACCACGCCCGCCCATCGGATGACGTCGAACAGCACGGGGTTCGCCGCCATCACGGCCGCAGCGCCGGACAGCGCCAGCGCGAGGTGCGGCACGATGCCCAGCGTGCATCCGACCGCAGCGATGATCCCGGCGCGGACGCCCCGGGACAGCCCCGCGGCGATCGTGAACAGCGCCCCGCTGCCCGGAGTCGCCGTGATCACGATCGAAGTCATCAGGAAGCTCGTGTCCATGCCCTCAGCCTGGAGGCTGTCTGGACCGGGCAGAAGATCCAAGAATGCGCGACTGTCGAGGTCCAAATCTCGCCTCGCTCCGTCTCCTCGCTCCTGATCGCGGCGATCGTGCACCACGAGGGCCCACCACGGGAAGCGTCCCGCCACGGGAAGCGGCCCCGCCATGGGAAGCAGGGCGAGGCCGCTCCGCACGGGCCGCTATGCCACGATGCGGATCGGGTTCTGGATCAGCCCGGTGAGCGTCGCGAGGAACTGCGCCGCCAACGCCCCATCGATGATCCTGTGGTCCGCCGTGAGCGTGTATCGCACCCGGGTGCGGGTCGCGACCGCCCCCTCGATCAGCGCGAGCTCGTCGCGGGCGCCGCCGATCGCCAGGATCGCGCCCTGCGGAGGGTTGATGATCGCCGTGAAGTGCTCGACACCGTACATCCCGAGATTGCTGATCGTGAAGGTCCCCTCGGACAGCTCCTCCGCACGGAGGCGGCGCTCGGACGCCTTCCCGATGAGCTCCTTCGTCGTGCCGGCGATCACGGACACCGCTGCGCGATCGGCATCGCGCACGACGGGGACCACGAGCCCCGCGGGCGACGCCACCGCGATGCCGACGTTCACCCGGGCATGCACGAGCGTCTGCCCGCGACCCTCCGGAGAGTACGACGCGTTCACCCCCGGGTGGGCACGGAGCGCGAGACCGACGGCCCGGACGAAGAGGTCGTTCAGCGTGACCTTCCTCGTCGCATCCGCGTCCGCGATCGCCGTGTTGATCTGCGCACGGAGCGCGAGCAGAGCGTCGACCTCGGCGGAGGCTGTCACGGTGAACGTCGGGGTCGTCGTCGCGCTCTCGGTCAGCCGCGAGGCCACCGTGTGCCGGATCGCATCGAAGGGCACGACCTCGGATCCGCGACCATCGTCGGCGGCGGCGACCGTCGGCGCGGGGGCGGCCGACGGGGCTGTGCTCCCGTCCGGAAGAGCGTCGAGATCGGCGCGGACGATGCGTCCGCCGGGACCGCTGCCCCTGACGTCGGAGAGGTCGGCCCCGCGCTCCCTCGCGAGTCTGCGGACCAGCGGCGTCGCGATCAGGCGCTCGGCGGCCTCGCGCGGCGGTTCCGGCCGTGCATTCGGCGCGATGGCCGCGGACGCAGCCGCCGGAGCGTCGGCGATCAGCGCTGCCGCCAGGGCATCGGGGGTCGGCGAGGCGTCCGCGCGGGCCGAGCGCTTCGGAGCGCTCCCGCTCCCGTCGTCGAGCCGTGCGATGGGCGTGCCGATCGCGACGGTCTCGCCCACGTCGACCAGGATCTCCGCGAGGGTCCCGGACTCGTAGGACTCCTGCTCCATCACGGCCTTGTCCGTCTCGATCTCCACGAGCACATCGCCCGCGGCGATCGCGTCTCCGGGCCGCCGGTGCCAGGCGGCGATGGCCCCCTCGGTCATCGTGTCCGAGAGGCGCGGCATCAGGATGTCGATCATCGTGGTTCCTTTCATCGACGCCGGGCGACGGCGTCCAACGTTTCGCGGATCGCGTTCACCGCGTCTGCGAGGGAGGGCAGTGCGGCCATCTCCAGGGACTTCGTATAGGGCATCGGCACCTCCGCCATCGCCACGCGACGCACGGGCGCATCGAGCCAGTCGAACGCGCCGTCCGAGATCGTCGCGGCGATCTCCGCGCCGATCCCGTAGGTGAGCCAGTCGTCCTCCAGGATCACGGCGCAGCCCGTCTTCTGCACCGAGGCGATGATCGTGGGCCGGTCGAGCGGGCGCAGGCTCCTGAGGTCGATCACCTCGACGTCGATCCCTTCCGCCGCGAGCTGCTCCGCCGCGCGGAGGGCGACGGTCGCCATCCGCGAGTACGAGACGACGGTGATGTCCGCGCCTTCGCGGGAGATCCTGGCACGCCCGATCTCCGCGGGCTCGAGGTCATCGGGGACGTCGCCGGTGGTGTTGTAGAGGGCGAGGTTCTCCAGTACGAGGACGGGATCGTCATCGCGGATCGCGGCGAGCAGAAGGGCCTTCGCATCCGCCGGGGTGGAGGGGGCGACGACCTTCATGCCCGGCACGAACGCGTAGTACAGCTCGATGTTCTGGGAGTGGGTCGCGCCGAGCTGCTGGCCGCCGCCGCCGGGTGTCCGGATGACGAGCGGAACGCGGGCCTGCCCGCCGAACATCCCGTAGATCTTGGCCGCGTGATTGACGATCTGGTCCAGCGCCAGCAGGGAGAAGTTGATCGTCATGATCTCGACGACAGGTCTCAGCCCGACCATCGCCGCACCGATCGCGGCGCCGGTGAACCCCTCCTCGGCGATCGGGGTATCGCGGACGCGCCGAGGTCCGAACTCCGCGAGCATTCCGGCGGTGATCTTGTAGGACCCCTCGAACACGCCGATCTCCTCCCCGATGAGGAAGACCTCGTCGTCTCGCAGCATCTCCTCGCGAAGGGCGTCGTGCAGGGCTTGACGATAGCTGATGACGCTCATGCGGAGACCTCCGTGAGGACCGGGCGGGGGGCCGCGGGGTACAGCGCGGCCCCGGGCAGACGCCGCGTGTCGTTCGGCACCGGGGTCGCGTAGGTGTAGTCGAACAGCGTGGCCACGTCCGGCGGCGGGCTGGCCTCCGCGAACGCCACCGCTTCCGCCACGACGGCCATCGCGTCGGCGTCGATCGAGACGATGAGGTCGTCGGTCAGGATGCCCAGCCCGTGCAGCCGCACCGCATAGGCGGCGACCGGATCCGCGGCCTTCACGGCCTCCGCCTCCTCGCGGCTCCGGTATCGCGCGGGGTCGACCACGGAGTGCCCTTTCATGCGGCCGGTCATGGCCTCGAGGAGGTACGGCCTCCCCTCCCTCGCGCTGGCCAGCGCGATCCGCATGGCCTGGAAGACCGCCACCGGATCGTTGCCGTCGACGCGGGCGGACGGCATCCGGTACGACGCCGCACGCTTGTACAGCTCCGGCTCGGCGGAGGACTGCTCGACGGCGGTGCCCATGCCGAGGCCGTTGTTGTTCACGACGTAGACGACCGGCAGACCCCAGAGGGCCGCGATGTTGAGCGATTCGTGAAAGGCGCCGATGTTCGTCGTGCCGTCGCCCATGAGGCAGACCACCGCCTCCGGCCCGCCGCGGTAGTCGATCGCGAGCGCGGTCCCCGTCGCGAGCGGCACCTGGCCGCCGACGATCCCGTAGCCGCCCATGAAGCGCGCATCGAGGTCGAACATGTGCATCGACCCGCCCCACCCTCGGGACACCCCGTCCTGGCGGCCGTACAGCTCCGCCATCAGCCGGCCGGGCGCGATGCCGCGGGCCAGGGCGTAGCCGTGCTCGCGGTAGTTCGCATAGACGTAGTCGCCGGCGTCGAGAGCCGCGGTCACCCCGGTGACGGTGGCCTCCTCGCCCAGATTCAGGTGGCAGTATCCACCGACCTCCGCCTCGGTGTACGCGCGTGCAGCCCTCTCCTCGAACCGGCGGATCAGCATCATCTGCCGGTAGAACGCCAGCATCCGCTCCGGCGCGAGCGATCGATCGCCCTGCTGCGCCGGCGCGCCGGACTCATCTGTTCCGGGACGCCGAGATGGTCGGCGCGGGGCCTTCGAACTGGTGGGCATGGGAGCTCCTCTCGTACGGGAGATACGGCATCCGCGACACGCGGGATCGGCGTGCGGATGCGGGCAGGCGGTCGGCGTCGGCCGCGTATCGGCCGATCCGGACCATTAATGAAACGATCTACGTATCATTATAGGATGGTGCCACAGAACGGTCGAGGGAAGGGAACGCGATGAGCGCCGAAGAGGACTCCGCACCACGCAAGCGCGGCCGTCCGACGATGGCCGAGCGTGCGCAGCGGCTCGATGACGTGCTGGACGCGGCGATCCGCCTGTTCTCCGAGCGGGGTCTCGCACAGGTGTCGGTCGATGAGATCGCGGCAGCGGCCCGCGTAACCAAGCGCACGATCTATGCGCACCTCGGCGACCGCACGGACGTCTTCCTCGCGAGCGTCGAGCGTCTCCGCGACCGCACGGTCCCCGCCCCCGTGGCCGGCGAGAGCCTCGAAGAGCTCTCCATCCGCATCGTCGAGGCGCTGCACTCCGACGAGGCGATCGGCCTGCACCGGCTCATGGTCGTCGAGGCGCGAGCCTTTCCCGCACTCGCCCGCAGATTCTACGACGAGGGCCCTGAGGCGTACATCCGCGCATTGGCCGGGCTCGTCCCCGGTGCGGACCCAGGCACGGCGACGGCGCTCTTCTCCCTGCTCCTCGGGGAGCCGCACCGCCGGCGCCTGCTGGGCCTCATCCCCGCACCGGATGCCGCGACGGCCGCGGAACACGCGCGCGCCGCGCTGCACAGCCTCGGCCTCGCCCCCTCGACGCGCTGAAGGCTCCGCGGCGCGGATCCGCGAGCTCCGCCGTCGCGGCCGTCCCCTCCCGGAGGCCGGATAGCATCGAGGCATGGCTTCTTTCGTCCGCACCGCGACCGATGCCGACCTCGCGAAGCTGGCGGGGATCGAGGACGAGGCCGACGCCGTCTTCACCCCGCTGTTCGGCGCCGCGCTCGCGGGCGACGCCCCCTCCGGCGCCGCTCGGGCAGCGGAGCCCGGCTTCGTCCTCGTCATCGCGGAGGAGGAGGACGGCGCGCCGGTGGGCTTCGTGCACGTGCTCGAGGAGGACGGGCACGCGCACCTCGAGCAGCTCTCCGTGCTGCCCTCGCACGCGCGCCGCGGCCACGGACGCGAGCTGGTCGAGGCGGCTCTCGACGAGGCGGCCGACCGCGGATACCGCGCGGTCACGCTGCGCACCTTCGCCGAGGTGCCGTGGAACGCGCCGTTCTACGCGTCGCTCGGATTCACGGAGGAGGACTCCCCCGATCATCCGTTCTATCGCGCACTCCTCGACACCGAGGAGCGGATCGGGCTGAACGATCTGGGACGACGCGTGCACATGACGTTCGATCTCGCCGGTGGCATGGAGATGGATCCCGAGGCGTTCGAAGAGCTCGTCGCGGAGGAACTGGACCGCCTGCCGGACGAGATGGTCGAGGGACTCGAGAATCTGGTCTTCGTCGTGGAGGATCGACCGGAGGACGGCTCCCTCGACCTGCTCGGGCTCTACGACGGCCTCGCGGTCACGGAGCGCGGGAACTACGGCATGGGCGAGCTTCCCGACCGGATCATCGTCTACCGCGAGCCGCACCTCGCCCAGTGCGGCGACGAGGACGAGCTCCGCGACGAGGTGCACACCACCCTCGTGCACGAGATCGCCCACTACTACGGGATCGACGACGCGCAGCTTCACGAGCTGGGGTGGGCATGAGCGCTCCGCTCCTCACTCCCGACGTCGACGAGCAGCTCGATCTGCGGGCCGCACCTGCCGTGCCCTGGGAGCTCGTCGTCTGGGACGACCCGGTCAACCTCATGAGCTATGTGGTGCGGGTGTTCCGCACCTACTTCGGCTATCCGAAGGATCGGGCGACCCGCCTCATGATGGCGGTGCACAACGAGGGCCACGCCGTGGTCGCCACCGGTCCGCGCGAGACCATGGAGGTGCACGCGCAGGCGATGCACGACTACGGGCTGTGGGCGACCGTGCGGCGGTCGGGAGAGTGAGCGGGATGGCCGGAACCGGGATCCATGTTCCGATGCAGCAGGTCGAGGCCCAGCATCTCGCCGAGCTCGTCGAGCAGTTCCTCGACCTGCTGCGCGAGACGGAGTGGGGCGCGGACGCCGCACTGAGCCGCCTCACCCCCGCGGTGTATCCGGAGGACGCCGAGGCGTCGGCCGAGTTCGCGGAGGCGACCAGCGCCGACCTGCTGGACCGCCGCGCCGCCGACGCCCGCGTGGTGCAGAACGGACTCGGCTCTCTTGGCGAGGCGACGGACGGGAGGGACGAGCTGGTGCTCACGCCCTCGGAGGCGGATGCCTGGCTGCGCACGCTCGCCGCGCTGCGGCTCGTCATCGCCTCGCGGCTCGGCATCGAGGACGACCCGGCTCCCGATCCGGAGGATCCCCGGCTGGGCGTCTACGAGTGGCTGGGCTATCGCCTGGAACTGCTCGTCGAAGCGGCCGACGAGCTCGACATCTGACCGATCACGGGATCGAGACCACGAGGGTGGCGAAGCCGATCGGGTCGTCCCGGCGGATGTGCGCCACCTCCTGCCTGGCCCAGCGCTCCCAGTGGGGCCGGAAGAGCTCGCCGTCCCTGTCCAGCGCGCGGCGCTTGCGACTCGTCTCGGGCGATTCCACCCACACCCGGACATCGGCGATGCGCGCCGCCCTGGGCGTGAGCGCCCCGCAGCCCTCCAGGATCACGCCGCGCGAAGGGTCCACCGCGTAGCTCTCCGCGTACTCGCCGGCGTCCCAGTCGTAGCGCTGCCACGTGCCGACGAGGTCGCGTCCGTGCGGTCTCAGGATCTGCTCATAGGCGCGCTCGGCGCCGGCATCCATGCCGTCCCAGCCCGGATAGATCGAGTCGAGCGCGATCAGCTGCGGATCCGTGCGCAGCGGCCAGTGCTCCGCCAGCAGTCGGGCGAGGGTGGACTTCCCCGCGCCGCTGCGTCCGTCCACGAGCACCACCGGATTCGATGCCTGGACGGCGCGCACCGCGTCGGCGATCCGGGAGACCGCCTGGCTCAGCGCGAGTGCGACCGGATCGTCACTTCTTGAGGGCACGGATGATGCGGGAGATCGCGCGCCCGGCCACCCAGACGAAGGGCACCGCCACGGCCAGCAGGGAGACGAGGTTCGGCTCGAACCGCAGCCCCTCCTCGCGCCGCACGTACACGCCGAGCGGGATCGCGATCCCGCCGCCACCGCCGCCCTCGCCCTCGGCCGTGCCCTCGGCACCGCCGGAGCCTCCGCCGAAGCCGGAAAAGGTCAGGGCGACCGGGGTGAACGACGCGCCGTCCACCTCCTGCGTCTCGCCGTAGGCGCTCTTGACGCCGAAGGACGCGGAGTTCTTGCCAAGCTCGAGTGCGATGTGCGGCATGCGTCCACGCTAGCCCACCCGCGCGACCTCGACCACCGGCCGCCGCGCAGGGCGTCGTCCCCGGCATCGCGCCGGATCAGTCCAGCCCGTGCGCGCGCGGATGCGGCGCCGCCCCTCGTCCGGCCCGTGCGCCGAGATGGCGGGCGCGCGTGACCATCCCGGATCCGAACTTCGCCTGTGCGCTGTCGAGCGCGTCCTCCACCCGACGCCACTCCGCGTCGTCGTCCCACAGCCCCAGCGCCCCGCCGGCGTCGGTCAGCCGCTCGGCGCGCACGCCCACCAGCCGGACCGGGTCGCGCCGGTCGATCGCCTCGAAGAGCGTGCGAGCGACCTCGCCGATGCGCTGACCGACCGAGGTCGGCTCGGGAAGGGTCTGGGAACGGCTCACCGTCGTGAAGTCGGAGAAGCGGATCTTGATCGCCACCGTCCCGGCCTCCCAGCCCGCCCTCCGCAGTCGCGCGGCGACCCGGTCGGCGAGGCGCAGCAGCTCGGAGCGGAGGGCCTCACGGTCGGAGACATCGATGTCGAAGGTCTCCTCGTGCCCGACGCTCTTCTCCACGCGATTCGTCTCGATGGCCCGCGGATCCCGCCCCTGGGCGAGCTCGCTCAGGCGCTGCGCGAGCGCAGGGCCGACCGCCCGCTCCAGCGCGGACGCCGGGGTGGCCCGGATGTCTCGGATCAGGCGGATGCCGCGCGACTCCAGGGACTCCGCGGTCTTGGGACCGACGCCCCACATCGCGCGCACGGGCTTCGTGGCGAGGAAGTCGAGCGTGTCGGCGGCGGCGACGATGAGCAGGCCGTCCGGCTTCGCCATGGTCGAGGCCATCTTGGCGACGTGCTTGGTGGCGGCGACGCCGACGCTGCAGCTGATGCCCACCTCGTCCTGCACGCGCTCCCGGATCATCGCGCCGATCCGGCCCGGACTCCCCCAGAGCCGTCGCACGCCCCGCACGTCGAGGAAGGCCTCGTCGATCGAGAGCGGTTCGACCAGGGGCGTGACCTGCTCGAAGATCGTCATGACCTTCTGCGACACGTCGCGGTACTTCGTGAAGTCGGGCGGCACGATCCGCGCCGTCGGGCACAGCCGGATCGCCTGTGCGACCGGCATCGCCGAGCGCACGCCGTAGCGCCGCGCCTCATAGGAGGCGCTCGAGACCACGGAGCGCCCGTCGGGAGCCCCGATGATCAGCGGGAGCCCCCGCAGCGAGGGGTCGTGCAGCACCTCGACGGCGGCGTAGAACGCGTCCATGTCGACGTGCAGGATCCCCGTCCCGCTGTCGTCGGCGCCGGGCGCCGAGACGATCCGCCCTGATCCGTCGCCTCGTCCCATGCATCCATTCTCGCGGAGGCCGCCGACATCGGATTCTCATGCTTTGACCGGTCGGTCAATCAACGCGGTAGAATCGTGGCGACCCCCATTCGGGAGCCATCTGACTGCAAGGAGGATGAGTTCTATGAAGAAGTGGACACGCTGGCAGGACTGGGTGGCCGTCGCCGCCGGGCTGGTCGCGGTCGTGGCGGGCATCATGATGACGCCCGGCATGGGCATGTCGATGGCCATGATGATCGTCCTGGGCGTCCTGATGATCGCTGCCGGGGTATGGAGCCTGGCAGCCCCCGGTCTCGTGTCGATGGAGTGGATCCTCGCCGCGATCGGCGCGCTGCTGTTCATCTCCCCCTGGATCGGCTCTTACGCCGGAGATGCGGGGCCCGCCTGGACCTCGTGGATCTGCGGAGCCGTGTGCGCGGCCGCAGGACTCTGGGCGCTCGTGCCCGCCGAGAAGGCCCACCGCGCTTCGCACGGCGGCCCCACGGCGGCTCACGCGTGACCTGCACGGTCACACAGGGTGCGGGACGCGGGGATCACCCCGTCCCGCACCGTCGTGAGGAGGTGCGATGACAGAGAACCCCGATGCCGGCGACGCCCGTACCCGGATCCTCGACGCCGCCGAGGCGCTGTTCGCCCGCCATGGCTTCGACGGCACCTCCACGGCCCGGATCGCGCATGCCGCCGCGGTGCCCAAGGGCCTGCTCTTCTACTATTTCCCGGCCAAGCCCGACATCCTCGCGGCGCTCATCGATGAACGGCTCCGCACCGCCGCCCTCGATGCGGGGCCGCTCGCGGTGCGCGGAGACCCCGTTCAGACGCTGATGAACGTGGGCGAGCGGGTTCTGCGCGACCGCGAGGCGTCCGACGTCCTGCGCGAGATCCTCTGGCACGAATCCCACGTGCGCCCCGAGGTCGCACGAGCACTCTCCCGCTATCGCCGCGCGCTGCACGACACGGTCGAGCGCGCACTGACGGCCTGCCTGCCCACCGGAACGGATCGAGGCGCGGTCCGGGCCGCCGCCGACGCCTGGTCGGCGACGATCACCGCCCGCCCCTTCGAGGCGGCGGCCGAGGAGGGTACCGAGGAGCAGCGGCGCCCGCTGCACGAGCCGGCCAGCCTGCGGGCGATCGCGCGCGTGCTCGGCGCCGGCCTTCAAGCCGCAGCGCTCAAGGGCGCCGCACTCTGAGTGCGGCGCCCTTGAGCGTGTCCTGAGCGGGTCGTCGTTACTGCGCGGCGCGCTCCAGGATGAGTTCGCGCACGCGGGCGGCATCCGCCTGCCCCTTCATCGCCTTCATCACGGCGCCGATCACGGCGCCGGCGGCCTGCACCTTGCCGTCCTTGATCTTGGCCATCACGTCGGGCTGGGCGGCCAGGGCCTCGTCGATCGCGGCGATGAGCGCGCCGTCGTCGGAGACGACCGCGAGCCCTCGGGCGTCGACGACCTGCTGCGGGGTGCCCTCACCGGCGATGACGCCCTCGAGCACCTGGCGGGCGAGCTTGTCCGTGAGCGTGCCCGCATCGACGAGCTGCTGCAGCGCGGCGACGGATGCCGGGTCGATGAGAGACGCGGCGTCGACCTCGCGCTCGTTCGCGATACGGCTGATCTCGCCGGTCCACCACTTGCGTGCGGCGTCGGCGGTCGTGCCTGCGGCGATGGTCGCCTCGACCTCGTCGAGGAGGCCGGCGTTCACGACGCCCTGGAACTCGATGTCGCCGAAGCCCCAGTCCGCCTTGAGGCGGCGGCGGCGGGCGACGGGCTGCTCGGGCAGGGCCGTGCGCAGTTCCTCGACGAGCTCACGGGCCGGCCGCACGGGCAGCAGGTCGGGCTCCGGGAAGTAGCGGTAGTCGTCCGCATCGGACTTCGGACGTCCGGGCGACGTGGTGCCGGTGTCCTCGTGCCAGTGCCGGGTCTCCTGCGTGATCGAGCCGCCGTCGGCGAGGATCGCCGCCTGCCGCTGGATCTCGTAGCGCACGGCGCGCTCGACGGAGCGCATCGAGTTGACGTTCTTCGTCTCGGTGCGGGTGCCGAGCTTCTCCTGACCGCGCGGGCGCAGGGACACGTTCGCGTCGCAGCGCAGGTTGCCGCGCTCGAGGCGCGCCTCGGAGATGCCCAGGCCCCGCACGATGTCGCGGATTGTCGCGACATACGCCTTCGCGATCTCGGGGGCGCGGTGCTCGGCGCCGAAGATCGGCTTGGTGACGATCTCGACGAGCGGCACGCCGGCACGGTTGTAGTCGACGAGCGAGTACTCCGCGCCCTGGATGCGACCGGTCGCACCACCCATGTGGGTCAGCTTGCCGGCGTCCTCCTCCATGTGCGCGCGCTCGATCGGGATCGTCACGAGCGTCCCGTCCTCGAGCTCGACCTCCACGGATCCCTCGAACGCGATCGGCTCGTCGTACTGGGAGATCTGATAGTTCTTGCCGAGGTCGGGGTAGAAGTAGTTCTTCCGCGCGAACCGGCACGACTCGGCGATCGAGCAGCCGAGTGCGAGGCCGAGGCTGATCGACGAGCGCACCGCCGTCTCGTTCACGACCGGGAGGGATCCGGGAAGTCCCAGATCGACCGGCGCGATGAGCGTGTTCGGCTCCGCATCGTGGTTGCGCTCGTTCGCCGGGTTCGGGGCGTCGGAGAACATCTTGGTCTCGGTGTTGAGCTCGACGTGCACCTCGAAGCCGAGCACGGGCTCGAACAGCTCGAGCGCCTTGTCGAAGTCCATGAGCTTCACGGCAGCCATCAGCGGGTCCCTCCCAGGATCGGGGCGCGGTCGAGCAGCGGCCCGCCCCACGCGTCGACGAGCAGCGTCTCGAGTGCGGCGCCGACCCGGTACAGGCGGGCGTCCTCGCGCGCGGGGGCGAGGAACTGGATGCCGACCGGCAGGCCGTCCTCCTCCGCCAGACCCGACGGGATCGAGATCCCCGGCACGCCGGCGAGGTTCGCCGGGATCGTGGTGAGGTCGTTGAGGTACATCTGCAGCGGGTCGTCGATCTTCTCGCCCAGCTTGAACGCCGTGGTCGGCGCGGAGGGCGTCGCGATGACGTCGACCTGCGCGAACGCGGCATCGAAGTCCTGCTGGATGAGTGTGCGCACCTTCTGCGCGCTGCCGTAGTAGGCGTCGTAGTAGCCGGCCGACAGGGCGTAGGTGCCGAGGATGATGCGGCGCTTCACTTCGGGTCCGAAGCCGACCTCACGGGTGAGCGACATGACGTCCTCGACCGTGCCGCCGCCGTCGGGCGTGACGCGCAGGCCGAAGCGCACCGAGTCGAACTTCGCCAGGTTGCTGGACGCCTCGGCGGGCAGGATCAGGTAGTACGCGGCGACGCCGTACTCGAAGTGCGGGGCCGAGATCTCGACGATCTCCGCGCCCTGCGCCTCCATCCGCTGCAGAGCGGCGTGGAACGAGCTCGCGACCCCCGCCTGGAAGCCCGAGTCCGGCAGCTCCTTGATGACGCCCACCTTGAGGCCCTTGAGGACCTCTCCGGTCGCGCCCTCACGCGCCGCCTCGGCGAAGGAGGGCCAGGCGTCGGGGAGGGACGTCGAGTCCTTCGGGTCGTGACCGCCGATCACGTCGTGCAGCAGACCCGCGTCGAGGACCGTGCGGCTCACGGGGCCGACCTGGTCGAGGCTCGAGGCGAGCGCGATCGCGCCGTAGCGGCTGACGCCGCCGTAGGTCGGCTTGATCCCGACCGTGCCGGTGACGTGCGCGGGCTGGCGGATGGATCCGCCCGTGTCGGAGCCGAGGGCGAGCGGTGCCTCGAAGGCGGCGACGGCCGCCGCCGAGCCTCCGCCGGAGCCTCCGGGGATCCGGTCCAGGTCCCAGGGGTTGTGCGTCGGACCGTACGCGGAGTGCTCGGTGGAGGAGCCCATCGCGAACTCGTCCATGTTGGTCTTGCCGATGCCGACGAGGCCCGCGGCGCGCGTGCGGGCGACGACGGTCGCGTCGAACGGCGAGCGATAGCCCTCGAGGATCCGGGAGCCGCTCGTGGAGGGCTGGTCGGTCGTGACGAGGACGTCCTTGATCGCGAGCGGCACACCGGCCAGTTCGCCCAGGCTCTCCCCCGCCGCGCGGCGACGGTCGATGTCGGCGGCCGCGTCGAGCGCGTGCTCGTTGACGTGCAGGAAGGCGTGCACGTCCCCGTCGACGGCGGCGATGCGGTCGAGGTGGGCCTGCGTCGCCTCGACGCTCGACACCTCGCCCGCGGCCAGCTTGGCGCCGAGTTCGGCGGCGGTCCAGCGGATGATCTCGCTCACTGCTCTTCTCCCAGGATCGCGGTCACGCGGAAGCGGTCGCCGTCGGCGTCCGGCGCATTCTGCAGCGCCTGTGCGGTGGTGAGGGTCTGGCCCACGACGTCCTCGCGGAAGACGTTGTGCATCGCGATCGGGTGGCTCGTCGCGACGACGTCGGGCGTCGCCACCTCCGAGACCTTCGCGATGTTGTCGACGATGGCGTCCAGCTGACCGGTCAGCTGCGTCACCTCGTCGTCGGAGAGCTGGATGCGCGCGAGCACGCCGAGATGGCGTACGAGATCAGGGGTGATTTCAGACACCAGGACAGTCTAGCCAGCGGGCTGTCGCTCCCCTGTCCGGCGTCGCTCCGGCCCTCAGTCCTGCAGCACGAGGATCAGCGCGGTGTCGCCGCAGCGCGAGACGCGCGTGCCGTCCGCACCGCCCACGGGCCCGCCTCCCTCGCGCAGGGCGGTGAGCGCGCTCTGCACGCCCTCCCCGCGCAGCAGCGTCCCCGTCACGCGATGCGAGTCGCTCGAGGCGACCACCCGCCCCGACGCGTTCACGATGGTGCCGGTGCCCGCGGCCTCGCGCAGGATCGGCAGGATCACGCGCTCCAGTCGCGACACGTGCACGTCGATGCCGACGACGCCGACCATCCGCCCCTCGTGCGCGACCGGGGTCGTCACGGTCACCGTGTAGTCGTCGGTGCACAGGTAGTCGACGTAGGGACCGGTGACGTGACGCTCGCCGGTGCGCTCCGGAACCTTCCACCACTCCAGCTGGCGGTAGTCGCGGAACTGGTCCGAGTCGGGATCGTTCACGGCTTCCAGCCGGCGCACTCCGCCGCGATCGCCGCGGTCCAGGCCGTGGATCTCGCGCAGCCACCAGGCCAGATGCCAGGGCGCGTCGGCGAAGACGCCGGGGGTCGCGACGAACCCGGCTCCGGTCACGAGCCCGCCGGGCGCCTCCAGGGCAGGTCTCGCCAGCGACTCCATGAAGGGATCCAGAACGGCGGCGGCGGGGGCGGCCCCCTGCTCCGCGAAGGCGCGGAACTCGCCCTGCACCCCGGTGCGCCAGTCCTCGACGAGCGCGAAGAGGGGCGCGAACGTGCCCTCGATGCGGTCGGTGATGTGTGCGTCATGCTCGGCGACGGTGCCGGTCATCTCGCGCTCCTTCTGTGTGTTCGATCTCACGCCCGTGCGGTGGCGACGGCCTCGGCCGCCGTCTCCAGCCGGGACTTCTCATCCAGCAGCCACTCGACGCCGCCCGCGATGCGGCGGACCGCGATCGCGCGCGCGGCCTCGGTGTCGGCGGCGGCGATCGCGTCGACCTCCGCCTGCCGCGCGGTGCGGCTGCGTACGCGGTTCTCGTCCTCGCGCAGCCCCAGCCAGATCAGCGACCCGATCTCCGCCTGCAGGCGCAGCTCTTCGCGCACCAGCCGCGGCGACTGGCTGAGCGCCGCGACCTCGAGCTGGAACCGGGCGACGGCGCGTCGTGCCCCGCCCGCCGTGGAGAGGTCCTCCTGCTCCTCGAGCTCGCGCAGCCCCTGCACGTCGTCCTCCCCGGCACGATCGGCCGCGAGCTCGGCGGCCATGCCCGCGATCGCCGCGTAGTGCGTGGACGCATCCCTCAGCTCGACCCGGCTGACGGCCCTGATGCGCTCATCCGTGAAGCGGCGCGCGGTGTCGGGATCGAAGGTGACGAAACTGCCGCCGTCGCGGCCGCGCCGGGTCTCGATCAGGCCGGCATCGCGCAGTGCTTCGAGAGCCTCTCGCGCGGTGACCACGGCAACGCCGAGCCGACGCCCCAGCTGCGATTCACTGGGCAGCCTCTCGCCGTCGTGCAGGACGCCGGAGGTGATCGCGTCCTGCAGCCGGCGCTCCACGATCTCGGCGCGGCCGATATCGGACAGGGGCGCGAAGACGGCCGACCGCGCGGGATCCACACCTGCCGACACCTGTGCCACGCCGCTCTCCTCTCGGGGCTGTGAGACGACGGTAACACGGTTGTTGACAAAATCCTCTGTTCCCATATGATTCCAAACATCTACTAACAGAGGATTAGTCCTCGCATCGAAGGAGATGTGATGGCAGACAAGCCCGTCGCGATCAGACTCACCGGACTCACCCGAGCATTCGGATCCGTCACCGCCGTCGACGGCGTGGATCTGGAGATCGCCGAGGGAGAGTTCTTCTCCATGCTCGGCCCCTCCGGATCCGGGAAGACCACCGTCCTGCGCCTCATCGCCGGCTTCGAGCAGCCCACAGCCGGCACGGTCGAGCTGTTCGGGGAGGACGTGACGACCAGGGCGCCGTTCGACCGGGACGTCAACACGGTGTTCCAGGACTATGCGCTGTTCCCGCACATGTCTGTGCTCGACAACGTCGCGTACGGACTGCGGGTGCGCGGCGTCCGCACGAAGGAACGCCGCGAGCGCGCGCGGAGGGCGCTCGCGAGCGTGCGTCTCGAGCACGTCGCCGATCGCAAGCCCAGCCAGCTCTCCGGAGGTCAGCGCCAGCGCGTCGCGCTCGCCCGCGCCACGGTCGTCGAGCCCAAGGTGCTGCTGCTCGACGAGCCCTTGGGAGCGCTGGATCTGAAGCTGCGCGAGCAGATGCAGGTCGAGCTCAAGCAGATCCAGCGCGATCTCGGCATCACGTTCATCTTCGTCACCCACGATCAGGAGGAGGCGCTCACGCTCTCCGACCGCATCGCGGTGTTCAGCGCAGGCCGGATCGAGCAGCTGGGCACCCCGTTCGAGCTCTACGAGAAGCCCGTGTCACGGTTCGTCGCGGACTTCGTGGGCACCTCGAACCTGTTCGACGACGTCACGAGCGAGCTCGTGCTCGGCCGCGCCGGCCATCACTCGCTCCGCCCGGAGAAGCTCGTGGTCTCCCCCACCCCTTCCGCGGAGCCCGGCTCCCGCTCGGCGGCGGGCGTCGTCGCGGAGGCCATCTACCTCGGCTCCGGGGTGCGCCTCGTCGTCGACCTCGACCAGGGCCCGCGCGTCACGGTCCTCCAGCAGAACGTCGGCGGCCACGCGCACGGCGACCACGGCGACCGCGTCTTCGTCTCCTGGCGGGAGGCGGATGCGGTCCCCCTCGGCGATGCGCCGATCGCCGCGCAGAACGACACCCCCTCCCGCACCATCCGCACGGTCGGCACCCGCTGACCGTCATCCCTCTCCCCCACGCACGCAGAAGAACGAAGGAGTATCCCATGCGAAAGAGAACCCTCACGGCCCTCGCGGCCCTCGGCCTGACCTCGGCGGTGATCGTCGCGCTCACGGGCTGCGGTACCGCAGGATCCGGCGGCGGCGGTTCCGCGGCCGGCCCGATCGACAAGCTCGGCAAGACCGAGGGCGCCGTCAAGATCCTCGCCTGGCCCGGCTACGTGGAGAACGGGTCGAACGACCCCAACGTCGACTGGGTCTCCGAATTCACGAAGGCGACCGGCTGCAAGGTCGAGGCCAAGACGTTCGGAACCTCGGACGAGGCGCTGAACCTCATGAAGACCGGCGACTACGACGTGGTCTCCGCGTCGGGCGACGCCTCGCTGCGCCTCATCGCATCGGGCGACGTGGCCGAGGTCAACACGAAGCTGCTCAAGAACTACGACGGGATCTTCCCGTTCCTCAAGGATCGGGCCTGGAACACGGTCGACGGGAAGCACTACGGCGTCCCCCACGGCTACGGCGCCAACCTGCTGATGTACAACACCGAGGCCTTCCCGACCGCGCCCACCTCGTGGGACGTCGTGTTCGACAAGGCGTCGGCGCACCAGGGCAAGATCACCGCCTACGACTCGCCCATCTACATCGCCGACGCGGCGGTCTACCTCATGGCCCATAAGCCCGAGCTCAAGATCACCAACCCGTATGCGCTGGACCAGAAGCAGTTCGACGCCGCCGTCTCCCTGCTCAAGGAGCAGCGTCCGAACATCAGCGAGTACTGGGGCGACTACCTCAAGGAGGTGCAGTCGTTCCAGTCCGGCGACAGCGTGGCCGGCACCACCTGGCAGGTGATCCAGAACACGCTCGAGGGCGAAGGCGCCAAGACCGCAGTCGTGCTGCCGAGCGAGGGAGCCACCGGCTGGAGCGACACCTGGATGATCTCCTCGAAGGCGAAGAACCCGAACTGTGCATACGCGTGGCTGGACTACATCTCCAGTCCGAAGGCGAACGCCCAGGCCACCGCGTTCTTCGGCGAGGCGCCCTCGAGCGAGAAGGCGTGCGACTACCGCGACGACTGCGCCTCCTACCACGCGGGCGACGCCGACTACGCGAAGAAGATCTGGTACTGGACCACCCCGATCGCGAAGTGCCTGGACGGCCGCACCGATGTGACCTGCATCGACTACGCGGGCTGGACCACGGCCTGGCAGCAGATCCGGAACTGATCGGATCCGGCCGCCCGGGGCCTCGTGCTCCGGGCGGCCGGGACCGGGATTCGAAAGGCCCGTCATGACCACCATCGCACCGGCGAAGACGCCGCCGCGCACCTCGATCCCCTCCCCGCGTCGCTCTGCGGCGCGACGCGGATCCGTCTATCTCTCCGCGCACCCGCGCGCCCGTCTCGCCCTGCTGCTGTCGGCCCCGCTGTTCTGGCTCGGGGCGGTCTACGTCGTCGCGCTGGCCCTGCTGCTCGTGACGGCGTTCTGGACCACCGACACCTATACGGGCCAGATCCGCACCGAGTTCACCCTCGACAACGTGGTGACCGTCGTGACGGACGCGTTCTACCAGGGCATCACGGTGCGCACGGTCGGGATCGCCCTCGCCGTAACCCTCATCGACGTCGCCCTCGCGCTGCCGATCGCCTACTTCATGGCGATGGTGGCCTCCCCCGCGCTGCAGCGCGCGCTCGTCGTGCTCGTGCTGACCCCGCTCTGGGCGTCGTACCTCGTCAAGGCCTTCGCCTGGCGCTCCGTCCTCTCCAGCGACGGGATCCTGGACTGGCTGCTGCGCCCCTTCGGCGGGAGCACACCCGGCTACGGCATCACGGCGACGATCATCACGCTGTCGTACCTGTGGCTGCCCTACGTCATCCTGCCCATCTACGCCGGACTGGAGCGCGTGCCGAGCTCGCTGCTCGAGGCCTCCGGCGACCTGGGCGGGCGCAGCTGGGCGACGCTGCGGCTGGTGGTGTGGCCGATGGCCCTTCCCGCGATCATCGCGGGCACGATCTTCAGCTTCTCGCTGTCGCTCGGCGACTACATCACGATCGGCATCGTCGGCGGAGGTGCGCAGATGCTCGGCACGCTCGTGTATCAGGACATCGGCGCGGCGAACAACCTCCCGCTCGCGAGCGCGATCGCCCTCATCCCCATCGTCATCATCTTCGGCTACCTGTTCCTCGTGCGTCGCACCGGCGCCCTGGACAACCTGTAGGAGTCACCGTGCGCATCTCCCTCGGAACCAGGGTCACCCTCGGCGTCCTCACGACCGTGATCCTCGCGGTCGTGTACGTGCCGCTCCTGGTCGTGCTCGTCAACTCGTTCTCCACGTCCTCCTCGCTCACCTGGCCGCCGCCCGGCTTCACACTGGAGTGGTGGGGCCGGGCGTTCCGCAGCGACGGGGCTCTCGAGGCCGTCGGCACGAGCGCCCTGGTCGCGCTGATCTCATCGGCCCTCGCGCTCATCCTCGGCACCATGCTCTCCTTCGCGCTGCAGCGGTTCTCGTTCTTCGGCCGCAACACCGTGAACCTGCTCGTGATCCTCCCGATCGCACTTCCCGGCATCATCACCGGCATCGCGCTGAACAACCTGTTCCGCACGATCCTCGGGGTGCCGCTGTCGATCTGGACGGTCATCATCGCGCACACCACGTTCTGCATCGTCACGGTCTTCAACAACGCGGTCGCCCGACTGCGGCGCATGGGGACGTCGCTGGAGGAGGCCTCGGCCGACCTCGGAGCCGGCATCTGGACGACGTTCCGCCTCGTCACCTTCCCTCAGCTGCGCTCGGCCCTCCTCACCGGCGGACTGCTCGCCTTCGCGCTGTCCTTCGACGAGATCGTGGTGACCACCTTCACAGCCGGATCCGGGGTGCGGACGCTCCCGATGTTCATCATCGACAACGTCGCGCGCCCCAACCAGGCGCCGATCGTCTCGGTGATCGCCGTGGTCCTGGTCGTGGTCTCGATCGTGCCGATCGCGCTGGCGCAGAAGCTCTCCGGCAGCAACAGCGCCGGTGAGGTGGTCCGGGCGGCGCGGAGGGGTGGCGCCGCCCGGAACATGAACCGCCACTGGCGGCATAGGCTGAGCAGGTGACGACGTTCGTTCCTCCGCGCCCCTGGACCGCCAGCTACGCCGAGGGGGTGCCGGAGGATCTCGCGGAGGTCACCGGGTCCCTCGTCGACATCGTCGAGGCGTCGGCGCGCGACTACCCGGATGCCCCCGCGCTGCAGTTCTTCGGGCGGACCACGTCCTACCGCGATCTGCAGGCCGCGATCGACCGTGCGGCGGCAGGACTGAAAGCGCTCGGCGTGAAGGCCGGGGATCCGGTGGCGATCGTGCTGCCGAACTGCCCGCAGCACATCGTCGCGTTCTACGCCGTGCTGCGCCTGGGCGCCGTGGCCGTGGAGCACAACCCGCTGTACACGCCGCGCGAGCTGCGCAAGCAGTTCGAGGATCACGGCGCGAAGCACGCGATCGTCTGGAACAAGGTCGTCGCATCCGTGCAGGAGTTCCCCGCGGATCTCGCCGTGACGAACCTCGTCTCGGTCGACGTCACGCGCGCGATGCCCGCGCTCACGCGCTTCGCGCTGCGCCTGCCGGTCGCGAAGGCGCGCGAGTCCAGGGAGGCGCTCACCACCCGGGTGCGCGGCACCGTGACCTGGGAGTCCGTCGTGGGGTACTCCCCGCTCCCCTCCTCGCACCCGCGCCCCTCGACCGACGACCTGGCGATCATCCAGTACACGTCCGGCACCACGGGCACCCCGAAGGGCGCCTCCCTGACGCACCGCAACCTGCTCGCCAACGCCGCGCAGGCCCAGGCCTGGGTCCCGTCGATCACGCGCGGGAACGGCTGCGTCGTCTACGCCGTGCTGCCGATGTTCCACGCCTACGGACTCACGCTGTGCCTCACGTTCGCGATGTCGATGGGGGCGCGCCTCGTGCTGTTCCCGAAGTTCGATCCCGATCTCGTGCTCGATGTCGTGAAGAAGCACCCCGCGACGTTCCTCCCGCTCGTGCCGCCGATCGCGGACCGGCTGCTCAAGGCCGCGACCGCGAAGGGCGTGTCGCTCGCCGGCATCGAGGTCGCGATCTCGGGCGCGATGGCGCTGCCGCACGAGCTCGTCGTCCCGTTCGAGGAGGCGACGGGCGGCTATCTCGTCGAGGGGTACGGCCTCAGCGAATGCTCGCCCGTGCTCATGGCCAACCCCGTCGCGGACAACCGCGTGCCGGGCACCGTGGGCCTGCCGCTGCCCGGCACCGAGTGCCGCGTGGTGGATCCAGAAGAGCCGACGAAGGACGTCGAACCGGGGCAGCCCGGCGAGCTCGTCGTCCGCGGGCCGCAGGTGTTCTCCGGCTACTACGGCAAGCCGGAGGAGACCGAGGCCGTGTTCGCCGACGGGTGGTTCCGCACCGGCGACATCGTCACGATCGACGAGGGCGGATTCGTCCGGATCGTCGACCGGATCAAGGAGCTCATCATCACCGGCGGCTTCAACGTGGCCCCCACCGAGGTCGAGGGCGCGCTGCGCCAGCACCCGGACGTGATCGACGCGGCGGTCGTGGGGCTTCCCAGCGAGCACTCCGGCGAGGAGGTCGTGGCCGCGATCGTCGTGGATCCGGGGACGAACGTCGACGTCGAGGCGATCCGCGAGTTCGCCCGCGGGATCCTCACGCCCTACAAGGTCCCGCGCCGCATCTTCGTCGTCGACGAGCTGCCGACCTCGCTCATCGGCAAGGTGCTGCGTCGTCAGGTCAAGGAGCGCCTCGTCGCCCTGACGTCGGGAAGCTGACCCGTCCCCCTGATTCAGAGCGCGCAATCGGCTCGATTCCGGCCTCGGATGGAGCCGTTCGCGCGCGGTGGACTGGGAGCTCCCAGGCCCGGGACGGTACTCTGAGTTGTGACCCGAGACGACGCGACGCCGACCGAGACCCCTATCGACCCCGCTGCGGAGGGCGACGGAGCGACCGAAACGGAAGCGCCGGCCGGTCCCGGCTTCGAGGAGCTCGGCATCAGCGGGCCCGTCCTCGCCGCGATCAAGGCGCTCGGCTACGAGACCCCCTCCGCGATCCAGCGCGAGACCATCCCCCTGCTCCTCGGCGGGCGCGACGTGCTCGGCACCGCGCAGACCGGCACGGGGAAGACCGCTGCGTTCGCCCTCCCGATCCTGGAGAACCTGGATCTGCAGCAGCAGAAGCCGCAGGCGCTTGTGCTGGCCCCGACCCGCGAGCTCGCGCTGCAGGTCGCCGAGGCGTTCGAGGCCTACGCCGCGCAGATGCCGGGCGTGCACCTGCTGCCGGTCTACGGCGGCCAGGGCTACGGCGTGCAGCTGTCCGCGCTCCGCCGCGGCGTGCACATCGTCGTCGGCACCCCCGGCCGCATCATGGACCACCTCGCCAAGGGCACCCTCGATCTGTCCGAGCTGAAGAACCTCGTGCTGGACGAGGCCGACGAGATGCTCAAGATGGGCTTCGCGGAGGACGTCGAGCAGATCCTCGCGCAGACGCCGGAGGACAAGCAGGTCGCACTGTTCTCAGCGACCATGCCCGCCACGATCCGCCGGCTCGCACAGCAGTACCTGCACGACCCCGAGGAGATCTCGGTCAAGGGCAAGACCACGACCAACGCGAACATCACCCAGCGCTACCTCGTGGTGTCCTACGCGCAGAAGGTGGATGCGCTCACCCGGATCCTCGAGGTGGAGAACTTCGAGGGCATGATCGTCTTCGTCCGCACCAAGAACGAGACCGAGACGCTCGCCGAGAAGCTGCGCGCCCGCGGATACTCCGCCGCCGCGATCAACGGCGACATCCCGCAGCCGATGCGCGAGCGCACGGTCGGCCAGCTCAAGGACGGCAAGCTCGACATCCTCGTCGCGACCGACGTCGCCGCGCGCGGCCTCGACGTCGAGCGGATCAGCCACGTCGTCAACTTCGACATCCCCACCGACACCGAGTCCTACGTGCACCGCATCGGGCGCACCGGGCGCGCCGGCCGCTCCGGCGACGCGATCAGCTTCATCACCCCGCGCGAGCGCTACCTGCTCAAGCACATCGAGCGCGCCACGCGCCAGCAGCCCGCCCAGATGCAGCTGCCGACGACCGAGGACGTGAACAGCACCCGCCTGGCGCGCTTCGACGACGCGATCACGGCCGCGCTCGAGGAGACCCGCCGGATCGAGGGCTTCCGCGACATCATCGCCCACTCCGTGCGCAACCACGACGTGCCGGAGGCCGATGTGGCCGCAGCACTCGCGGTGGTCGCCCAGGGCGACACCCCG
>JAITLM010000073.1 GCA_031277885.1 Microbacterium sp.
ATCATGGTGGCCCGCCACATCCTCTCCTCGGCCAACGTCGACGCATACCTGGCGCAAGCAGCGCCCCGCGCCGGCACCACGTCCTGACCCCCGCCTCGCCCCGCACCCGCCTCGCGCCCGCCTCGCCGCGCCTCGCCACGCCTCGCGCCCGCCTCGCCGCGCCTCGCCGCGCTCACTTCATCCGTGAGACTCCAACTGGGCGACGAGACTGCGCCCCAGAGCCGCTGTCTCGTCGCCCAGTTGGAGTCTCGCGGGCCAGGCCGGGAGGGGACAGAGACAGGGTCGCACGATGCGCTCGCGTTTTTTGAACGTGTTCGATAATGTGGAGGCATGACCACGGATCCGCTCTCGCCGTACGCCGCGGCTCTCGGCACGCGCAGGGACGAGCTGCACCCGGCGCTCCAGGCGTACTTCCGGGCGGTGCCCCGAGGACAGGTCGGCGTCGGACACGGCGTGTTCGAGCGGGTCGGCTGCCGGAGCCGCGTGGTCCGCGTGCTGCTCGGCCCGGTGCTCCACGCGCTCGAGCGCCGCGGTGCGGTCTACGCCGGCTGGGCGGAGGGCGTTCCGTTCACGGTGCGCAACCGCGACGACGGGGTCCGATCGGCGGAGCGCACACTGCACCTCCCCGACGGGGACTGGACCATGCGCGATCGCGTGCGCCCCCTGCCGCACGGCCGGATCGTGGACCGGCTCGGGCGCGACGGAGTGCTCGCCGCCGTCTTCGAGGTGAAGGCTTCCGAAGGCGCCCTCGCGCTGCACAGCACCCGGGTGGGCCTGAGGCTGGGCAGCCGGCGGATCCGGTTCCCCCGATGCATCGCTCCCCGGATCCGCCTGATCGAGAGCGTCGGCGACGGCTCCGGCCTGCAGCGGGTCGCCCTGACCGTGGACGTCCCGCTGCTCGGTCGCATCCACGAGTACGCCGGGACGTTCCGCTACGACATCGAGGAGGACGCATGAGTGAGCACGAGGACGTCCGCGGCACGGTGGTGCTGGGCGGATCCACGGGGTTCATCGGCCATGACCTCGCACGGCGCTGGCGCGCCGCCGGGCGCGAGGTCGTCACGATCTCACGCCACGACGCCGATCTGACCTGGGAGGATCAGGCCGGGATCGATGCGGCCGTCGACGGCGCGAGCCTCGTCGTCGGGCTCGCCGGCAAGAGCGTGAACTGCCGCTACACGCCGCCGAACCGGGCCGAGATCTTCGGCTCCCGCGAGCGCACCACGGCGGCCCTGCGCACCGCCGTCGGACGCGCGGCGACGCCGCCCCCGCTCTGGGTGAACTCCTCGACGGCGACGATCTACCGGCACGCCGAGGATCACCCGCAGACGGAGTCCGCCGGCGAGCTCGGCACCGGGTTCTCGGTCGAGGTCGCCAAGGCCTGGGAGCGCGAGCTGTTCGCCGGCGACCTGCCCGGCACGCGCCGCGTGGCGCTGCGCACCGCGATCGTGCTGGGCGACGGCGGCGTGCTGGGCACGTTGCGGACGCTCGCGCGGTTCGGGCTCGGCGGCACCCAGTACGACGGGCGCTGGCCCGTCGGCCGCGCCCGGCGCGAAGCGGGGACCGCGCACGACTTCCGCACCCGCGGCGGCCGGCAGCGGTTCAGCTGGGTGCACCTCGACGACGTGGCGGGGATCATCGCCTTCCTCGAGCGCCATCCCGAGCTGGACGGCCCCGTGAACGCCGTCGCACCGGGGGCGAGCGACAACCGCACCCTCATGGCGACGATCCGGCGTGCACTCGGGATCCCGTTCGGCCTGCCGCAGCCGCGCGGGATGCTCGAGCTCGGCGCGCTCGGGATCCGCACCGAGACGGAGCTGATCCTGAAGAGCCGCTGGGTCGCACCGGAACGTCTGCTCAGCGCAGGATACGCCTTCGCGCACCCCGACCTCGAGGAGGCGGTCGAGGCATCCTTCGGACGCCGCTGACCACCGGAAGAGGTCCGGATTCAGCGCCCGCGGATCTGCCGCACCGCACCGTCGAGCTCGGGGAACCGGAACACGTATCCGGCGTCCTCGAGCACCTGCGGCAGCACCCACCGGCTCTTCAGGATCAGCTCGGACTCGGTGCGCAGCACCGCCATCCCCGGCTCCAGCACGAAGCGCGGCGCAGGCAGTCCGAACGGCGCGCGCACGGCCCGGCGCAGGATCCGCATGAGCTCGATGTTCGTCACCGCGTTCGGCGACGCCATGTTCACGGGTCCCGCGATGTCGTCGTGGTCGCGGAGGAACCGGATGGCCTGCACGAAGTCCTGCTCGTGCATCCAGCTGAGCCGCTGCCGACCCCGCGAATGCTCGCCGTCGGGCCGCGGAGGCTCGGTCGGATGCGCGCCGATCCCCCGGTAGCGCCGGTGCGGGAACCACCAGCCGTCGTACTGCGGCCCGCCGAGCCCCAGCCGCGCCAGGCGCAGCAGCATCGTCATGACGGGCGCGCCGCTGCCGAGCACGAGTGAGGTGCGCAGGGCGATCCTGCGGGTGCCGGGCAGCTCCCCGGCGAAGAGCGCCGCCTCCCACTCGCGTGTCACGTCCGGTGAGAAGCCCCGCTCGTCGAGGGGATCCGCCTCCGTGCGGGGCGTGTCGAGCGAGTACCGATAGGCGGTCGCGGAGCTGCCGTTCATCCAGACGGCGGGCGGGCGCGCCACCATCGCGATCGCGTGGTGCAGAACCTCGGTGGTGCGCACCCGGGAGCGCAGGATCTCATCGCGGTTGCGGTCGGTGTAGCGGCAGTCGATGCGCCGCCCGGCCAGGCCGATCACGAGCTCGGCGCCGTCGACGAGGCGCAGGATCCCCGCCTCATCGTCCCAGCGCGCGTCCGCATCGCCGCCGCGTCCGATCGTGCGCACGTCATAGCCGTCGAGCCTCAGCGCGTCGCGCAGCGCCGTGCCGAGATAACCGCTGCCGCCGCCGATCACGGCGCGGGGAGCAGGAGGCGCGGCGCTCATTCTGCGCCCGTCTCGCCCTGTTGCTTCTTGCGCTTCTCGATCTCGGCGCGCAGCCGCCATTCCTCGATCTCGCGATCCAGGTCGGCGATCTGCTGCTCGGTGCTGCGCGTGTCACCGGGCCGGGACGGCGCGGTGGGCGCCGCCGGCCCGGAACGGCGCTCTCGGGGCCGCGGCAGCCGGATCCCCTCGCTGTCGTACTCGCGTCCGACCAGGAACCAGATCAGGGATCCGGCGAGCGGGACGATGATGACCAGGATGATCCAGAACACCTTGGGCAGGTGCTTCACCTGGTCGTCGCGCCGCGTGATGATGTCGATGAGCGCGCCGATCATCAGCACCAGCAGGAGGATCGTGAACACCAGGCCCATGCCGACAGCCTAGGAGATCACGCGAGCGCGCCGGCCGACCCCCTACGGCAGGGTGTGTCCGGCGGCGCGGAACAGTTCGTACCACTCCGCGCGGCTGAGCTCGACGTCGGCGCCCTCGGCCGCCTCCTGCACGCGCGAGGGCGTGGTCGTGCCGAGCACCACCTGCATGCCTGCCGGGTGCCGCGTGATCCACGCCGTGGCGATGCCGGTCGGGGTGACGCCGTGTGCGGCCGCGATCCGGTCGATCGCCGCGTTGAGCTCGGGATAGGCCGGGTTGTCCAGGAAGACGCCCGTGAAGAAGCCGGCCTGATACGGCGACCACGCCTGAATCGTGATGCCCTCGATGCGGCAGTACTCCACGATCCCGCCGCCGTCGCGGACGATGCTCTGGTCGAGGCCGGCCATGTTCGCCGCGAGCGGCTGCGCGATGATCGGGGCGTGCGTGATCGACAGCTGCAGCTGGTTCGCGACGAGCGGCTGGGTCACCGCGGTCTTCAGCAGGTCGATCTGTCGCGGGGTGTGGTTGGAGACGCCGAAGGAGCGCACCTTGCCCGAGGCGTGCAGCTCGTCGAAGGCGCGCGCGACCTCCTCCGGCTCCACGAGGGCGTCGGGACGGTGCAGCAGCAGCACATCGATGCGGTCGGTGCGCAAGGCCTTGAGCGACCCCTCGGCCTGTCGCATGATGTGGTCGTAGGAGAAGTCGAACATCCCCTCCGAGGGCACGATGCCGCACTTGGTCTGCAGCGTGATCTCGTCGCGCTCGGCCGCGGACAGCGCGAGCGCGGCCCCGAAGCGGTCCTCGCAGACGTGCATCGCCCCGCCGTAGATATCGGCGTGGTCGAAGAAGTCGATCCCGTTCGCGCGGGCGGTGTCGTACAGCTCGCGGATCTGCGCGTCCGTGCGGCCGTCGATGCGCATCATGCCTGCGACGACCGCCGGGGCGGATCCGGATCCGAATCGGATCTGCTTCATGCCCTGCTCTCCTCCTGCGCAGTCTGCTGCGCTGCGTGCGGAGCGGCGTTCGCCGCCCCCTGCTCGGCCGCCCGCGCCGTGAACGACCGGTAGTCCTGCTCGGCCAGATCGGCGTAGGCGTTGGCCCAGCTCACCAGGATATCGGCGAGCTGCACGCCTTTCCCGGCGTATCCGGCGATCTGGGCCGCCGCGGGCGCCTGCGCATGGGCGCGCGCGAGCGTGATCGCGCAGGCGACTGCGTACTCGCGATAGCCCTCGTCCTCGACCTCGTCGGTGTCGATCGAGCCCTTCATGTCGTGGAACTGGCGCACGTAGTAGTCGTCGCGCGATCCCTTGATGTGCCCGAGGAACGGATCCGAGAACGCCTGCAGGACCCGCTGCACGCCCACGACCCTCGCTCCCTCTCCTCCGCTGCGGATCCGGTCCTCGAGGTCGGCGGGCTGCGCGATCCCGCCGTACTCCGCGAGCACGCTGCGCACCGCCTGCTTCACCTGCAGGAGCAGGGGCTCGGCGTCGGGCGTGCCGAGCACCGCGAGGAAGCAGCGCGTGCCAACGCTCCCCACCCCGACCACGCGACGCGCCACGTCGCGCACCCGGTACTGGCGCAGGAGGAGCTGGATGTCGATGTTCGCAGAGGCCGCGTACTGCGCGAAGGCGGTGTCGCTGACCTCCTGGATCTCGGGGTCGGCGTGCGTCATGACGGGCGGCTGCTCGACGAAGCGCAGGTGGCCGTCGTCGCCGCGCACGGTGAGCTTGCGCGCCGCGCGCGCCCCGGTGCGCTTCTCGGCGGCGGCGATCGCCTTCTGCAGGGTCTGCTGCGAATCGACGTCGAGCCCGTCCCGCGCCGCCGTCGCGTCGAAGTGGGCGAAATAGCGCTGCAGCGGATCCGCCGACGCCGCCGCGCGCAGCGCCCGGGCGTAGGCGAGGACGCACTGCCGCGCCGCATCATCCGCGAGTCTCTGCCCGCGACTCCCGCGGGCGCCGATGACCACACTCGCGACGAGCCGCTTGAGGTCCCATTCCCAGGGCGCCCATGCGGCCTCGTCGAAGTCGTTCAGGTCGAACATGAGGGTGCGCTGCGGGGAGGCGAAGAAGCCGAAATTGCCGATGTGCGCGTCGCCGCAGGACGGCACGAGGATGCCCGTGTGCGGTTCCCGGGCGAAGTCGGCCGCCATGATCGCGGCCGTGCCGCGGTAGAAGGCGAACAGGTCGGCGCCCATGCGCTCGGTGCGCAGCGGCACGAGATCCGGCACCCGGGTGCTGTTCTGCCGGTCCAGGATCCCGAGCGGGTCGCGCCCCGTCGTGGTGATCGTGGCCAGGGCGGTGCGGGGCACGCGGTCGCGGGCCGCCCTCCCCGCTGCGAGCCCTTCCGCGCGCGAGAGCATCGTGTCGCCGACGAGGTTGGTTTCGGTCATGGCCCATTCTCTCCCCACGCCCCGTCCCGCGCGCCCCTCGTATCGGGCGGAGTTCGCGTCGGGCGGGTCTGCGTCGGGCGGGGTTCCGTCGGGCGGGTTTGCGTCGGGCGGGGTTCCGTCAACGCCCCCTCGCAGGATCCACGCCTCCCCGCAGGTCCGCCCCTCTGGAGGGGCGCGGACGCTCAGAGGGGGCGTCGAGCTCTCGTCGACGGGGAGACCCCCGAATGTCCGAGCCCCGGCGTAGCGTCGGGACCGACGGCGGATCCACCGCCACGGATTCCCCACTCAAGGAGCGTGCAGCATGGACTGGAAGATCGAGCTCATCTTCGTGCCGGTTTCGGACGTCGATCGGGCGAAGGAGTTCTACGAGCGGATCGGCTTCCACGCCGACCACGACCAGACGCCGTTCGACGGGCTCCGCTTCGTGCAGATGACCCCTCCCGGATCCGCGTGCTCGATCGCTTTCGGCACCAATCTCGGGATCGAGCTCGAGCCGGGTCAGCAGAACACGATCCAGGTGGTCGTGCCCGACGCCGACGAGGCGCTCGCCCACCTGCGCAGCGTCGGGGCCGAGGCGACGGACGTCGATGACCAGGCCTGGGGCCGGTTCGTCACGTTCGCCGATCCCGACGGCAACCGCTGGACCCTGCAGGAGCTGCCGGATCGCAGCGGGCAGGCCTGATCCGAGGCCGGGACGGGGTGCCGTGCGCGCCCGGTCCCGGCCCTTCATCCGGTCGGCCGGACATCGTCGGCGCAGGCGGGTCATCCCGCGCTAGCGTTGACTCATGACCTCCCCGATCGACGCCACCACGACGCCCGCCTGGACCGATCTCACCGCACTGCGGCAGTCATTCTCGCCCGATCTGCGCGGCTGGTTCGCCGCCGACGCCGAGCGCGTGGAGAGCCTGACGTTCGATCTCGCCGACCTCCGCGTCGATCTGTCCAAGAACCTCGTGACGGCGGAGGTCCGCGGCGCACTCGTACGCCTCGCCGAGCAGACCGGTGTCGCCGAGCGGTTCGCCGCGATGCTGGCCGGTGAGCACATCAACACCACGGAAGACCGCGCCGTGCTGCACACGGCCCTCCGCCGCCCCGCCGACGCCTCCCCCGCGCTGGTCGTCGACGGCCAGGAGGTCGACCACGACGTGCACGAGGTGCTCGACGCGCTGAGCGCCTTCGCCGACCGCGTGCGCTCCGGCGAGTGGCGGGGCGTGACCGGCAAGCAGGTCACGCACGTGGTCAACATCGGGATCGGCGGTTCCGACCTCGGCCCCGTCATGGTCTACGAGGCGCTCAAGCCCTACGCCGATGCGGGGATCCAGGCCCGCTTCGTCTCCAACATCGACCCGACCGACATCGCGCAGAAGACCGCGGATCTGGATCCGGAGACCACGCTGTTCGTCGTCGCCTCGAAGACCTTCACGACGCTCGAGACGCTGACCAATGCGCGCCTCGCCCGGGACTGGCTGTGGGAGCGCCTCGGGGCGGCCGGCGTCGACGTCGCGGCCGAAGAGGCGCGCAGCGACGCCGTCGCCCACCACTTCGTCGCCGTCTCCACCGCGCTCGACAAGGTGGCGGCCTTCGGCATCGACCCGGCCAACGCGTTCGGCTTCTGGGACTGGGTCGGCGGACGCTACTCGGTCGACAGCGCGATCGGGCTGTCGCTCGCGATCGTGTTCGGGCCCGAGGCGTTCCGCGAGCTGCTCGCCGGGTTCCACGCCGTCGACGAGCATGTGTGCACCACGCCGCTGGAGCGCAACGTCCCGGTGCTGATGGGCCTGCTCAACGTCTGGTACACGAACTTCCTCGGGGCGCAGTCGCACGCGGTGCTCCCCTACGCCCAGCAGCTGAGCCGCTTCCCGGCCTACCTGCAGCAGCTCACGATGGAGTCCAACGGCAAGTCCGTGCGCTGGGACGGGTCGCCGGTGACGACCGACACCGGCGAGGTCTTCTGGGGCGAGCCCGGCACGAACGGCCAGCATGCCTTCTACCAGCTGATCCACCAGGGCACCCGCCTGATCCCGGCCGACTTCATCGCGGTCGCGAACCCCGCCTACCCGCTCGCCGACGATGGTCGCGACGTGCACGGCCTGTTCCTCGCGAACTTCCTCGCCCAGACCAAGGCGCTCGCATTCGGCAAGACCGCGGAGGAGGTCGAGGCCGAGGGGACGACCGGGACGCTCGTCGCCGCCAGGACCTTCGCGGGCAACCGCCCGACGACCTCGATCTTCGCCCCCGCGCTCACCCCGGCGGTGCTCGGCCAGCTGATCGCCCTGTACGAGCACATCACCTTCACCCAGGGCGTGATCTGGGGGATCAACTCGTTCGACCAGTGGGGCGTCGAACTCGGCAAGCAGCTCGCCCTGCAGATCGCGCCCGCGATCGAGGGGGACCAGGATGCGATCGCCGCGCAGGATCCCTCGACCCGCGCGCTGCTCGCCTACTATCGCGAGCAGCGCCGCTGACGCCGGCGGGCGCTCAGAGGAGGTCCTCGTCGTTCGCGGGACCGGTGCGACGGCCACGCCGCGTGAGCATCAGGATCAGGCTCAGCAGGAAGACGACCGCGCCGGCGATCATCAGGATGTAGCCGACGAGGTGCAGGTCGATCCAGGAGACCTGGATGTTGAGCGCGAACTCGAGGATCGCGCCGATGACGAAGAGGACGATGCCGGTTCCGATGCCCATGAGGAGTTTCTCCGTTCCGCAGCTGGATGCCGTACGCGCCGACGCTAGGCCGGATCCCGCGGCCCGTCAGGGGGCTTGACAACCGGTCGGCGAGACTGATCGGGCCGCCGAGAGCACCATCGCGCGGGCCGTCCGCCTAGAGTGGGCCGGGACCACCCCGTACCGCGACGCGCGCACGTGAAGGAGCCGGCGGATGACAGAGCTGCAGGAGATCCTCGACAGGCACATCGAGAGCGGCACCGCTCCGGGGATCGTGGTCGCGGACGGCGATGCCGGCGGACGACTCGACATCGTCGCCGCCGGAGACGTCACCCCCGACGCCATCGTGCGCATCCAGTCGATGACGAAGCCCGTCCTCGCCGTCGCGGCCCTCCGCATGGTGCAGGATGGACGCCTCGACCTGGACGCACCGGTGCAGCAGTGGCTCCCGGAACTCGCGGATCGCCGCGTCCTTCGGACTCCGGCGTCGGATCTGGACGACGTCGTGCCCGCGGAATCGCCGATCACGGTCCGTCATCTGCTCACGAACACCTCGGGCTACGGCATGACGACGGCTCCCGGCCCGCTGCAGGATGCGATGGTGCAGAACCGCACGCAGGCAGGTCAGGAGCCTGTCGAGCTCGGCGCCCAGGACTGGCTCGACGCCCTCGCCGACCTGCCGCTGATGTTCCAGCCCGGCGCGGGATGGCGCTATCACCACTCCTTCGGAATCCTGGGGATCCTGCTCGGCCGCATCGCCGGTCGTCCGCTCCAGGATCATCTCGCCGACGAGGTCTTCCACCCGCTCGGCATGATCGACACCGGCTACACGGTCCCGCGGTCGCAGGCGCACCGGCTCCCCGCCGCCTACCGCCGTGATGACGCCGGCGCGCTCGTCGAGATCGAACCCGCCGGGGACGGCTTCTACCTGGCCCCGGCGCGCTTCGATCTGAGTCACGCGGAGCTGGTCTCGACCGCCTCGGACTACGCGGCTTTCGCGCGCATGCTGGCCTCCGGGGGCCACGCGGGCGACCGGATCATCGTGCAGCCCGCTCTGCTCGATCAGATGCGGATCGATCAGGTCCCCGCGCGGATCAAGACGCCCGACAGTTTCTTCCCCGGGTTCTGGGACGGCATGGGCTGGGGATTCGGCGTCGCCGTGCAGACCGAAGGGCCGCACCAGGGCCGATACGGGTGGTCCGGAGGGCTGGGCACCGACCTGTACGTCGATCCGGACGGCTCGTTCCGGGTGATCCTCGCCCAGGTCGAGATGGGCGCCGAGATGATGGCGCTCTTCGCGGATCTCGCCTGAGCCGGCCGCACCCAGGGGTCAGGCGCGTCGGTACTGTCCGACCATGGGGCAGTCGAACGGGTCACGCGCAGCGAGACCCACGCGGTTGAGGTAGTCGATGACGATCGCGTACGAACGCCACAGGGACGTCTCCGTGTAGGGGACGCCGTGCGTGGCGCAGAACTCCCGCACGATCTCACTGGCTCGCGCGAGGTGCATGCGAGACATGTTCGGGAACAGGTGATGCTCGACCTGGTAGTTCAGACCGCTCATGAGCCAGGTCGCCCACCAACCCCCGCGGATGTTGCGCGAGGTGTGCACCTGCTTGGAGAAGAAGTCGAGACGGGCGTCCGGCGCGATCACGGCCATGCCCTTGTGGTTCGGCGCGAAGGACGCACCCATGTAAACCCCGAAGACCGCGAGCATGACGCCCAGGAACGCCGCGGCCTTGCCGAGTGGCAGCACCAGGAAGATCGGCGTCAGCACGAGGACGAAGCGCGCGGCGAGCATGCCGATCTCGGACCACCGGTTCTTCACCGGCCCGCGCTGGGCGAGGTGCTTGAAACCGAGGTAATGCAGGTTCAGCCCCTCGAGCGTGAGCAGCGGGAAGAACAGCCAGCCCTGCTTGCGGGTGATCAGCCGGCGGAGTCCGCGCGCCTGAGCGGCATCCTCGTCGAGGAACGAGATCGTGTCGACCTCGATGTCAGGATCCTTGCCGACCCGATTCGGGTTCGCGTGGTGACGGCTGTGCTTGGAGTCCCACCAGGAGTAGCTCATGCCCACCACGGCGGCCAGCACGCGGGCGAGCCGGTCGTTCCCGGGCCCGGAGGCGAGGATCTGCCGGTGCGCGGCCTCATGCGCGAGGAAGGCGACCTGCGTGAAGAGGATCCCGAGGACGGCGGCGATGAGCAGCTGGAACCAGCTGTCCCCCAAGAGGACGAATCCCGTGATCGCTCCGCCGAACGCGACGGCGAGCCCTGCCGCGATGAGGGTGTAGAACCGCGGGGTGCGCTGCATCAGCCCGGTCTCGCGCACCACCCGCGACACCTCGACGAAGGCGCGGGCCACATGCGGGAAGTCCTCTTTGCGGGCATAGGTCTGCCGGACGGGGCCCAGACGCGAAGGGATTCCTGTGTGTACGGATGACATCGATGAGCGCTTTCCCTGGGTCCGGAGGAGGGCCGGAGCTGGAGCCAAGGGCGGTCGCCGATCGCTGGTTCCCACGCTAAGCGTCGGCATATGCGCGGAAGGGCATGGGCCGCTGTGCATCCACCGCGAAAGCGCCCTCGCGACGCTCCGAACCGGGGCGGAGCGACGTCTACGCGATCGACAGGAGCCGGCCGTCGCGCGCGGCGGCGTCCAAGGCCTCCTCGGCCGCCCGGCGCCCCTCTGCGATGAGGCGGGGGACGTCCTTCATCACCCATTGCGCCATGCGCTCCATCTCCGGCTGGATGAGGATCACGGTCGGGTCGGCGACGAGGTCGGCCGTCGCGGTGACGGTGCGCATCATCCGCACGTTCTCCCACTTGGCGTGCAGCCGGACGACGATGGTCCGCTCCGCGCCGAGGGCGCGGGTCACCGAGTCCGGGACGTTGTCGATCATGCCGCCATCGGCGAGCAGGGCGCCGTCGCGGCGGACCGGAGGCAGCACGCCGGGGACGGCGACGGTGGCGCGGAGGGCCGTGCTGAGCGGGCCGCGGTCGAGGATCACGCCTCGGCGCGTACGCAGATCCGTCGCATAGGCGCCGAAGCGACGGGGCAGGTCTTCGATGAGGGGGTCGTGGCCGAGGATGCGACGGATGGCGTCGGTCACGGCATGCGTGTCGAGCAGCCCCCAGCGCGGGCGCAGGGACCAGCGGGCGATCGCGCTCCAGCGGAAGCCGCGCACCGCGCGCTCGATCGCGTCGGCGTCGAAACCAGCCGCATAGGCAGCGCCGAGGAGCCCGCCGGCGCTCGTGCCGGCGACGATCCCGGGGCGGATGCCGCGCTCGGCGAGCACCTGCAGGACTCCTGCCTGGGCGGCGCCGTACGCGCCGCCGCCGCTCAGCGTCAGCCCGAGGGTGTGATCGTCCGTCACGTGTCTCCCCTCTCGGCCGTCACGTGACGCTACCAGCGGCCGCCTTCGCAACGGCTGAGACGGAGGTATGGAGAAGAGTTCATCGTTCTGATTCCCGAACCAGAACGATGACCCCTCTGCACCTCCAGCGGGCACAGCACTCCCCAGCGCTGCGCCACAGTGAACAACCAGAATATTGGTTGCTGGCTGAGCGTTTCATCGGAGCGCGGGACGTGGACGATCCGGTCAAAGGTCTCGCGACCGCCCAGAGACATCGACGCCCCCTCTGAGCACCGAGGCCCCCTCGCAGTTGCGTAACTACGAGGGGGCCTCGATGCTGCGAGGGGGCCTCGACGGAGGGGTACCCCGCAGCGTGCTCATGGCGCCCCCCTCTCCCCTGGCCGTCGCCGCATTCCTCTTGGCCAGGACGCCGAACGCGTGGAGCAACGCGGGCGGGCGGACGACCTCGATCTCGGTGTCGAACCGATTGAGGGATGCGGCGAGCGCGACCCAGGACCAGGAGCCGGCCTCGAGCGAGCAGCGTTCCGGGCCGAGGTCCTCGACGAGCCCGTCCCCCGCGAAAGGCAGTACGTCACGCGCGGGCAGCGACAGGATGACCTTGCCGGAGCACGGCCAGCGGTCGTACCGGTCAGAGCCCTTGAACCGCGCGGAGACGTAGGCGGCGACGTCGCCGCCGGGGACCTCCCGGGGCGCGAATCGCGGTCCCGTCGGCGTGCGCGGCATGATGCGGTCGGCGCGGAAGAGACGCCACTCGCCCCTGTCGAGATCCCACGCGACGAGATACCAGCGCCCGTGGGAGGTCACGAGATGATGCGGCTCCGCCCGCCGCGGCGGCACCGGGTCCTCGCCCGCGTGAGGAGCCGGGCTCGCGTAGTCGAAGCGGAGCACCTCGCGAGCGCGGACCGCGGCGGAGATGGCGATCAGGACGCCCGTCGGGACCGCATCCTCTGCGTCGTCTCCGGGACCCGGCCGGAGGGTGGTGAAGGTCAGCGCATCGAGTCGGTGCCGAAGCCGGGACGGCATCACCTGACGGATCGTGGTCAACGCGCGCAGCGAAGCCTCTTCGATGCCGGCGCCGGAGGCCGTCGCCGATTGCAGCGCCACGGCGAGCGCGACGACCTGCTCGTCGTCGAACAGCAGCGGCGGGAGCTCGGTGCCGGCGTCCAGGCGGTATCCGCCGTCCGGACCCCTCGTCGCCCGGATCCGATACCCCATCTCCCGGAGCCGGTCGATGTCGCGACGGACCGTGCGGTGGCTGACCTCCAGGCGCTCAGCCAGCGTCGAACCCGGCCAGTCGCGCCTCGACTGCAGGAGCGACAGCAGCGTGAGCAGACGCGAGGTGGGAGCGGTCATGAGTGCAGACTACTTTCCATCTAGGACAGGAACTGACCTATACAGCTGTGAGGCTGGATCGCGCCCGGAAGAGCCGGGGAAACGCCTCATCAAGGAGCACTCATGAACATCACGACCACCACCCACCTCAACTTCCGCGGCGACGCGCGTCAGGCGCTGGAGTTCTACCAGTCCGCGTTCGGCGGCCTGGTCAGCATCGCCACCTACGGCGACTTCGGGATGCCGAAGGACGCCCCCGGCGCCGACAAGGTCGTCTTCGGGCAGCTCGAATCCGAGGACGGCTTCCGGGTCATGGCCTACGACATCCCCGGCGCTCCCGCCGACTCCATTCCCGGCGGGACGACGCGGCGCGAGAACGGCGTGACCCTCACCGACCAGCCGTTCTTCGTCTCCGTGCGCAGCACGACCCTGGAGGAAGCGGTGCAGCACTGGGACAAGCTCTCCGCAGGTGCGTCGATCATCGAGCCGCTGGCCGCCTCGGCGTGGAGCCCCGGCTTCGGCATGCTGACCGACGGCTTCGGCGTGACCTGGATCCTCGACGTCGCGACGGAACAGAACGCCGGCTGAAGGCGCCGCTGCGGAGGAGGCCCGGACCTGCGCCCGCGGTTCCGGGCCTCTTCACGCCTCATCGGCGACGCCGACGTAACAACCCTTGCACTGAAAACCTGAGTCATCTAGGTTTTCAGGCGACAACGGTGCCACCGGCTCGTGCTCAACGGTGAGCACAGCGGACACCGCTGGAGCCAATGGAGGCAGAGATGAGTTCAGTCAGCGGGTCAGCCGCAGGCAATCCGTCGGGGATGACGGCGGCGAGCACCGTCGTTTCCCATGAGCATCACTGGTTCAAGGAACCGACGGATCCGGCCCCGAAGAAGTACGTCGCGTGGCTGTTCATCGCGCAGTTCGTGTTCTTCGTCGCACTCCTCGGACCCGCGATCGTGGGTGTCGGCATCAAGATCTCGTCGCTCGTGGCCAGCGGCGCGATCGCCGAGAACGGCGCCACCGGCGCCGCTGCCGTCCTCGGCGGATTCGGCGCCCTGTTCGCCACCGCGGCGAACGTCGTCTTCGGCCGCTTGTCCGACCGCACGACGAGTCGCTGGGGCCGTCGGCGCATCTGGATCGTGGGCGGAACGCTCATCATGACGGCCGGTCTCGGTGTGATGGCGGTGGCTCCGGACCTGCTGTGGGCGACCATCGGCTGGTCGATCGCCCAGCTCGGCGCGAACATGACTCTCGCGCCGTTCATCGCGACTCTCGCGGACCAGGTTCCTCGCGTGCAGCGCGGATCCGTCGCCGCCTGGCTGGGCATCGCTCAGAACGCCGGTGTCGTCGGCGGCGTCTACGTCGCCCAATGGTTCTTGAACAATCTCGTGATCATGTTCGTCGGCCCGGCGCTGCTCTCGATCGTCGCCATGGTGCTCTTCGCCTGGATCCTCCCCGACAAGGTGCTTCCCGTGAAGCCGCCGGCAGCGACCTTCCGGGACTGGTGGGAGACCTTCTGGGTGAGCCCGCTGAAGTACCCCGACTACGCGCTGGCCTGGTGGTCCCGCTTCCTCATCACCTTCGCCAGCTTCGGCTTCACCGCGTTCCGGTTCTTCTACCTGCAGAACCACATCGGCATCAAGAACCCCGCGGACGTCGTGGGGGTCATCTCGCTCAGCACGCTGATCTTCACCGGCACCCTCGTCGTGGCCGCCTTTGCCGCGGGCAAGCTCTCGGACAGGCTCAACCGGCGCAAGATCTTCGTGTGGAGCTCGACCGTCCTGTTCGCGATCGGCACGGTGTCCCTGATCTTCATCAAGGATGTGCCCTCGTTCTACATCCTCGAAGCCTTGATGGGCATCGCCTACGGCATCTACGTCGGCGTCGATCTGGCACTGGTCGTCGACGTGCTCCCGAACCCCGATGACTCCGGGAAGGACCTGGGCGTGTTCAACATCGCGAACGCGCTCCCCCAGACGATCGCCCCCATGGTGGGCGGCATCCTCGTCTACGTGGGCGATCCGACGGGCAACAACTACGCCCTGTGGTTCTCCGTGCTCGGCGTGGCGGCGTTGATCGGCGCTCTGGTGATCTTCCCCATCAAGAAGGTCCGGTAGGCAGAGGACGAAGGGGCGCGGGGCGACGAACCCACCCGATTCGGGGGTCGTCGCTCCCGCTCCCCTCCCCGGCGCCGGCTGCGGCATCGCCTAGACTCCGACCAGGGCAGTTCCGTGTCGAAGGCACCGCTGCACGGATGAAGGTCGTAGTGGAGGGCGCCCATGATTCGCGGCTCATATGCCAAGGGCATCGCCAAGCGGCAGGAGATCCTCGAGGTCGCCCTCGAAGTGGTCGCCGAGATGGGATGCCGCAACGCGCCCAACGTCGAGATCGCTCGCAGGGTCGGACTGACGCAGGCGGGGCTCATGCACCACTTCGGCTCCCGCGAGGAGCTGTACATGGCCGTGCTCCGCGCACGCGATGAGCGCGACACCGAGGCGCATTGGGTCGGCGAGCCGAACTTCGAGGGCTTCCTCGCGGTGATCGACCACAACACGACGGTTCCGGGGCTCGTGCAGCTGTACGTCGAGTTCTCCGCCGAAGCGAGCATCGGCAAGCACCCGGCGCACGAGTTCTTCATCGAGCGCTACGAGTGGGTACGGACGTCGACGAAGCAGGCCGTGAGAGTCGCGCAGGAGAGCGGCGAGTTCGGACCGAACGTCGATGCCGATATCGTCGCCGACCTCGTCATCGCCACCGCCGACGGCCTGCAGCAGCAGTGGCTGCTCGATCGCTCGATCGACATGGTGGCGCGACTCCGGACCCTGTGGAACGGGATCGCGATCCTGTCGAAGCTCCCCCGCGACGACTAGCCCCCCCCCCGTTCCTTCCCTTCCACTTCCGAGTCGTCCCCGTCAGCGCACCCCATGGCGTGCGCTGACGGGGACGACTCGGAAGTGGGAGTGCTCCGCCGTGGGAGCGAGGCGGGAGCGAGGCGGACGCGTGGATCCTGAAACACGCTTGCAGCCGAATACTTTAGCGTGGCAGGTTTTTACCTGCGGACCCCGATCTCCTCACAGAGCCGTGA
>JAITLM010000127.1 GCA_031277885.1 Microbacterium sp.
GAAGTTCGACGTCGTCGGCAGCATCAACGGCACGGCCTTCGCGAGCCACGCGACCGCCGGCACGGCGATCGCCATGACCTTCGCCGCGGCCGCGGACGCGGCGGCGCTGGCGCCGGGCAAGACGGTCTATGCGCTGTTCAGCGTGAAGACCGCTAACCCGTCCGTCGCCGGCACGGTCAAACTCACCGCGAGCACCTACGCCGCGGGCACCCTCGCCGACTACCTCACCTACGGGGTGAAGACGGTCACGGCCGCGCAATGCGCGTCGGCCGCCGACTATGCGGCGGCGGGGTCCACGGTCGTCATCGCGGACGGGTCGGCGCTGAGCACCTCGGCGACCGCATCCCAGACCGTCACCGCCAACGGCGGGAACCAGGTGAACTACTGCTTCGCGATCACCATGCCGTCGACGGTCGGCAACGGCGCGCAGGGCCTGGCCCTGACGCAGACGTGGCAGTTCGCCGCGACGTCGAGCTGACATCCCCCGCAGGACGAGAAGGAGAAGGAACGTGACCCAGGCGACGACCCCGGCACCGCTGACCCGCCGTGCGCAGCGCGAATCCGGCACGCCCGCCCCGCGGCGCAGGCCGACCGCGCGCGGTGTGCTGAGCGAGGTGCTGCTGTGGGTCGCCGCACTCGCGGGCCTGGTCTGCATCGTTCTCGTGGTGCTGGCGTTCACCGCCCACATCACCCTCATCATGTTCCGCACCGGATCCATGTCGCCGACGATCCCTGCAGGATCCGTCGCGATCGTGCAGCAGATCCCGGCGAGTCAGGTGCACGTCGGCGATGTGGTGACGGTCGATCGTCCGGGTCAGCTGCCCGTCACGCACCGGGTGCGCGCGGTCGAGGACGGCACGGCGCCGGCCGAGCGGCTCATCACCCTGCGCGGCGACGCCAACGCGCAGGACGACCCCGCGCCCTATCCGGTGAGCACGGTGCGGATCGTGCGCTTCGCGATCCCGGGCCTCGCGCCCGTCATCGTGGCGTTCGGCAACCCGTTCGTGCTCGGCGGGCTCACCCTCGGCGCGACGGCGCTCGTGATCTGGGCGTTCTGGCCCCGGACGGGCGGGCGCGCCCGGAAGGCCGGTACGGCGACCGAGGGCGATCCGGGGTCATGACGAAGCGGATCCGGTGCGCGGCGATCGTCCTGCTGGCCGGGGCGCTCGGGGTGCTGACCGCGGCGCCGGCGCAGGCCGCGGTCGTGACCGAGACCGTGCAGGGGCGGTATGTGCAGATCGTCTCGAGCGCGGACTGGTCCGATGCTGCGGCGATGTCGGACGGCAGGAGCGTGCGCTGGGACCTGACGGTCAGCGCGCACGCGCCGGATCCCGGATCCGTGCGGGTGAGCGTCAGTGCGAGCGGCGCCGCACCGCTCTCGGTCGACGTCCGCACCTGCGCGGAGTCGTGGCAGGATTCGGGCTGCCCGTCGGGGGAGCGCACACTCCGAGCCGGCTGGGTCGTGCCGCGCGGCGGGCAACCGGTCGAGGTCGAGGCGATCTCCGCGGACGACGTCGCGCACCTGCGATTGGACGTGCGCGTCGGCGACGACGCGCGGCAGGGCTCCTCCACGCAGATCCGGGTGCATGCGGACGGATTCGGGGACGCTGTGCAGATCGGGCCGGGGGCGGAGCACGCCCTTCCGGCGACAGGAGGCGCGGTGCCGGTGCTCGTCATCGTCGTCGGAGGCGTGCTCGTCCTCGCGGCGGCCGTGATCCTCGTCGTCGGGGCACGACGCCGGCGCGGCGGTGACGAGCGATGAACCGGCGCAGCGGAGCGCGAAGGACGCTCACCGGGGTCCTCGCGGCCCTCGGCGTCCTGTTTCTCGGGCTGATCCTGCTCTCCCCGCCGCCGCAGAAGACCGACGCGTCCTACACCGATCCCGAGTTCGCGGGAGGAAGCGGCATCACCGCGGTCCGACTCGTGCCTCCGCAGATCACCGGGGTCTCGACGTGTCGTAGTGCGCTGCTCGGCGGCAACATCATGATCGTGACGTGGAAGTGGGCGGCGCAGACCGCGCCCTACTCCGGCTTCACCGCCGCCGCCGACACGGAATGGCAGATCGCGGGCACGGCGTGGCAGGCGGTGCCCACCACGGGCCCCGACGCGAACGGGGTCTACACCACGACGTTCAGCAGCAGCCTGCTCTCGGGTCTTCTGGGAGGGCTGCTCGGCGAGTCCTTCAACTCCAACGTGCGCACCAAGGCGTGGACGAGCTGGGTGTCGCCGAACGTGTCGACGCTCACCTACACCAAGCCGATCCTGAACTCCCCGACCTGCACGTTCACGAACGGGACGTGACAGGGCCCGCCCCGGGCGGCGGTCACTCCGCCAGGGCCAGCGCGCGGAACATGTCCCGCTCGCGCAGCGCGTCCCTGCTGCTGGGCGCGGCCTGCGCCTGCCGGGGCGGCGTCTGTCCCGTGGTGCGGTGATAGAGCTCGTCGATCAGGCGGGTGGCGAGGCCGACCAACTGGCCGATCTCGCGATCGTCGCGGTCGATCCACACCGATTTGGGCTCGTCGTGGATGGGCTGGAAGTCGTCGTGCTCCTCCCATACGAACAGCGTGCGCTCGGCGCCGAGCACGTGCTGCTGCCACCACACCTGTCGCAGATAGGTGCGCGGGATGGAGCGCCATGACTTGTTGGTCGTCTTGATCTCCGCCAGGAGGACGCGTCCGTCGGCCTCCTGCACGATGCCGTCAGGGGTGGCCAGGTGGCGCTTCTCGATCTCGGCGCAGAACAGCGCGGACGAGGGCATGATGCCGTGCGTGGCCGCGACCCACGCGGCGATCTCGGGCTCTCGCCGCCTGCCGTGGTCGGTGAAGGCGTTGCCGCCGAAGCGCGGTCCCGCGCCGAGCTTCGCGTCCGCGGCGCGGGCGATCGAGCTGTCGCTGGTGAGTCCTGCGACGTCCGTCGCAGTGATGCCGCGCGCCCTGGCCCGCAGCCACGCCACCCGATCGCGGGAATCCGCGATGATGCGCGCTTCGAGCTCCGGGGTCACCCATCGAGGCTACCTCCGCCCACCGACGCCCACGACCTGGCGCGCCGCGCGGTGAGCGTTGCCGGGTGCACGGGCCGTTGCCGGGCGCACGGCTTGCGCTCGGCAGGAGCCCGTGCGCTCTCCGAGCGCGCACCGCACGATTTGGGGGAGCCGTCGGGATGCCGTAGTCTTGTCGTAACCGAAGACCGCTGGTCATCGTCGTGTGCGCGAGCACGAGGCGATCGAAGCACTGCTGGATCATGGATCCGAACGGCAGAGGCCCGCGCAGGTGTCACGAACGATCTCCAGGATTCTGGATCACGCTCCGTGCGCTTGCGCCGGAGCGTTTTTGTTTGCCTGCAGAGCGCGGCGGTCAAGGCCGGTGCTCCACCGCCGTGGAGCATCCCGTACTCATCAAGGAGTGACCATGGCGCAGAAGGATGCATCGGTCGCCGAGCTCACGAAGAATTTCGAGGACTCGAACGCCGTCCTGCTGACCGAGTACCGCGGTCTGACGGTTGCCCAGCTCAAGCAGCTGCGCAACAGCATCCGTCAGGACGCGAGCTACGCCGTGGTGAAGAACACGCTGACCAAGATCGCCGCGAACAACGCGGGGATCACGGCGCTGGACGACGACCTCAAGGGTCCGTCGGCCGTCGCTTTCGTGCACGGTGACTTCGTCGCCACCGCCAAGGCTCTGCGTGACTTCGCCAAGGCGAACCCGCTTCTCGTGATCAAGGGTGGCATCTTCGAGGGCAACGCCCTGAGTGCCGACGAGGTCAACAAGTACGCCTCGCTGGAGAGCCGTGAGGTTCTGCTGGCGAAGGCCGCGGGCATGATGAAGGCGACGATGGGCAAGGCCGCGGCCACCATCGATGCTCTTCGCGAGAAGCTGGAGACCGCTGAGGCTGCCTGAGCCTCCCCGGTCTTTTCCCCACAAACCCCATCTATTAGGAGAAACATCATGGCGAAGCTCACCACTGAGGAGCTGCTCGACCAGTTCGCTGGTCTGACCCTTGTCGAGCTCAGCGAGTTCGTGAAGGCGTTCGAGGAGAAGTTCGACGTCACCGCTGCCGCTCCCGTCGCCGTCGCCGGCGCTGCGGGTGGCGCTGGTGCCGCTGAGGCCGAGGATGAGAAGGACTCGTTCGACGTCATCCTCGAGGCTGCCGGCGACAAGAAGATCCAGGTCATCAAGGTCGTCCGCGAGCTCACCTCGCTCGGCCTCGGCGAGGCCAAGGCCGTCGTCGACGGTGCCCCGAAGGCCGTCCTCGAGGGCGCCAACAAGGAGGCCGCCGAGAAGGCCAAGGCTTCCCTGGAGGAGGCCGGCGCGACGGTCACCCTCAAGTAATCTCGCGTTTCGACGCTGCGAAGGCCCCGGGTTCTCCCGGGGCCTTCGTGCGTCTCGGGCGGATCCGGCCCGATGCGGTGCGGGTCCTCCTGCAGAGGCGGATCCGGCTCGCAAGGAGCCGGGGGATCCCGTCAGCGTGCGGTGTCGAGGCGGGGCACGGCTGTCGACTGGCGGGCCACGAGCGTCGCCGGGGCGATCACGTGCTCGAGCGGCGCCTCCGCGTCCTGCATCCTGGCCTGCAGCAGACGGACCGCCTCGATGCCCTGCTCTCGCGGATTCTGCCGGATCGTGGTGAGGCTGAACATCTCGGCATAGCGGTGGTCGTCGATCCCGATCACGCTCAGTTCGCTGGGTACGCCGATGCCGAGGCGCTGCGCGGCGATGATCGCGCCCACGGCCGCCTCGTCGCAGACGGCGGCGATCGCCGTGGGACGCTTGCGCCGGTCCGCGAGCAGCGCGGCCGCGGTGGCGAACGCCTCGGGGATCGTGGACTGGGTCGAAACCGCACGGATGCGATCCTGCAGCCCGGCGGCGGTCATCGCCTGACGGTAGCCGTCGAGCCGCTTGCGCTCGCCGAAGCTGAACCTGTCGCCGTCCGCCGCGTCGCCGAGGAAGGTGATGTCCTCGTGGCCCAGGTCGATCAGGTGCTCCGTGGCGACGCGCGCGGCGGCGACGTCGTCGATCGTGACGGTGTCGGCGTGCTCGGCGAACGGACCCACCGAGACGAGCGGCAGCCCGGTGCCGGCCAGGCGTTCGAGCTCGTGCGCCCCCGGCTGCAGGCACACGGCGATGATGCCGTCGAAGCGCCGTCCGGCCAAGGCGTGGTCCAGCATGCGGGCGCGCTCGTCGCTGCCCTCCGCGGCGCCGTACAGCGCAAGGTCCAGGCCGTCGTCGATGAGGGCCTGCTGGAGTCCCCCGAGCAGCTCGGCGAAGTACCAGCGGTCGGCCATCGGCATGATGACGCCGATCGTGGAGGTGCGCCCCGTCGCGAGGCTGGACGCGCTCGAGTGCGCCGAATAGGCGAGCTCCCGCGCCGCGCGTTCGACGCGCTCCCTCGTCTCCGCCGAGACGTAGCCGTTCCCGCTGAGGGCGCGACTGGCCGTCGACTTCGCCACGCCGGCACGCAGCGCCACATCGATGATCCCGGTCACGACGACCCCTCCTCGAAAAACGGATTCCCTCACCATAGCGATATCTCAGAGAGGATGGAACCGGTTCCCTGAGAGCGGTCCCATATATTCCGCGGCTCCGTGCCCCCGGTTATGCAGTTGTGATCCAAAGCCGTTGCGTAATGGGCGGAAGGGTCACTAGTGTCGCCTGGAAGCGGTTCCTGAAGGAACCCCCAGCGCTGGGGAAATCGCCCCCGCGAATTCGAAGGAGAAAACGTATGGGAATGTCTCAGCGACGTCGCCTGATCGCGCCTCTCGCGCTGCTCGCGGTGTCCGGCCTCGCTCTCGCGGGCTGCGCCGAGGGCAGCAGCTCAAGCGGTGGCGACTCGTCCGGCAAGGGGGAGACCGTCAAGATCTCCGGCGGCATCACGGGGTCCGAGGCGGATCTGCTGAACAAGTCCTTCGACCAGTTCACCAAGGACACGGGCATCAAGGTCGTCTACACCGGCGACAAGAGTTTCGAGGGCAACATCGTCACCAAGGTGCAGGGCGGCAGCGCCCCCGACATCGCGATCGTGCCCCAGCCCGGCCTGCTGAAGAGCCTCGTGGACACGGGCGACGTCAAGACCGCCCCCAAGGAGGTCGAATCCAACGTCGACAAGAACTGGTCCAAAGACTGGAAGAAGTACGGCACGTTCGACGGCAAGTTCTACGCCGCCCCGATGCTCGCCAACGTCAAGGGCTACGTCTGGTACTCGCCGGCCAAGTTCAAGGAGCTCGGCGTCGAGGTCCCCAAGACCTGGGACGACCTGCTGACCCTCACCAAGACGCTCCAGGAGAAGACGGGCGCCGCTCCATGGTGCGCGGGCTTCGCCTCCGGTGACGCCTCCGGCTGGCCGGGAACCGACTGGATCGAGGACCTCGTCCTGCGCCAGAGCGGCCCGGACGTCTACGACCAGTGGGTCGACAACAAGGTCAAGTTCACCGACCCGCAGATCAAGCAGGCCTTCGACGCCGTCGGCACGATCCTGCTCGACCCCAAGTACGTCAACGCGGGCTTCGGCGACGTGAAGAGCATCAACTCGACCGCCTTCGCGGACGTCGCGGCCAAGGTCGCCGACGGCACCTGCCTGATGACGCACCAGGCCTCGTTCCTCTCGTCGAACTTCCTCGACGTGAAGACCAAGGCCGGCGCGGCGCCGAAGGTCGCCCCCGACGGTGACGTGTACGCGTTCGTGATGCCCGGCATCAAGGAGGGCGACAAGGTCGTCGAGGGCGGTGGCGAGTTCGTCGCCGGCTTCAGCGACACCGCGGCCACCAAGAAGGTCCTCGAGTTCATGTCCTCGGCAGACTTCGCGAACGCCCGCGTCAAGCTCGGCGGCGTGATCTCGGCGAACAAGAACGCCGACCCCACGCTCGCCTCCAGCGAGTTCCTGCAGGACGCCATGAAGACCGTCCAGGACCCGAACACCACGCTCCGCTTCGACGCGAGCGACCTGATGCCGTCGACCGTCGGCTCGGGCTCGTTCTGGAAGGGCATGGTCAGCTGGATCGACGGAAAGCCGACGGACCAGGTCCTGAGCGACATCCAGGCGGGCTACAAGAACTAGTCTGAGCTCAACCTGCGAGGGCTGCGGGGCGCGTCCGCATCGGCGGACGGCCCCGCAGTCGTCAGCAGGCCAGATCCTGACAGAGTTCGACGGCGAACCCAGAAGGGGGTCCACATGTCGCAAACCACGATGTCGCCGCCCACGTCGACCACGTCCCCGCGATCCGGTCGCACGACCGCCTCACGATCCGTCACGATCGGCGCCATGATCGTCGGCGCGATCGCGATCATCGGAGTCTTCCTCGCTCTGCTGGTGAGCCCGGAGCCCGAGACCCCGGTGCCGACCAGCCTCGGCTTCTCCCTGAAGAGCTTCTTCGTCTGGATCGGCGGACTCAACCCGCTGCTGCAGATTCCGATCGTGCTCGTCGTCTTCGCGGTCGTAGCGACGATCCTGCTGCTGCTCATCGAGTACGCGCCGCGGCACGGCAAGGGCTACTTCTGGCTGCGCCTGGTCGCGTGCTTCGTGATCCCGGTGCTGGCCTTCATGCTGCTGCGTCCGTACCAGAACGCGCTGATCTACGTCATGATCATCGCGTTGCTCGCCGGAGGCATGCTGTTCTTCGCCGACTACCGTGCACGCGAAGGAGCCGGGTACACCCTGCAGCTCCTGCTGTTCATGGCGCCGGCGGGACTCCTGCTCATCATCGGCCTGATCTACCCGGCCGTGAGCACCGTGATCCAGTCGTTCTTCGACAAGACCGGCAAGGACTTCGTCGCCCTCGAGAACTACCAGTGGGTGTTCACCAACCCTGAGGGCTTCTGGTCGGTGATCAACACGCTGATCTGGGCGCTCATCGCCCCGATCGTGTCGACGATCTTCGGCCTGGCCTACGCCGTGTTCATCGACAGAGCGCGCGGCGAGAAGCTCCTCAAGGTGTTCGTCTTCATGCCGTTCGCGATCTCGTTCGTCGGGGCCGGCATCATCTGGAAGTTCATCTACGACTACCGCCAGGGCGACCAGATCGGCCTGCTCAACGCGATCGTGACGCTGTTCGGCGGCAAGCCGATCGGCTGGCTGGACACGACGCCGCTCGTGAACACGATCTGCCTGCTCATCGTCTTCATCTGGACGCAGACCGGCTTCGCCATGGTGATCCTCTCCGCGGCGATCAAGGCGGTTCCGACCGAGCAGATCGAGGCCGCGTCTCTCGACGGGGCGAACGCATGGGAGAGGTTCCGCAACGTGACGGTGCCGGGGATCCGCTCCTCGCTGATCGTCGTGCTGACGACCATCACGATCGCCTCGCTGAAGGTCTACGACATCGTCGCCGTGATGACCGGCGGCCGTGCCAACAGCACCGTGCTGGGCTTCGAGATGGTCAACCAGCAGCAGCGCTTCCAGAGCTACGGGCACTCCTCGGCACTGGCCGTGGTGCTGTTCCTGTTCGTGCTGCCGCTGATCATCTACAACGCCCGGCAGATCCGCAAGCAGAGGGAGATCCGCTGATGAGCGCCACGCAGGCCGTCGTCACCGATAACCGCACCAAGCGCCAGGTCGAGCGCGACACCCGCCGCAATGAGGCCACGGCCCAGAAGCGACTCACCTCGAGGGGCGCCACGATCGCCGCGGTGATCATCGCGATCTTCTGGACGATCCCTACCTTCGGACTGTTCGTCACGTCGTTCCGCCCCGGCGCCGACTCGAACAGCACCGGCTGGTGGACCGTGTTCGTGAATCCGTCGTTCACGCTGCAGAACTACGGTGAGGCGCTGACCTCGGGCGGCACCGCGCTGACGCTCGGCGCATCGTTCATCAACTCGCTGGCGATCGCGATCCCGGCCACCGTGGTGCCGATCTTCATCGCCTCGCTCGCGGCGTACGGGTTCGCCTGGATGAACTTCAAGGGCAAGAACATCGTGTTCGTGTTCGTGTTCGCCCTGCAGATCGTGCCGATCCAGATGGCGCTCGTCCCGCTGCTCTCGCTGTTCTCGCGGGGACTCACACTGTTCGGCACCCAGATCTTCCCCGGCCTCGAGCTGCGCGACGTGGATCACAGCTTCGCGACGGTGTGGATCGCGCACGCGATCTTCGCGATGCCGCTGGCGATCTTCATGCTGCACAACTTCATCGCGGAGATCCCGAGCGAGGTCGTCGAGGCGGCGCGCGTGGA
>JAITLM010000181.1 GCA_031277885.1 Microbacterium sp.
TGCCCGACGAGAGCCTCGAGCAGGGCCTCGTCGAGGAGCTCGTGACCGAGGCGTATCGCCTCGTCGTCGCGAAGCTCCCCCGGGCGCAGCGCCCGGTGGATCCGGAGCTCTTCGGGCGGGTGTGATCCGGCGTCACCCCACCGTCACGACGACCTTCCCCACGGTGCGCCCCGCCGCCAGATGGGCGAGGGCCGCCCCGGCCTCCGCGAGAGGCCAGGTGCGCTCGATGACGGGAGCGATCCGGCCATCCGCGGCGAGCGCGAGCAGTTCGCGGAGCGCCTCCGGTTTGGCCGTCGCGGCAAGAGGGCGCAGCGGGCGCCGCGAGAACAGGGAGAGGGCGGCCGCGCGAGCGACCCGCGGAATCGGGCCGAGCACCCGTCCGCCTTCGCCGGCGATGAGGATCGCGGATCCGCCATCGCGCACGAGCCTCCGCACCGCGCGCAGGGGGCTGTCGCCGGCGATGTCCACCACGACGTCGAAGCCGCCCTCGGGCAGATCCGCGAGCGACACGGCCCTCCGGTCGTAGGTGACCGACGCACCCAGGGACGCGACGAGTGGGCGGTTCCGCTCGGAGCACGACGCATGGACCTCTGCGCCGCGCAGGACGGCGAGCTGGACCGCGAACGTGCCGACGCCTCCGGATGCGCCGAGCACGAGCACTCGGTCCCCGGCCGACGCGGCGGCCCGGTCGAGAGCCTGCCACGCCGTGCCCCCGGCGATCGGCAGCGCGGCGGCGGTCACGGGATCGACCGGGGCCGGTCGCGGCACGAGGCGGGCCGCGGGCGCGATCGCGTACTCGGCGAGTCCGCCGCCGGCGGGGATCTCCCCCACCATCTCGTCGCCTTCGGCGACCCCCGTCACGTCGGGACCGACCGAGACGACGGTGCCTGCGACATCGATGCCACGGACCGGCTGCTTCGGGCGCGACCAGCCGAACGCGCTGCGCAGCAGCAGCGGCTCGCCGGTCATGATGTGCCGATCGGCGGCGTTGAGTCCGGTCGCCCGCACGCGCAGCAGCACCTCGCCGCGCGCCGGCGCCGGGATCTCCGTCCGCGTCCGGGCGACCTCCGCCACGCCGCCGTAGCGCGACTGGGTCCATGCGTCCATGTCGTTCATCTCAGGCCTCCGGGTACTGGAACAGGTCGTCGAGGCCGACCTCGAAGACACGGGCGAGCTGGAACGCGAGCTCGAGGGTCGGCGAGTACCGGCCCGCCTCGATCGCGATGAGAGTCTGGCGCGTCACCCCGACGCGAGAGGCGAGCTCCGCCTGGGTGAGGCCACGGGCGTCGCGGAGGGCGCGGATCGAGTTCGTGACCCTGGTCGGCTTCACCATCACAGGCCCCGTCGGTACGCGATGAGCCGGGCGATGCTGCCCACGATCGCGGCGACCGCGAAGCCGAAGAACATGGTGTGCGCGATCCAGAACCAGTCGGCGCGCACGGCGCAGAGGATGAGCACGCCGACGCCCGCGATCGCGAGGAAGGCCTGTTCGACACGCGTTCCCATCCGGGCGATGTCGCGATCGCGGACGTCGCTCTTCCCGACGCCCTCCGGTTCGCGCATGCCCGCGACGATGCCCCAGAGGATGCTGAGCACGATCGTCGCCACGATGCTGGCGCCGATCGTCCACAGCATGATCGGCACCCAGTCGACGTCGGTGAGCGGGCCGCCGCCCGCGGCGCGGAGGACGACCACGACGTACACCGCCATGGCGATGATCGTGACGACCAGGCCCGTCCAGACGTTGCGCTCCTCGTAGACCATGAGCGTCACCTCCTGTCAAAGATTCTTTACACGGTGATCGTACGGATCCTTCATCCGTGATGTCAAGAATCTTTTACAAGGACCCGGCGCAAGAAAGTTCTCGAAGATCCGTCGTCATGATCCCGAGGGGTCGAGGTCTCTCTGTGCATCGGCAGACGAAACCCGAGAAGCGAGTGCACGTGAACCCTGAGAACCCGAGCGGTCGACCGCAGACGCGGAGCGAGCTCCGGCGCGCCCGCGCACGCCGGCGGCGGCAGACGGCGGCCGCCGTGTTCGGAGTCCTGCTCCTCGTCGGAGGCCTGTTCGCGATCCTCGGCAGCCCGAGGGCGTCGGCCGTCACCCCCGACCCGACCGCGCAGCCGTCCGCGGCGCCCGCACCCGACTCGAGCACGCCGCAGCCCAGCCCCACGCCGACCCCGGCGCCGGGCACGCCCGCCCCGACGGCCGGCCCATCGCCGTCGGCCGACCCCTCGCCGTCCCCCTCGGTCACCGCCACGGCTCCGATCGCCAGTCCCCTCGCCCCCGCCGCACCGCTGGCTCTGGCCGCGGCCGCCGCGCCCGCGTTCGGCTGCGGGTCGACCTACGTCTACTCCGTGACGACCACGGGTGGCATCTATCAGACGACCGCCAGCACGGGTGCGTCGACGGCGAACGGCGCCTTCACGGTTCCTTCGGGCGACATCGTCAACGCCCTCGCCCTCGGCCAGGCGGGCAATTACATCTGGGCGCTGGATCGGACCGCGGGCACCATCCTCCGGTACGACGCATCGACGGGGCTCACTACGACCTACCCCACGAACGTCACCGGGTCGCTCCTCAACGTCATCGCGGGCGCCATCGATCCGCTGACCGGGATCTACTACTACGCCTGGGTGCCCGACACCCCCACGGGCATCTGGTACATCTACGGCTTCAACACGATCACCAACACCCCGATCGGGGCCATGGGCTCGATCAGCGGGATGGGATCCTCCGCGAACGGCGACATCGCCTTCGACGCGGCCGGAAACCTCTACATCGTCTCGAACGCGAGCGACACCGCATCGGGGATCGTCTCCCGCGTGAACGGCCCGCTGCCGACGACGCAGGGCAACGCGGCGCTGACCGCCACCACGATCACGAACTCCCTCCCGGCGAACGCGGGCCAGTACAACTCCGTCGCGTTCGGACCGAACGGCAATCTCGTGATCGGCTCCGCTCTCTCCTCCGGCGCGTCGTCGACCATCAAGCAGGTCGATCCGGCCACGGGAGCCCAGCTCTCCTCCGCGGCAGGCCCGATCGCGTGGGTCGACATGGCCAGCTGCATCTATCCGAACACGATGGTCCTGCAGAAGAACCTGCCTCAGGGGCGCTATGCGGCCGGCGACCAGTTCGCCCTCACGATCGGCAACGTCACCAGCTCGGCGAACACGGCGACGACGACGGGATCCGCGACGGGCATCCAGAGCAGCATCGTCGGCCCGCTGCTCGGGCGGAGCGGCCAGACCTACACGATCTCCGAGACCGCGGCCTCCGGCAGCCTGAGCAACTACACGAGCACGTGGTCCTGCGTCGATCAGGCCAACGCCAACGTCGTCGTCGCCTCGGGCACCGGCACCAGCGGCAGCTTCACGATGCCGAACAACACTGCCGGCGGAGCGAAGATCGTGTGCACGATCACGAACACGGCGATGCCCTCGACCGCGACCGTGACGCTCAGCAAGCAGGTCACCGACGTCAACGGCAACAACCCGACGGCCGCCCAGGGCTGGACGCTCGGCGCGGCCACGACCGCGACGACGGGCACCGTGACGACATCCCCGACCGGGACCACCGCGGTCACCGGCGCCGGCGGATCGACGGCCCCCTGGACGATCACGTTCGGATCCGCCGCGTCGCGCGCGACCGTCGCCGTCTCCGAGACGCAGCAGACCGGCTACACGTTCAAATCGGGGACCTGCACGGTCACGCCCGCGACCGGCAGCCCCACGACCTACACGCTCACGAGCGCCGCATCCTTCCCGCTCACCGGCATCGCCGGCGGTGCGAGCGTGGCCTGCACCTATGTCAACCAGCCGACGGCCGGGACGATCTCCTGGCAGAAGGTCGACGCGGCCTCGACGGCGCATTACCTCGCCGGCTCGGAATGGACGCTGCGCGGACCGGGCGCGTCTGGGCCGACGATCACCGTGAAGGACTGCACCGCGACGCCGTGCACCGGCACGAACGACACCGACGCGCGAGCCGGATATCTCACCGTAGGCGGACTCGCCTGGGGCGTCTACACGCTCACCGAGACGAAGGCCCCCGCCGGATACCTGCTGGACACCACGGCGCGCACCGTGACGATCGGCGCCGGCGCGCTGACCGCGAGCCTCGGCGCGATCAAGAACACCCAGCAGACCGTGCCCGCGATCCCGCTCACCGGCGGGCTCGGCGCGGACGCGTACCTGATCGCGGGCGTCCTGCTCGCGGCGCTCGCCCTGGCTCTCGCATCGCTGCAGTTCTGGCGACGACACCGAGGACAGACCCTCTGAGCCCGTCCGGGACTTGCCCGAGCCCCGGACCACACCTCACGCCGCGCCGCGTCGTGATCCACCAGAAAGAAAGAGACAGATCGATGTCTAACTCACCAATGTCAGCGGTGCGGATGCGCCGGGTGGCGGTCGCGGCGACTGCGCTGTCGCTCGGCCTGCTCACCGCGGCGGTCTCGGCCACGGCGGCCAACGCGGCTCCGGTTCCCGGCCCCGTGACGAACCAGACCGGGTCCCTGACCATCCACAAGTACGCCTACCCGGCCAACGGCTCCCAGAACCCGTCCGGCACCGGGACGAACCCGACCACGTCGCCGATCGACGGCGTGACGTTCCAGGTGTGCGCGATCAACAACGTCACCTCGCTCACCGACACCTCGAACCTCGGCTGGGCGCAGGTGAAGAACCTGCAGAACGTCGCCGGCGCTCAGACCGCGACCGCCCTCACGGGAACCACGGCCGGTGTCGACAGCACCACGAACTTCCCACTCGGCACCTGCACCAACGTGACCACCGCCGGTGGCGGAATCGCGACCGCCGCGAACCTCGCGGTCGGCGCCTACCTCGTCCGCGAGATCAGCGCACCGGCGAGCGTCATCACGATGTCGTCGCCGTTCGTCGTGACCGTGCCGACCCCCGCCGACTCGACCGCGGGCGCCGCGAACACGGGCATGTGGGAGTACAACGTCAACGTCTACCCGAAGAACGCCACGGGCACGTCCCCGCAGAAGACGGTCGGCGACCAGAGCGCCAACGGGTACACCCTCGGTTCCCAGGTCGACTTCTCGGTGTCCCAGCTCATCCCGTCGCTGCCGACCGGACAGGCCTACACCAAGCTCATCGTCTCGGACGTCCTGGACGCGAAGCTCACCCCCAACACCACGTACGTCCCCGTCGTGAAGATCGGAACGACGACGCTGGCCAACCCCGGCGACTACACCTACAGCTGGTCGGGCCAGACCCTCACCGTCACGCTCACCGCGTCGGGCCTCTCCAAGCTCACAGCCGGCCAGACCCTCTCCGTGGGCTTCCGCGCCACCGTCAACGCCGTCGGCGCGATCGACAACACCGCGACGGTCAACCTGAACGACCTGAAGCTGGACGGCACCACGAGCCCGACCCCGACCAACAAGGTCACCACCCGCTGGGGCAACCTGCTCGGCACGAAGACCGACGCCGGCAACCCGACGCACACGCTCGCCGGCGCCACGTTCACCGTCTTCGAGACGACGACCACCACCGGCACCTGCGCGGTTCCGGCCGGCGGCACCACGGGCCTGACCCAGGTCACCCAGCCGAACTCGACCAGCCCGCTGGTCGTCACGTCCGACGCGAGCGGATCCATCGCCATCGCCGGCCTGTGGGTCGGCGACACGACCACGGCCGCCAATGACGTGACCAACCGCTGCTACATCCTGCAGGAGACCGCGGCTCCCGCGGGCTACGTGCTCCCGGCAGGCAACGCCGCGCTGACCGCGGTCAACGTGCAGTCCGGATCGACGGTGACCACGCCCACGTTCACCGTCACCAACAACCAGCAGCTGGTCCCCGGCCTGCCGCTGACCGGTGCCGACGGACAGATCATCCTCACCACCGCGGGCATCGCACTGCTGCTCGTCGCCGCCGGCGGCGTGCTCCTGGTGATGCGCCGCCGCGCACGCGCGGAGAGCTGAGCTCCCGCGCCCCGGCCGAGTGGGGGCCTGCCGTTCCAGATCGGCGGGCTCCCGCTCCCCACGCGGGTCTACGGCTTTCCCACTCTCGCCGTCGGCCCGCCTCTCCCGCGGGCGGGTGGTCGCCGTCCCCCAGATACGCGACCACCCGCCCCCCTTCCATGAACCTCGATCAGGAGCGATCCCGTGATATCAGCACCCACGGTCCCCGCACGGCGCCCTCGGATGCGCCGGCTGCGCCGCTGGAAGCCGAACGGCCTGCTGATCGTCACCGCGCTCGTCGCCCTCATCGGCGCCACGACCCTCACCTACTCGAGCGCCGCGAGCTGGGTGTCCTCCGTCAACCAGGCGCAGGTGGTCACGGGCTACCAGGAATCGGTCAACCACACGGAGCCCACCGCCGCAGAGCAGCTCGCCGCAGCCGATCGCTACAACGCGACCCTCTCCTCCGGTGTCGAGGTCGAGGCGAACACGCGCAAGCCCGTCGGCTCGGGAACTCCTTCCGGAACCATCGGGGACTACGACACCCTGCTCACGGCGCCGACCGGGATCATGTCCCGCATCCAGATCCCGAAGATCGGCGTCGATCTGCCCGTCTACCACGGCACGAGCGACGCGACCCTGCTCCGCGGCGCCGGGCACCTCGAGGGGACCTCGCTCCCCGTCGGCGGCAAGGGGACGCTGTCCGTCATCACCGGCCACAGGGGCCTGGCCGAGGCGACGATGTTCACCGATCTCGACCGGATCCAGCCCGGCGACACCTTCACGATCACGACGTTCGGCCGCGTGCTCACCTACCGGGTCTTCGACACCCGGGTCGTCGAACCGTCCGACACCGCGTCACTGCACCCGCAGCAGGACCGCGATCTCGTCACCCTGATCACGTGCACGCCCCTGGGCATCAACTCCCACCGGATCCTCGTCACCGGCGAGCGCGTCCTTCCCACGCCCGCTGCGGCCGCCAAGGCGGCCGAGAGCGCTCCGGTCGCGGTCCCCTTCCCGTGGTGGCTCGTGTTCTACCTCGCCGGCCTCGCCCTCATCGGGCTCTACCTGTGGTGGGGCGGCCGCGTCCGCAGCGTGCGCCGCCGACAGCCGGAACAGTCCCGACCCCTCGCCGCGGCGGCCCGCTGACCGAGATCAGGGCAGCCGGGTCGAACACGCTCCGAGGGGTGCCGCCCTCGGATCAGGGGACGACGATCGTGCTGGTGACTCCGTACCTGCCGGCCAGCGCGTAGCGGACGTCCACCGTCGCGGCGGCTCCCGCATCGACCGGCACGGTGAGCCGGCCCGTCGCGTCGAGGACGGCCGGCGTCCACGCTCCGCCATCGGTGCGCGCCTCGACGCCCGCACCCGCGTCGCCCGTGACGACCACGCCGCGGGCGGCGTCCGCATGGGCGAGGCCGGGAGCGTGCAGCGGCGCGTCGACGAGGAGCGCGGACGACGTCTCCCCTGCCAGGACCTGGGTCAGGCTGATGCTGTCGTCCCCGGCGATCAGCCCGTCGGCCACGGTCATCGTCCAGGAGCCCTGCCGATCGACCGACGCCGTCGTGTCCGCGGATCCCACCGCGGCATGGACCGTCGCGCCGGGAGTGCCCGTTCCGGTGAGGACCGGGAAGAGCCGTCCGCCGCCGTCGATCGCGGTCAGCACCACGGCGGGCAGTGTGCGGCCGACCGTGATCGGCACCGAGGCCGGCCGGCTGGTCAGGATCCCCTGGGACGCGATCACGGACAGCGTGTACTGGCCGTCGGGGACGCCGGTGATCTTCAGGGGCGTGGTCCACATCCCCGAGGGGTTCGCGGAATCGGCGGCCCGGGCGACGACCTGGCCGGCGGCGGCGACGAGCTGCACCGCGATCGCGACGTTCGGATCCGCGGTTCCGTGCACGAGGATCAGATCCGATGGCGCCATCCCCTTGCGCGGCGAGACGATCACGGGCGCCGCAAGGGACGGAGCCGGCGCTGCGGCCGCCGCGACCGGCAGGGAGAGGGGATCCGCGGCGACCGGCGCCGCCGCAGACGGAGCAGGCACCGCGGGGGCGGTGGTCGACGGTGACGGCGCCACCAGGCCGGTCGATCGCGCCGCAGTCACCGGAGCGGTGGGCAAGGCCGGGAGGCGGAGATCGGTCTGCGGCGCCGCGGGCGAAGGCACCGCCGGCAGGGGCGCACCGGCGACGGGGCCGGCCGGGACCGGCGCGACGACGCCCGTCCGCGGTGACGGCGGAACCGCCGTCGGCAGGCTCATGGCGATCGTAGGCGGCTCGGCGTCGGGGGTGAGAGCCCCGACCATCGTCACCGCCATCGACGCTGCGACGGCACCGGCGAGGACCAGCGCCGAGACCTTGAGCGCCACGCCCGTGGATGCGGACGCGGACAGGATCGGCGCGGACGGCGACAGCGCCGCCGCCCCGGCGAGCGCCCCTTCCGCCGCGGAGGCGGATGCTCCTCCGGAGGTCGCCATCCACGCGGTGTACGCGGCCGCGCCGCCGACACCGGCGGCGAGCGGCAGCAGGACGAAGCCGATGTGCCGGTTCGCCTCGTCGGCCTCCTCCGCGACGAGGGGGCACGTGGGGCACGTCTCGAGGTGGTCGTCGACGCGACGCTGGTTCGGCTTCGTCAGCCTCTTCCGGAAGCTCGCGCCGAGGTGCTCGATCGTCCACCGGCAGTCGGACTCCGCGGGCAGCGAGGCGAGATGCACCTGGATCCAGGAGGCGCGCAGACCTTCCCGCGCCCGGTAGGCCAGAGCCGCCACGGCATTCGGCCGCATCCCCATCAGGGGTGCCACATCGCGCGGCGGCATGCCCTCGACCTCGGTGTACCACAGCACCTCCTGCCACTGCGAGGGCAGGGTGCGGAACGCCTGTGCCGCCAGGGATCCGTTGAGCGCGGTGAGCTGAGTCTCTTCGGTGAAGCGGACATCGGGGACCGTCTCGGCATACTCCATCGGGATCTCGCGGGATCCGCGCCCCCAACTGGAGGCGGTGTTGCGGATCGCGGTGAAGAGATAGGGACGGAAGCCGGCGGTCGGCCCGCCGCCACGGGAGATCGTCCGGTAGATCTTCGTGAAGGCCTCCGACACCAGATCGTCGGGGTCGAAGGTGCCGGTGAACGAGCGCGCGACGGCGAGGCCGGCACGGTAGTGCCGATGCCAGAGCTCCGCGTACGCGGCAGCATCTCCTCCTCGCGTGCGGTCGACGAGTTCGGTATCGGATGAGGTGTCGACGGACTTCGTCAAGTCCTGCAGGCGTGACACGTGTAGCGCTCCAGATGTGTTCCCCAGGGTGAGGAGCTCTCCCATAGAACTCCTGCTGGTAGAGAGACGCAGGATCGACGGTTCCATGACGCGAAATCCATCTCGGATCGTCACGCGTCGGGCGCTGCGGCGGAGTCCGGTTTCCGGACGATCCGCGCGCACCGGCACGTCATGATCGCGGGGCTGCGGCGTCTCTCCGGTCGTGACCCGCTTCCCGCGGCGCCCGCCGCGATCCGCAGCATCCCACCGGGTCCAGAAAGGACAGTCCCATGGTTGAACGGACCTCGTACGCACCCGGCACCCCGAACTGGGTCGACCTGCAGTCTCCCGACGTCGACGCGTCGCGCGCGTTCTACGGCGCCCTCTTCGAGTGGGCCTTCGAGAACGCCATGGGCGATGAGGGCGAGTACTGGATGGCGAGCCTTCGAGGACTCCCCGTCGCGGCGATCGGCGGTCACAACCCGGAGAGCACTCCCGCCGACGCCCCGGCCCGCTGGAACACCTACCTCGCGACCGATCGGGTCGACGACGTCGTCGCAGCGACCGCGGATGCCGGCGGCATGGTCGTGCTCCCCGCCTTCGACATCCCCGGTGCGGGGCGGATGGCGTGGATCGCCGACCCCTCGGGTCCCGATGCGGGACTCTGGCAGGCGGACGGGCACATCGGTTCCCGGCGCGTCAACGAGCCAGGAGCCCCCGTCTGGAACGAGCTCATCACGACGGGCCTCGACGCCGCGCTGCCCTTCTACAAGAACGTGCTGGGCATCGACGCCGTCACGACGCAGATGGGCGACGGCGAGTACACGATCCTCCGCGTGGACGGGAACGATGTCGGCGGCGCCACCCGTCCTCCCATGCCGGGGACCGCGAACCACTGGCACGTCTACTTCGCCGTCGAAAGCGCCGAGGGCGCGGCGGCGAAGGCGGAGTCCCTGGGCGCATCCGTGATCGTCGCACCGTTCGACATCCCCACGGTCGGCCGGGTCGCCGTGCTGCACGACCCGCAGGGCGGGTTCTTCTCGGTGCTGGAGCCGGCCAACCCGGCCGGCGAGTAGGCCGCAGGGCGGGTGCGTCGCCGACCGGAACGCCTGGTGACGCACCCGTCTCGCGACATCCTGCCCAGAGGGCCACTATTGATAGAGGTTCTCAATAGACTGGATCCCACGATCGGAACAGGGAACGGGCGGGCGAGGATCCTCATGACGGCACAGCACGATCCCGCAGGCTCCGCGCCTTCCCGCCGCATCCCCGTCATCGCGATCACCGGATTCCTCGGCGCAGGAAAGACCACCCTGCTGAACCACCTCCTGCGCGCGCCGGGCGCACGTCTCGGCGTGGTCGTGAACGACTTCGGCAGCATCAATGTGGATGCGACGCTGGTGAGCGGTCAGATCGATGAGGCGGCCGGGATCTCCGGCGGCTGCCTGTGCTGTCTCCCTGACGCCGGCGGGCTCGACGACGCGCTGGAACGGCTCTCGCATCCGCGGCTGCGCATCGACGCCATCCTCATCGAGGCCAGCGGCGTCGCCGAGCCGGGGGCGCTCGCCCGGGTGATCCGCTTCAGCGGCGCCGAGCGCGTGCGCCCGGGCGGCATCGTCGAGGTCGTCGACGCCTACGAGCACTTCCGCACGGTCGACACGCATCCCGCACCTCCCGCCCGCTACGGCGCAGCGACGCTCGTGGTCCTCGGCAAGGCCGACCTGCTCCCCGAGGACGAGCGCGCGGACACGGTCGCGAGGATCCGGGAGCGCGTGCGCCTGCGCAACCCCGCGGTGCATCTCGTCGAGGCGGAGAACGGGCGGATCGACCCCGCTCTCGTCTTCGACACCGCGAGCGCGGAGGATCCTGTGGATGAGCTGCCGCTCGCGCGGCTGCTCCGGCAGGACGCGGGCGAGCACGACCACGCGCATGCGGAGGCGGTGTCGGTCGCGCTCGCGGGTCCTGTCCCGCCGGGAGCGCTCGTCGACCTGCTGGAGGATCCGCCTCCCGGTGCGTACCGCATCAAGGGCAGGGTGCGCGTGCGCGGCGCGAAGGGCGAGCGCGGCTACCTGGTGAACGTCGTCGGCGCCTCGGTGCACGTGCAGCCCCTGCCGGATCCGCCCGAGACCGGCGAGCTCGTCGCGATCGGCATGCACCTCGATCCGTCCGAGGCTCACGCCCGCCTGCGCGCGATCGCCGAGGCTTCCGGCGAGCGCCCGGATCCGGCCGGCCTGCGAAGGCTCCGCCGGCACCGCCGCCTCAGCGAGTAGCCGCGCGCCCGGGCGGCTTCCCCGAGTGTGGGCGCGCTCCCCGGTTTTGGGGCGCGCCCTCTCGTTTTGGGGCGCGCCACGCCTGCGGAACCCGGCGAGACGCGCCCCAAAACGACGAGATGCGCCCCAAACGACACGGCTACTCCCCCCCGGTGCGAGCACCCCGAGCTTCCCGCGACCCGACCGTCCCCGACTTTGGGGCCCCCTGACCTTCCCTGACTTTGGGGCGCGCCCACTCGTTTTGGGGCGCGCCACGCCTGCGGACCCCGGCGGGACGCGCCCCAAAACGACGAGATGCGCCCCGAATCGACGCGGCTACT
>JAITLM010000186.1 GCA_031277885.1 Microbacterium sp.
CTCGCCGTGGCTGCTGCTCGGCGCGAAGACGCTGTCCTACGCGATCAACATGGCGGCGCTGCGCGAGGCGCACCACCGCGGTGCCGACGACGCGATCTTCCTCACCACCGACGGCGTCGTGCTCGAAGCCCCCACCGCGTCGCTCATCCTGCGCTTCGGCGACCGCTTCGTCACTCCCGCCCCTAACGGCGGGATCCTTCAGGGCACCACCCAGATCAGCCTGTTCGCGCATCTGGAGGCGCAGGGGTATGCCACGGAGTACGCGACCGTGCCCACCGCCGACCTCGCGACCGCCGACCAGGCCTGGCTCCTGTCCAGCGTGCGCCTCGCCGCACCGATCACCGCGATCGACGATGCCGCGCTGACCGTCGACCATGCCTTCACCGATGGCCTGAACCGCTACCTGCTCTCGCCGCGGGACTGAGCCCCGCGAGGGGCTGGCAGGCCGAGGGGGATGGTCGTAGTCTGCCCCCATGGCAGAGCAACCGGCCGCCCCGGCGGCCTACGACGACCTCCGCGCCGTGTTCGTCAACTGCACCCTGAAGCGCAGCCCCGAACTCAGCCATACGCAGGGTCTGATGGATCGCAGCATCGCGCTGATGCGCGCGCAGGGCGTCGCGGTCGAGAGCATCCGCTTCATCGACCACGATGTCGCGACGGGCGTCTATCCCGACATGCGCGAGCACGGCTGGGCGCGGGACGAGTGGCCGGACGGGATCTGGCCGCTGATCGACGCCGCGGACATCCTCGTGGTGGGCGGCCCGCTGTGGCTCGGCGACAACGCCTCGATCACGCGCAAGCTCATCGAGCGGCTCTACGCGATGAGCGGCCTGTTCAACGACAAGGGCCAGTACGTCTACTACGGCAAGACCGGCGGTGCGATCATCACGGGCAACGAGGACGGCGTGAAGCACGCGGCGATGTCGATCCTGTACAGCCTGCAGCACATCGGGTTCACGATCCCGCCCGCGGCGGATGCCGGCTGGATCGGCGCGATCGGACCCGGCCCGAGCTATCTGGATCCCGGTTCGGGCGGCCCGGAGAACGACTTCACGAACCGCAACACCACGTTCATGACCTGGAACCTGCTGCACACCGCGCGGCGCCTCAAGGATGCGGGCGGCATCCCCGCCTACGGGAACCTCCGCGGGGCCTGGAACGACGGAGAGCGCTGGGGTTACGAGGCGAATCCCGAGTACCGCTGATCGCGGCCTCCGACGAGGCACGAGGGGCCCGGCGCCGCAGCGCCGAGCCCCTCGTGACCGGTCAGGCCGGGATCATCCGAAGCGGCCGGAGACGTAGTCCTCGGTCGCCTGCTCCTTCGGCGAGGTGAAGATCGTCGCGGTGTCGGAGAACTCGATGAGCTTGCCGGGCTTGCCCGTGCCCGCGATGTTGAAGAACGCGGTCTTGTCGCTCACGCGCGACGCCTGCTGCATGTTGTGGGTCACGATCACGATCGTGAACTCGTTCTTGAGCTCGGTGATGAGCTCCTCGATCGCGAAGGTCGAGATCGGGTCGAGCGCCGAGCACGGCTCGTCCATCAGCACGACCTGCGGGGAGACGGCGATGGTCCTGGCGATGCAGAGACGCTGCTGCTGGCCGCCGGAGAGACCCGCGCCCGGCTTGTCGAGGCGGTCCTTGACCTCGTTCCACAGGTTGGCGCCGCGCAGGGACTTCTCGACGAGGGCGTCCGCGTCCGAGGCGGAGATCCGCTTGTTGTTGAGGCGGACCCCGGCCAGCACGTTCTCCTTGATCGACATCGTCGGGAACGGGTTCGGGCGCTGGAACACCATGCCCACCTGACGGCGCACGAGCACCGGGTCGACGCCCGGCGCGTACAGGTCCTCGCCGTCGATGTAGACGCTGCCCTTGACGGTCGCGCCCGGGATGACCTCGTGCATCCGGTTGAGCGTGCGCAGGAACGTCGACTTCCCGCAGCCCGAGGGGCCGATGAACGCGGTCACGGTGCGCGGCTCGATGTTCATGGAAACGTCTTCGACGGCGAGGAAGTCGCCGTAGTAGACGTTCAGATCGTTGACTTCGATGCTCTTGGACACAGTGCGTGCCTTCCTGACTTAGCGGCTCTTCGGCGCGAATGCCTTCGCGACGATCCGAGCGATGAGGTTGAAGATGACGACGACGATGACCAGCAGCAGGGCGGCGCCCCAGGCCTGCGCCTGGGAGGCCTCGATGTCCTTGCCCGGGAAGCTGTAGGCCGTGTAGGCCATCACCGGAAGGGTCTGCATGGGCCCGTTGAACGGATTCGCGTTGAAGTTGTCGGTGAAGCTCGCGGCGATGAAGATCGGGGCGGTCTCGCCGATGACACGGGCGACGGCGAGGACCACGCCCGTCACGATACCGCTCGCGGCCGTGCGGAGCACGACCTTGATGATGGTCGTCGCACGCGGCACGCCGAGGGCGAGCGAGGCCTCGCGCAGCTCGTTCGGCACGAGCCGGATCATCTCCTCGGTCGAGCGGATCACGATCGGGATCATCAGGACGCAGAGGGCGATCGAGGCGGAGAAGCCGCTGAACGCCTTCGGGCCGACGATGAGGGCCATCAGCGAGAACGCGAACAGACCCGCGACGATCGAGGGGATGCCCGTCATGACGTCGACCAGGAACGTGACGGTGCGGCGCATCGGGTTGCTCGGCTGCGCGTACTCGGTCAGGTAGACGGCGGCGAGGATGCCGATCGGCACGGAGATGAGTGCGGCGATCCCGGTGATGATCAGCGTTCCGACGACCGCCTGCAGCGCTCCGGGGGTGTTCGTGACGGCCAGCGTGTTCGGGTCGAAGATGGTGCCGCCGACCTTGGTCACGAAGTCCCAGTTCACGACCTTGAGGCCCTGCGCGACCACGGTCCAGACCGTGGAGATCAGCGGGGCCACGGCGAGCACGAAGGCGCACACGACGAGTCCGCGCACGACGCGGTCGACGGCCTTGCGGCGGCCCTCCACGATGCTCGAGCCGATCGCGACCGCGATGAGGTAGACCACGGCGGTGAGCACGAGCCACACCGCGGGGTTGAAAAGCTGGATCACCAGGAGCACGGCCGCGACGACCACGGCGGTGCCGATCGCGAGCACGGGCTCGATCCAGCGGGGGAGCTGTCCGCTGGTGAGGCTCATCGGCTGCGCCGTCGCCGGAGCCGAGGTGACGGCGGTCATACGCGCTTTCCAATCTTCGGCGAGGTGCGCGACTTGCGCTCGGAGCGGCCGAGGATGCCGCGGGCGATCATGTTGACGGCGAGGGACACCACGAAGAGCATGAGGCCCGTGCCGATCAGGGCCGAGCGCTGGATGTCGGTCGCGATGGGGAAGTTCAGCGCGATGTTTCCCGCGATCGTCTGCGAGTTGTAGCCGTCCGTCAGCACCGCGAAG
>JAITLM010000076.1 GCA_031277885.1 Microbacterium sp.
GGGATCGGCCTGTCCACCGATGTCGCGGCGCTGCGCCGCGCCGGCTGGCGGCCGCTCCTGCTCGGCGCCATCCTGTGGATCCTGGTCACGGCCACCGCCCTCGCCGTCATCGCGCTGACGGGCTTCGGACGCTGACGCCCCCTACAGCCAGCCGCGCTTCTTGAACACCAGGTACAGCACGAACGCGCCGCCGACCATGAGGCCGATCGCCATCGGATAGCCGGCGGCCCACTTCAGCTCCGGCATCGCCTCGAAGTTCATGCCGTAGATCCCGGCCACGATCGTCGGTGCGAAGAAGATGGCCGCCCAGCTGGAGATCTTCTTGACCTCCTCGCCCTGGCGGATGCTCTCCTGCGTCATCCGGCGCATCTCCTCGTTCTGGCGCCGGGCGACGATCGTCGCCTCCACGGTCAGTGCGTTGTCGAGGTTCGCACGGAAGGTCGAGACCCGCTCGGAGAGGGTCAGGATATGGTCCAGCACGTCGCGCAGATAGCGCTGCAGCTCCAGGTCGACGGAGTACTTGGCGGATCCGCGCAACAGGTTCTCCAGCATCGGCTGCAGCGGCTGGGTCGCCTTCTGGAAGTCGATCACCTCGCTGGAGAGCTCGTAGATGCGCTGGGTCACGTCGGACTCCTCGAGGAACAGCTGCGCCTCGATCTCGTCGATGTCGTTCTCGAGCCCCGCGAGCACCGGCGAGTACTCGTCGACGAGCTCGTCGAGGATCGCGTAGAGCACGGCCTCGGGGCCGCGGGCCAGCAGCTCGGGGTCCTGCTCCATGCGCCCGCGCACCCGGCTCAGGCTCGGCGTCTCGGCGTGCCTGATGGTGACGACGAAGTTGGGGCCCACGAACACGTGCAGCTCGCCGAACTCGACCTCCTCCGCGACATCGAGATAGCGGGCGGGGCGCAGGACGATGAAGAGGGTTTCCCCGTAGCGCTCGAGCTTGGAGCGCTGATGACCGGTCAGGGCGTCCTCGACCGCGAGCTCGTGCAGCCCGAACTCCGCAGCGACCTGACGCACCTCCTCCTCGCTGGGTCGGTACAGGCCGATCCAGCCCATGCCCCCACGGGCGTGCATGAGCTGGAAGGTCTCATCCAGCGTGTGCGGGGTGTCGGTGCGGACGCCGTCCACATAGATGCCGTTGTCGACGATCGCCATGGCTGCTCCTCGGGTCGTGCGCGCGCATGGGCCTCTGCAGGCCCGCCGAAGCGCGGGGAGGCGTCGAGCGGGCCGGTCAGCCCTGCGGCAGCGGGCAGATGGCCGCGCCGTCGACCGCCTTAGCGTAGTCGTCCGACGTGAACGGCAGCGCGAACTCCGGTGCTTTCGCGCCCTTGGCGGCGGGCGCCTTGGAGGCGAGCGCCGCGAGCTCGAACGCGAGGTCGCCGATGAACGCGTCGCCGGCCGTGGAGTCGTTCAGCACCACGGCGACGGTGAATCCGGTGGCCGGGTCGGCGTAGGCCGCCGTCAGATAGCCGGGCGTGCTGCCGTGCTGCCCGATCATGGATCCGACCAGTTTCGCCCCGCCCGTGGTCTGGTACCAGCTCGGTGCGCCTTCGGCGACCTGCAGCGGCGCGCCGAAGCGCTTCGGCGTCTTCTTCAGTCGCAGCGCCTGCGCGGCCTCCGCCTGCATGTACCGGCCGAGATCCTCGATCGTGGAGACCGCGCCGGAGTCCGTGTAGCCGTTGCTCGACGAGCTCACCGTGATGTCGGTGGGCTTCGCGCACTGGTAGGCGCCGTCGACCTGGGCCGTGTAGAACCCCTTCAGTGCCGGGGACGGGGTGGGAGCCGCGGCGGCGGATCCGGGCAGCGACGTCGAGTTCAGCCCGAGCGGCGCGGTCACGTACTGACGGATGAGCTGCGCGGCGGTCTGGCCCGAGGCGCGCTCGAGCGCCTGGCCGAGCAGCAGGTAGCCGGCGTCGGAATCGCGGTAGCCGGTGCGCGGAGGGGTGCGGTTCTGCGCGAGGCCGTAGGACGCGAGCTCCTTCGGATCCCACTCGCGCGCGGGGTTGCTCAGGAGCATCGGCATCACGGTGGACCGGGAGGATCCGATCCCTCCGGTGCCGTTGCAGAGGTCGAGGAGGGTGACGTCCTGCAGATCCGGCACGCCGGAGACGTACTCGGTGATCGAGGCGTCGAGCTTGACCTTGTCCGCGTCGGCCATCGCATACAGCACGTCGCACGTCATCAGCCGGGTGACGTCGCCGATCCGGAACGACATGTCGGTGCTCACCGGCGTCTTGTCCTCGAAGGAGACCGTGCCGAGGCCGGCGACGTAGGATCCGCCCCACGGCGCCCACACGCCGACGATCGCGCCGCTCGAGCCGCTCTGAGCCATGGCGCGCGTGACGGCCGCCTTGATCTGGTCCTTCATCTCGGACGGCAGCTCGCCCTGCACCTGCGGCTTCGGGGTGTACGAAGGGGTCTCCGCGCCGCCCGAGCAGCCGCTCAGCGCCAGCGTCGCCGCAACGACACCGGCGACCAGCGCCCCCACTCGACGCCCTGTGATCCCACGCATTCGCCCCCCTGACATTCCTCACGATTGTAAGCGGCCCGTCTCAGGGTGCCGTCATCCCGAAGGATGATCCCTGAGATCGGGTGAAGATCGTGATGTGCGGATCCGCGGGCGCACGACGCCTCAGGCGCGCCCCAGCCCCTTCGCGATCGCCTGCGCGCGGTCGCGGACGCCGAGCTTCGCGAAGAGCGCGTTGACGTGCGTCTTCACCGTGGCGACCCCGACGAAGAGCGTCTGGGCGATCTCCCCGTTCGAGCGTCCCTGCAGGATGAGGGCGTAGACCTCGCGCTCGCGCGCGGTGAGCGCAGGGAAGCGTGTGGCGAGGGCCTCGGGCGAGGCCGGATCCGCAACGGGCTCCGCGCCTGTCCCTCCCGGTTTCGCGTCGGATGCAGCAGCCGGGCGGGATCCTGCGGCGTCCGCCGTCCCGGCCGGGGCGTCGAGCCGTCCCAGCAGCACGTCGCGCACCGGTGCGGAGAACGTGGACTGCCCTGCCGAGACCGCGCGGATCGCGGCGGCGAGCTCCGCACGGCCGGCGTCCTTCGTGAGGTAGCCGCGGGCGCCGGCCCGCAGCGCGGAGACGATGTCGGCGTCGTCGGCGAAGGTCGTGAGCACCAGCACGGCGGTCTCCGGCGTCTCGGCGGTCACCCGCCGGGTGGCGGCCGCGCCGTCCAGCACCGGCATCCGCAGGTCCATGAGGGCGACATCGGGGCGCTCCGCGGCGATGAGCGCGACGGCCCCTGCCCCGTCGGCGGCGGTGCCGACGACCTCGAAGTCCTCCACGAGGCTCAACACCGTCTCGAGACCGTCGCGGATGATCGCCTGATCGTCGGCGAGCACGATGCGGATCCGCGCGGTCATGCGGGAGCCTCCGCCCGCAGCACGAAGCGGTCTGCGTCGTTCTCGGGCGCGCTCCCGACGGCGGTCGCGGCACCTGGCACCACGCCCGCCTGCACGGTTCCGCCGAGCACGGCGAAGCGCTCGCGCACACCGCGCAGCCCGTAGCCGCCGCCCGTCGCGGCGAGCGCCCCGTCCTGCGTCGGCGCCGCGGAGACAGGGTTCTCGATCGTGCACTCCACACGGTCAGGATGCCAGACGAGGCCGACCCGCACCGCCGCACCCGGCGCGTGCTTGCGCGCGTTGCTGAGCCCCTCCTGCACCGTGCGGACCAGCGCCTCGGCGAGCGCGCCCGACATCGGATGCGCGACACCGGCGACGTCGAGCCGGACGCCCTGCTCCGCGGCGATGAGCGCGCGGATCCGCGTCTCGACGGCGGCCGCGGCGACCGGATCCGCGGAGCCGGATCCGCGCTCGGGCTCCGGTTCGCGCAGCGCCCGCACCGCCTCTCGGGCCTCGCCCAGGCCCTCGACCGCGAGCCCCCGCGCCGCGGCCACACGGGCGGCCGCCCTCTCGGTGTCCCCCGCGTCGAGCAGGGCCTCGACCGCGTCCAGCTGCACCACGAGGCCGCCCAGACTGTGCGCGAGCACGTCGTGCAGGTCGCGCGCGATCGCGATGCGGTGGGCCGCGGCCTGCGCCCGCAGCGCCTCGGCGCTCGCGCGCTCCCTCTCCGCGAGCAGCACGCGCTGCGCCCGTCGCCCGAACCCGGCGACCACCGAGAGCACCAGCCCGGCGATCACCGCGAGCAGGCCGAGCACGTTCACCTCGCCGGATCCGCCGAGCCCCGCGAGCGCGAGCACCGTACCGACGGCGATCCCGAGCGCTCCGGCGAGCACCACGGCGCCCCAGACCAGGGGTGAGGAGGCGGGATCGCTCGTCACCACGAGCACGGCGACGACGAGGAGCGCGACGCCGAGCCCTTGCGTGGGGATCGCGGTCAGCGCGCCCGCGATCACCATCACCGCGAGCAGGGCCGCTCCGAGCACGCGCCCGTCGGGGCTCGTCCGTGACGCGACGGCGGACGGCGGGGCGGAGGCTTCACCCGCCCGCGCACCCCACCGCGTCGCGAGCAGGGTGCGCGCGACCCAGGCGACGAGCCCTGCGGCCACCGCCACGACCACCCACGGTGCGAAGTGCGGGGCGCCGCGCCACAGCCCGTAGGCCACGGCGAGAGCGCCGGCGAGGTTGATGCCGGCGCTCCACGGGGTCGTCGCCGCGAGGGGCGGCAGGCGGAACGAGCTCACGAGACCATGATGCGCGCTGATGCGCCCTGCGCGTCGGTGCGGCGCAGCCCCTCCACCCTGTTGTGCAGCACGAGGATCCGCGCGGCACGGTTCGCCGCGAGCACCAGGAGGATCATCCCGGTCGAGACGCCGAGGTGGGATCCGAGGCTCTCGAAGGCGAAGGTCAGGCCCACCCGCACGCCGATCAGCACGATCCAGAGGGCGAGTCCCCACGGCCCCGTCCTGGTCTCGAACTCGGCGAGCGCCCTCGCGGCGGCCTTCCCGGACAGGGCCGACGCGTCCGCCGCGTATCCGGCAGGACGGGCGATCGGGCGGATGTGGGCGATGGCGCCCATCCCGAGACCGACGCCGAGGGCGATCGCGACCTCGACGAGGAACGCGACGACGTCGATCACACCGAGCGCACGGCCGTTCAGCGACTGCAGGAGCAGCGCGGCCCCGACCACGGCGGCGAGGCCGGGGAACGTCCAGTCACGCCCGCCGAGCACGGGTCGCCAGGTCATCTGCCGCACGGCGATCACGCCGACGGCGACCAGGATCAGCAGGACGTTGGAGACGATCGAGAGGTTCATGTCCTCGATGCTCCTCGGATCCCGGATCCGCCGGCACCACCCGCGGGTGGAGATCCTCGGGTGGACGGGTGGAGATCTCACCCCCGCCGCTTCCGGGTGGCGCGACGGCGCCCGCCAGGATACGGCGACGTTCGTACGGGGTGCCGCCGCGGGATCTCGGTCGATGCCAACCGCCGTAGGCGTCCCACCAGTGCGGTCCGCGGATCTCAGGGACCCCACCGCTCATGCGGATCCGCCACCCCGACGAGTCCAGCGTGCGATGGTGATGCCAGCAGAGCGCGACGCCGTTGCTCGTGTGCGTCGTTCCGCCCTGCGCCCATTCGCGGACATGGTGGATCTCGCACCATGTCGCCGGGATCCGGCAACCCGAGATCACGCACTCCCGATCGCGGAGCACGATCGCGCGACGCCGCACCGCGTTGAACAGTCGGGCACTGGTGCCGATGGATACGATCTGCCCCCGATCGTCGAACAGCACCCGCTGGACCCCGCCCGCGCAGGCGGTGAGGCGGGCCACCCCGATCGACGTGTCCCATTCCGTACCCTCGATGTGCGACCGTCCCGTGCCGCGCGCGTAGTCCTCGGCCGTGACCGAGACGACGAGGGTCGGCGCAGCACCGCCCAGCTCGGGAAACCCGTCCGAGGCGGCGGCGACGTTCACGATCATCGCGAACGCATCGTGCCGCTTCTGCGCCGGCGTCCGGTCGTCGGGAGGATCCGGCTGCGCCGGCGCGTCCGGGAGATCGCTCGACCCCCGATCGGCCCCGTCTTCGGGCGCGAACGCCACCCGTCCCGCCGCCGCCGGCGGCGGCGCATCGGATGCGGCCGGATTGTTCAGCGCGTCGATCAGACGCTGCACCGCGCCCGCGACCTCGGGCAGCAGCCCGCCCGACACCGGCACCACGCCGTCCCTCAGCCGCCCCAGCGTGAACCCTCGACGCCGGTTCGCCGTCGCGTCATCGGGTTCCTTGCCGTCGGGATCCACGGCGAGCGCGAGCGCCGCCGCGAAGTCTGCCAATTCGTCGGTCGTCGGCGCGGGGCCCGGCCGCCCCTGCGCGTCGGGAAGATCCCGCCCACGGGCCATGTCAGCCAGCAGACGATCGATCGCCGCCCGTTCCTCGTGCCCGATCCTGTTGCCGCTCTTCGCCAGCGGCGCCGTCGCCGCGAGGAGCCCCGACACCGACACGACCCCGTCCCGCAGCGTCGCCCCGAGCTCTTCGAAGTCAGGCGGAAGCAGCTCTCCCGAAGACAGCGACCGGTCGCGGTGGATGAGCCGCGCCGCGTGCACGAATCGTCGCGCCGTGCCCACGTCGACCCGCAGGGCCCGGCGCAGCAGCTCGGTCGCATCCCTGCAGCCCGCACCGGGCGAGACACGATCATCCGCCGGGCGGCCATCGCGCTCGTCCACGGCGCCGGTGGCCGTCGTGATGATCGCGTCGAGCCGGCGCTGCACGCGCCCCGCCGCCTGCAGCACCTCGGTCAGGTCTGCCGCCGACAGCGCCTCGAGCTGCGCCTCGATCTCGTCCGACGCGCACACCGCGTGGAGCAGCCGGTCGAGCTGCTCCAGTACGTGCGCCGTGGTCGATGTCATACCCCGATCCAACACCGTGCCACAGACATTCGAACTCCCGATCACATGGGATTTTCAGAACTGTGCACAACTCCTCGGATCGGGCGCCTGGGGAGGAGGATCCAGCCCGGCCGGCCGCCCGAATCCAGCCCGGCCGACCTACCGGAACCCACTCGACGGGCTCGCAGGGCCGCGAACGAACAGGTACTGCCCCCGGGCCATCAGAACCGGGCGAGAGGGCCGGGGCCACGGGTCGGTGATACCATTCTGGTATGGCCATGACGGTGCGGATCCCGGCAGAACTCGACGCGCAGCTGAGTGAGCTGGCCGCGCAGCGGCACACCTCCAAGCACGCGCTGCTCATCGAGGCGGCCGACAGGTTCGTGCGCGAAGAGGTCACGACCACGGAGGCCGTGTCGATCGCGCTCGGCGTCGCCGACCGCTACGCCGAGCTGATCACCAAGCTCGAGGACGCGTGATCCGGTACGTCGAGCTGCCCCAGGCCGTGGGGATCCTCGACGCACTGGGCCTGAAGATCCGCGACATCGGGCTGCTGTCCTCCGCCCTCGCACGTCCCGCGAGCTCGATGTTCGGCGTCGAGGCGTACCCGGAGATCGAGGTCAAGGCCGCCGCGCTGATGTCCTCTCTGGCGCAGAACCATCCGCTCCACGACGGCAACAAGCGGTTCTCCTGGATCCTCACGCTGACATTCCTCGAGCTCAACGGCATCCGGATCGACATGGACACCGACACCGCATTCGACCTCGTGCTCGGGACGGCGCAGAGCCGCCTGGATCTCCTCGAGATCGCGGAGATCCTCGCCGTGCACGTCAGGGCCCGCGGCTGAGCCCTCGATCTCAGCCCTTCGCCAGCACCGCGACGAGCGCACGATGGTCGGTGCCCCCGGTCGCGTCGATCACCCGGACCTCGCGGACGGTCCACGCCGGACCGACCAGCACGTGATCGATCGGCGCCGCCAGCCAGGCCGGCGCCGATGACGGCCAGGTGCCGGTCGCCGCCGCGCGCGCCTCGACAGCCGCGTCCCGGCAGGCGCCGAGATCCAGGTGGTCGACCGTGGCGTTGAGGTCCCCGGCCAGGATCAGATCGGGGTGCGGCGTGCGGCACTGGGCGCGCACCCAGTCGAGCCCCGCGCGCCAGTCGTCCATGCCGTCGGTCAGCGGTGCGGCGGGGTGGGCCGCGATGATCGTCGGCCCCGTGCCGTCCACCGGACGCCAGACGCCGCTCGGCAGCCCCCGGGTCTTGCCAGCGGAGGCGTCGAGCCGGTAGGCGCCCAGGCGATCGGCGACGAGCAGCGAGGTCGGGATCCACGACGGCGTCGACGTCTCCGCGACGGCTCTGGTCGTCGCCGCCGTCATGCGGACTCCGCGGACGCCCACGAGCCTCGCGACCTCGGCGGAGGCGTCGTCGTCCATCTCGGGCAGGCTGACGACGTCGGCCCCGGTGGCGAGCACGAGCTCCGCGACCTCGGCGGGCGTTGACGCGCCGCCCTGGGTGTTCCAGACGAGCACGGTGAGATCGCCGTCGCGCAGCCCCACCGCCCCGGTCTCCGCCGGGCCGCGAGCCAGGAGCACGGCGAGGTTCCCGCCCGCGGCGAGCGCGACGACGATCGCGAACACCCCGAGCACGCGTCGCACCCGTGCCGCACGTCGGCGCAGCAGCAGCACGACGGATCCGACCACGATCGCGACGAGCGCCAGCCCGAGCGCGAGTGGTGCGCGGAACGCGATGAGCTGCGCGACGCCGACGATGCGCTGGGCCCCGAGCGCCCGGGGCCAGACCAGCAGCACGGCGGCCAGCACGCCGATCGCGATCGCGAGCCCGAGTGCGAGCGCGGCGCCGAGTGCGCCCCCGCCGCGGCCACGTGCCCGTGCGCGATCGGTCATGACTGCCCCCCTTCGACGACGCGGATCCCGTCCGTCCCTCAGCGACGCTACGGCAGCTGCGGCGTGGAATCGCCCTGACGGGCCTCCCACGCGGCCCGCATGAAGCGGCGAACGTCCTCGTCGACGCGGATGTCGCGGGGGCGCAGCGGGCGGGACAGATACAGGCCCTCGAGCGAGGTCAGCCGGGAGAGCGCGACGTAGGTCTGTCCGGGGGCGAACGCCCCGGATCCGAGATCCACGACCGCCCGCTCGTAGGTCTTGCCCTGGGACTTGTGGATCGTGACCGCCCAGGCCAGCCGCAGCGGGAACTGGGTGAACTCGGCGACCACCTCGCGCGAGAGCGTCTTCGTGCCGGGGTTGTAGATGTAGCGGTAGCGCTCCCAGACCGCCGGCTCGACGTCGACCTCCTCGCCGTCGATCTCCACGCGCACGGCGTCGCCGAGGATGCGCACGACGGTCCCGATCGTGCCGTTCACCCAGCGCGGCGGATCCGGCATCGCAGAGATGTCGTTGCGCAGGAACATCACCTGCGCACCCTCCTTGAGCTGCAGCTCCTGGTCGGCCGGATAGTTCGCCTCGCCCCGGCCGAAGTCGCCGGAGATGTCCGCCCGCGCCTTCTGCACCTTGCCGGGCAGGGCCGCGAGATGGCGGGCGTTGATGCCGTTCACGATGTCGTTGCGCGTCGCGAGCGTGATCATCGGGATCTCGCCGGGGGCCGGATCCGGGGGCGTCCGTGCACCCGCGTCGTTGAGCGCCCCGGCGATCTCCGCGGTGACCCGCCCGTAGCGCACCGCGTTCAGCATCGCCTTGAACCCGGCATCGGACTGCCGGTGGATGTGCACGAGCTCTCGCACGTGCAGCGTCGCGCCGTGCGTGCCGATGTCCAGCAGCCCGTCCGTGGCCTCGCCGCCGGTCCAGACCTTCGCGTCGAAGAACCAGAACGACCGGTAGTGGTCCTGGATGTAGCGCAGCTCGTCGCCGCGCGGAGGGACCGGCGCGAGCTGATACGGATCCCCGAACATCACGACCTGCACGCCGCCGAACGCCTCGGCCCTGCGCCCTCGCGCCTGGCGCAGCGACCGGTCGATCGCGTCCATCAGATCCGCGTTGACCATCGAGACCTCGTCGATCACGAGCGTGTCGATCGCGTTCAGGATCTTGCGGGTCGCATCCGACTGGTCGATCTCGCTGTCGGCGATGAGGCCGATCGGCAGGCGGAACAGCGAGTGGATCGTCTGCCCCTCGACGTTCAGCGCCGCGACGCCGGTCGGCGCGCAGACGGCGATCTGCTTCTGCGTGTTGTAGGCGAAGTGCTGCAGCAGCGTGGACTTTCCCGTGCCGGCGCGGCCGGTGATGAACACGTGCTCGCGGGTGTCCTCGATCAGCCGGAACAGTTCTTCCTGTTCGGCGGAGAGGGTCGGCGTGCTCACGGTCTACGGAGTCTACCGCGACCGCTTCCCCGGCCCCCTCTCTGACCGCGAGACTCCAACTGGGCGACGAGACTGCGCGTCAGGACCGCAGTCTCGTCGCCCAGTTGGAGTTTCGCGGGTAAGGAGTGAAGAAGGGCGCGCGGGGCACTCGGGGTTCCTGCAGGCGGCTCTTCGTAGACTTGCGCCATGGTGCAGTCGGCGGGGGTGCAGGCGCCAGGCGCGCGGTCGCGCCGGGCCCGGGCTGCGCGACGCCGCGCCCCGCTCTGGTCCGATCTCGCCCTGCTCGCCGTCGTGGGCGCCGTGCTGGTCGCCGCGCTCGCGGCCGGCGGGCTCACCGCGTACCGCGAGTTCTACAGTCCCTCCGCGTTCGTGACCCGCTACCTGACGCTGCTCAGCGAGGGACGCGCGGCCGACGCCCTGCGGCTGCCGGGCGTCGCGCTCTCGCACGGCGATCTCGACAGCGACACCTTCCGCTCCGCCTCCGATGCGCTGCTGCGCCGCGACGCCCTCGGCGCGCTCACCGACATCACCGTGACCGACGAGCACCCCGACGGCGACGTCACCTCGGTCACCGTGCAGTACAAGGCCGGGGGCCACCTCGGATCCTCCACGTTCCGCATCGCCCAGGACGGCTGGATCGGCGTCGCCCCCGCGTGGGAGTTCGCGCAGAGCCCGCTCGCCGTCATCTCGCTGACCGTGCGCGGATCCGACCGGTTCTCCGTGAACGGCTTCGACCTCGACCGCCGCCAGGTGGCGGCGCAGGGCGCGGAGTCCTCGCCGCTCGACGCGGTGCCGATGCTCGTGTTCTCCCCCGGGCTCTACTCGGTGTCGGTGAAGACGTCGACGGCGACCGCGAAGGGCTTGGGCGTGCTCGCCGACAAGCCGCTCGCCGACGTGCCGCTCGATGTGCAGGCCACGCCCACCGAGGGCTTCGTCAAGGTCGTCCAGCAGCGCGTCAACGAGTTCCTCAGCCAGTGCACGACGCAGCACGTCCTGCAGCCCACCGGCTGCCCGTTCGGCTACGCGGTGCCGAACCGGGTCGTCGACGGTCCGACCTGGAGCATGGTCGAGAACCCCGACATCACGCTGCAGCCGGACGGCGAGGGCTGGAAGATCTCCCCCACCCCTGCCACCGCGCACATACAGCTCGAGGTGAAGTCGCTGTACGACGGATCCGTGTCGCACGTCGACCAGGACGTGCCGTTCGACGTGGACGGCACGATCCGGTTCCTGCCCGACGGATCCGCGTCGATCAGCATCACCTCGCCCGAGCAGTCGTCGCCGCCGCCCGGCGCCGAGGGCTGATCCGCGCGTTCAGCACCACCCCCGAGCCCTGCCCTGCGCCAGGCCCGCGGGCTGCAACCCGCGGGCCGACGTCCGCGGGTGCGTCGCTCCCGGACGGGCGTGCATGATCCGGCCCCTCAGCGGCCGCGGGCGGCGGTGCGGCGGTCCTTCTCGGCGAGCTCGGCGAGCCTCGCGTTGTACTCCTCGAGCTCGGCATCTCCCGAGCGATCGGCGGCGCGGTCCTGCCGCTTCTGCACCTTCGCGTCGCTGCGGCTCCACTGGATCGCGACCGTGATCGCGAGGATCAAGGTCGGGATCTCCCCCACCGACCACGCCACGCCTCCGCCGACGTACTGATCCTCGAGCGGCGTCGCACCCCACGTGCGGCCCATCGCGCCGAACCACTCGGCGACCATCAGCCCCGACTGCATCATGATCGCCATGCCGAAGAACGCGTGCGTGGCCATCACGGCGATGAGCGTGATGAGCCGGCCCGCGTACGGCAGCCGCCGCGGAACCGGATCCGCCCCGACCAGGGACAGCACGAACAGGTACCCGGAGATGAGGAAGTGCATCGTCATCCACTCGTGCCCGATGTGATCGGTCATCGCCCAGCGCACGAGGTCGGTGAAGTAGAACGCCCACAGCGACAGCACGAAGATCGCCGCCGCCACGAACGGGTTGGTGACCACGCGCGAGAACGGCGAGTGCACGGCCCACAGGATCCACTCCCGGCCTCCGCGGGTGCCGTCGTCGCGCTTGTCGATCGCGCGCAGGGCGAGGGTGACCGGGGCGCCGGCGACGAGCAGCAGCGGGATCGCCATCGACAGCATCATGTGCCCGAGCATGTGCACGCTGAACAGGGTCTCCTGGTACGCGTTGATCGCGCCGCCGGTGACCCACACCAGACCCAGCAGTCCGAGGATCCAGAAGATCGTGCGATGGATCGGCCAGGAGTCGCCGCGCTTGCGCAGCCGCAGCACGCCGACCGCGTACAGCACGATGCCGAACACCGCGGCGGTCGCCCAGATGAGGTCGATGTTCCACGCCGTGATCCAGCGGATCGGGGTGAGCTCCGGCGGCAGCGCGGATCCGGTCAGGATCTCGGCCGGCGTCCGCACGGTCGCGACCTCGAGCCCGGTGGGCGGGGCGGTGCGCGAGAGCGCGGCGGCGAGCCCCGAGGCGATGCCCATGAGCGCGAGTTCCAGCAGCACCAGGGTCCAGAACGGGCCGGATCCGCCCGCCTCGAGCTTCGGGATCAGGCGGGTGCGGTAGCGGGCGCCGAGCGCGCCGAGCAGGATCAGCACGACCGCCTTCGCGATGATGAGACCGCCGTACGGCGTGAGCATGCCGGCCCAGTCGCCCACGGCGACGATCGAGCGGGCGATGCCCGACACGGCGACCACGACATAGGCGGCGAGGGCGAGGGAGGAGTAGCGGCGCACGACATCGGCGAACCCGATGGCGCCCTTCGTCTTCTTCGCGGGCTTCGGGGACTTGGCGGGATTCGAGGACTTCGGCTGCTTCGCTGCGGGGTTCGCGGCCTTCGCCGTGTTCGCGGCCGTGCGCGCGCGGCCGGGGTCGGCGAGTTCGCTGCGGGATCCGCGCAGCACGATCAGTAGCACGAGGCCGCCGATCCACACGGCAGCGCCGATGGTGTGCAGCAGCAGCGAGTTCACCGCGGCGTCGTGGCCGCTGAGCTCGCCCGCGTGGCCCTGGGTGGCGAGCGGGATGAACGAGGCGGCGGCGAGGATCGCGGTGAGCAGCGTGGCGGTCCAGCCGCGGAAGGCGAAGGCGGCGATGGTGATGACGGCGCCGGCCAGCACGGTCATCAGCCAGGCCTGGCCGAGCGGGAGTTCGAGGAGGAAGCGTCCCAGCTGTGCGCCGAACTCGGGCCCGGCGCTGAGCTTCACGCCCAGGGTCTGCAGGAACGTGAACAGGCCCGCCACGGCGCTCGCGACCGTGTAGACCGCGGCTCCGATCGAGGCGGTGTCCAGTGCGATCTCGAACGAGCGCGCCCCGCTGCGCAGCGAGAAGAGCGCCAGCACGAGGGATCCGAGCATCGCCGCCGCGCCCAGGTTGCTGATGGTCTTCACGACGGGCAGGCCCCAGCGCACGACCGGACCGGGGTCGAGCAGCAGGTTCGGCGCCGCGCCCCCTCCGAACGCGAGGCCGGCGACCACCGCGAGCATGGCGGCCCCGACGAGGATCACCGGTCCGGCGATGCGCAGGGTCGGGGATCCGGCGGGCAGGGCGGAGCGGGCGGCATCCGACCCGGTCTCGGGGCGGACCCCGGTGGCGGGGCGATTCACCCCTCCAGCCTATTCCGGTGCGGCTCGGGGTCTGCCGGGAGCCGGCTCGCCCGGCGCTCACACCCCGGTTTCGGGGCGCATCCCCTCGTTTTGGGGCGCCGCACGCCGCGTTCCACGGTCCTCACGCGCCCCAAAACGGAGAAGTACGCCCCAACCCCGGGCAGTGCACCCAAACGGAGCCGGGGGACGCGAAAGGCCGCCCCTCCGGAGAGGGACGGCCTTGCGAGGCGGAGCCGAATTACTTGACGGCGGCCTTGAGCTTGGAACCAGCGGTCACCTTGACGCGCTTGCCGGCCGGGATCTTGATCTCGGCGCCGGTCTGCGGGTTGCGGCCCGTGCGGGCGGCGGTCGCGACCTGCTCGAAGGAGATCCAGCCCGGGATCGAGACCTTGCTGCCCTTGGCAACAGCGTCCGAGACCGTGGCGAACAGGGCGTCGAGAACGCCGGAGACGGCAGCCTGGCTCTGGCCGGTGGCGCTGGCGATGCTCGCGACGAGCTCGGTCTTGGTGATGGACTTGTCAGCCATTTCATCCTCCAGCGACGGGATCCCGTCGCTTCGTATCAGAGTTCCGGATGGGCGGATGCCCCCCGTTGGTCGAACGACCGCCTTGAATGTATCAACCAAACCCTGGTTTTCCGCGTCATTTCGCGGGTTTTGACGTTTTGCGGCGGCGTGTCGCGCCTCATCCGTCACTCCAGTCACACACCGGATCCGCCTTTCGGCGAATCGGGCTCCCGGATCCGGGCGCCCGGAAGGGATGCGGAGGACACGCAGAAGGGGCGGGGATCCGAAGATCCCCGCCCCGTGATCCCTGAACGCTCAGGGAAGAAGACTGCTTACCAGCTCGACTTGGTCACGCCCGGCAGCTCGCCACGGTGCGCCATGTCACGGAAGCGGACACGCGAGATGCCGAACTTCGTGAGGACACCGCGGGGGCGGCCGTCGATCGCGTCGCGCGAACGGACGCGCGCCGGCGACGCGTTGCGCGGAAGCTTCTGCAGGCCGACGCGGGCGGCCTCGCGGGCCTCGTCGGTCGCGTTCGGGTCGACCAGGGTCTTCTTCAGCTCGGCACGACGCTCGGCGTAACGCTCGACGACGACCTTGCGCTGCTCGTTGCGCGCGATCTTGCTCTTCTTAGCCATGGATCAACGCTCCTCTCGGAATTCGACGTGCTTGCGAACCACCGGGTCGTACTTCTTCAGCACGAGGCGGTCGGGGGTGTTGCGACGGTTCTTCTTGGTCACGTAGGTGTAACCGGTACCGGCCGTCGAACGCAGCTTGATGATCGGACGGATGTCCTGTGCCTTCTTGGCCATTAGAGCTTCACACCCTTCGCCTGGAGGTCAGCGACAACCTTCTCGATGCCGCGGGCGTCGATCACCTTGATGCCCTTGGCGGACACGTGCAGCGTGATCTTGCGACCGAGCGACGGAACAAAATACGTCTTCTTCTGCACGTTCGGGTCGAAGCGGCGCTTCGGCCGACGGTGCGAGTGCGAAATGTTGTGACCGAAGCCGGGAACAGCACCGGTCACCTGGCACACTGCTGCCATGATGACTCCTTCTCTACCGTGAGGCCGGACGGCCCCACCCAAGATCCCTTGTCTGCACGCCTCTCCCCTCGCCGATCGCTCGGCCGCAGGGAGGGAGGCATACGAACTGCGCACAGGAGTGTGCGCAGACAAAGAGCTACTTTAGCACGGATCCGATGCCGGGCGTGTCGCCGGTGGCCGCAGCCGCAGCCGCCTCTGCGGCGCCACGGCCCCAGCGGAACGGGGACACCGTCGGATCCCCCGGGATCCAGAACCTCCAGGGGAACGCATCCGTGCCGGCGTGCCCCGCGACGCCCACCCGCGGACCGGATGCGACCTCGGCCGGCGCATCCGCGAGCCACAGCTCGGCGCGGGCGCCCTCCCATGCGGCACCGGTGAGCGCGTCGATGCCGTCGTGGCGGGGGTGCCGCAGCCCGGACGCCTGACCGAACCGGCCGGGACCGCGCGCGAGGTCGCGCCGCTGCGTCGCGCCGAGGTCGGCACGAGCCTCCGGGCCGATCCCCCGTCGCTCCGCCGCCACGTCGACGCCGAACTCGACCGCACCGGCCCGGAGCAGCACACCGCCGGCCACTCCGTCGGGTCCGCACACCACGTTCACGCAGGAGTGGATGCCGTGGCTGAGGTACACGTACAGATGCCCCGGTTCGCCCCACATCGTGGCGTTGCGGGCGGTGCGCCCCATCCGGGCGTGCGAGCCGGGGTCGGGGACCGGGCCCGCGCCCTTGCCGTGATAGGCCTCGACCTCGGTGATCCGCAGCTGCACCTCCGCACCGTCCACGATCGTGCGCAGCCGGGCGCCGAGCAGGCGCGGCGCCACCTCGAGCGGCAGGGCCAGCAGGTCCTCCCGCGTCGCGGGGCGCAGGCCGTCGCCCCCGGACGGGATCCCGGTGCCGGGCATCAACGGTGCGGTGCCTGCGCGCACCAGGACGGGTCGAAGCCGGCGAGCACCACCAGCTCCTTGCCGGTCCTGGTGTCGACGATGTGCGTCTGCATCGTGGTCGGCAGCGGCAGCAGAGACTGGTCGTAGGGGTTGTTCACGAGCTTCGGGGCCACCACGATCGCGCTGTACTGCCCGCTCGGCGAGGGGCAGGCCTGCATGATCGCGTCGGATCCGGTCACGCTGAACAGCTTCGTGGCCTTGCCGTCATCGTCCACGCGTGTGACGATCTGCCCGGTCGGGAGGCCGGTCGCGTCGCGGGTGGCGACCTGGCGCAGCGTCCCTCCGGGGAAGGGGGCGATGGTTCCCGGCACCCCGAAGTCGGGGGTCGAGGCGGCCAGCGGCTTCTCGGATCCGTCGGCGAGGTTCAATTCGACGAGGTCGTTGCCGCGGCTGACGATCGCGGTGTACGTGCCCCGGGAGATCCCCTCGACGGTCTGCGCGGACCCGAGCGCCGTCGGGGTCCCCTTCGCGGCGGTGCGGTCCTCGACGAACAGGGCCCCGCTGAAGTCGATGAACAGGACCGAGGAGGAGTCGGGCACGAACGCCCACTGGGAGATGCTCGGCATCTTGTCGCCGACCTTGACGATCTGCGGCTCTCCGTCGCCCGTGAGCGACTGCGTCACCAGGATGCTCGCCCGGCCGCTGGTGGCGCTGATGCCCTTGTCGGTGAAGGTGTAGCCGACGAGGTTGCCGCGCTCCGAGACCTGCAGGTTCGACAGGAACCCGGGGCCCGGCAGCTTCAGCGCGCGCTGGTTCTTGCCCTTCCGGTCCATCACGAGCAGTTCGGAGACGCCGTCCTTCTCGGTCGCCACCACGAGATGGTCCGCCGTCGCGCGGAAGTCGTCGATCTTCTCGTGCTGCACGACCGGGACGGCGTTCTTGCCGCCGAGGTCGGTGATGAAGATGGTGTCGTCGCCCTTGGCATTGCGCTGCAGCAGGAAGATCGTGGACTTCGGCGTCTGGAAGCTCGCCTGCAGCGTGCTCTGACGCTGCTTGTCCGTGCCGGTCGCGTCCTTCACGGTCACGGTGTAGTTCGTGTCGTCGTCGAGCGGCACGGTGAAGCGGATCCCGAGGTTCCGGCCCGACGTGTCGACCGTGAACGGCGCCTGGGGGCTCACCGAGACCTGCTTCGGATCCACCTTCGCGAGCGGCTGGCTGGCGGTGATGATCATGCGGGTGCCGGAGGCGTCGATCGCCGACTGCGCGTCGATCTTGACGCTGCTGATGCGGGGGCCCTGCAGCAGCGTGACGACGCCGAACGCGGCGACCACCACCACGAGCACCCCGATCACCGCACCGAGGACGAGCGGGAACCGGCGGCGTCGCGCGGCCGGGGCGGGCGAGGGATGCGGCTGCCATTCCGGCGCCTCGAGCCGGGGATCCGGCGCGGCCTCGGCGACCGGGGCGGCGTCGAAGGTCTCGGCGTCCGCGGCCTCGGCCGGGGGTCGTTCCGGGGGTCGCTCCGGGCTCGTGACCGCTTCCGCGGCCGGCACGGGGCTCAGGTCCACGTCGGCCTCGGGGACGCTCTCGGATGCGGTCGACGGATCGGATCCGCCGTTCGGGGTGCGACGAGGACCCGGTGCCCGGTCGAAGACGTCCGCGGGCGCGGCGGACCGCGTGACGGGCTCATCCGCGGGAGGGACCTCGGGCACGGCAGGCGCGGCGGTCGCGGCCTCCTCGGCCGCGCGGCGGGCGCGCAGTTCGGCGCGGGTGAGGGGGCGATCCGCGTCGTCAGTGCTCATAGGGGTCCTTCGGCTCCGAGATCTTCGACACACTGGCCGGCACGATCGAGAGCTTGCCGTCCGCACTCGCGCGGACCGTCCCCTTCACCTGGACCCAGTCGCCCACAGCGTACTGGCCCTGCCACCCGCTGATCTGCACCGGCACCGACGCGGGCTGCGCGTCGAGCACGCAGTGCGTGATGACCATGCGCGTCAGGTGCGCCTGATCCTTCGCCGACCCGTTGGGCGTGAGGAAGCCCGTGAGCGTGACCGTGGATCCGTCGTACTTCTCCGGCCGGCTGCCCGTGGCGAACACGCTGGCCCAGCCGCCCACGCCGAAGGTGCTCGTGTCGGTGTTCGCCCCGAGCGCGATGTTGTCGGCACCGGCGAAGAGCACACTGCCCACCGGGGCGCGCTGCATCGCCATGTCGACGGAGAGCGAGGCGGGCGGCAGCAGCAGAGCACCCGCGACGACGCCGGTCGCGATCACTCCGCCGGTCGCGCCCACCACGGCGCCCAGCGTGCGGCGGCCGGATGACGCGTGAACGTGGTCGTGGTCGTCGCCGTGGTCGGCAGGACCATGGTCGTGCCCGTGGTCCTGCTCCGCGCCGAGCGGCAGCATGCACGACCACACGGCGCCGATGAGCGTCACGATCGCGGCGGCGACCGCGAACCACACCGTCTCGGGGCTGATGTAGAGGGTCAGCCGGCCGGTGAACGCCAGCGCCAGGGTCGCGACGGCGAGCGCGGCGGCCAGTCCGGCGCCGAGCCAGCGGGTGCCGAGCGCCCTGGCGCGGGAGGGCCGGTGCGCGGTCGTCGTGTCAGGCAAAGATGTTCACCCCGATCCCCAGGGCGAAGCCGAACAGGATCACGATGCCGACGATGCCGGCGAGGGTCCGGGCGGTGAAGGTCGTGCGCAGCAGCGCGATCATCTTGATGTCGACCAGCGGGCCGACGAGGAGGAAGGCGACGATCGCTCCCGGCGAGAACGTCGAGGCGAAGGAGAGCGCGAAGAACGAGTCGACGTTCGAGCAGATCGCCACCGAGATGGCCAGGGCGATCATTGCGACGACCGAGAGCAGCGGGTTCGAGCCGATCGCCAGCAGCACGTCGCGCGGGACGAGGACCTGCACGGCACCCGCGAGCGCGGATCCGACGATCAGGGCGGGCATGACGGCGCGCAGCTCGATGAGGAACTGGGCCAGGCTCCGGCGGACCCCGGATCCCTGCTCGTGCACGACGATCTCGCAGGTGTCCCGGAAGCGCTCGGTGAGCAGCGCGTCGGGATCCGGATGCCGGCTGTAGACCCAGCCGATCAGGTTCGCGACGAGGTAGCCGCCGACGAGACGGGCCACGAGGATGCCGCCGTCGAAGCCGAACGCCGCATGCGTCGTGAGGATCACGATCGGGTTCACGATCGGGGCCGCGACGAGGAACGTCAGCGCCTCCGCAGGGCCCAGGCCCCGCATCATGAGCCCGCGCGCGAACGGCACGTTGCCGCACTCGCACACCGGGATGAGCATGCCCAGCAACGAGAGCACGGCCCTGCGCGCCCAGCCGCGTCGGGGCAGGATCCGCTCGATCACGCCCGCGGGCAGCCACACCTGCACCACGATCGAGAGCAGCACGCCGAGGATCACGAACGGCAGGGCCTCGAACAGCACGCTCAGGGACAGGGTGAGCCCGTCCTGCAGCCGGTTGGGGAGCCGCGCGGCGAAGAGGTGCGGCGCGAACGCGTCGATCGCGATGAGGATCCCCACCACGGCCGCGCCGACCGCTGCGCCGATGAGCGCGGTACGCCCGGACAGCCGCGGCGCCGGAGCGCGCAGCGCGTGCGGCGTCGCCGCTCCTTCTCGCGCAGTGGTCGTGCGGCGGCCCGGGGTCGTCAGAGTCACGCGGCGATCACTCCTGCGCGGCGGCGTTGGCGCAGCTCGCGCACAGTCCGAAGATGTCGACCACGTGCTCCGCGTCGCGGAAGCCGTGCAGGGCCGCGGTGCGCTGCGCCCACTGCTCGACGTCGGTCGCCTCGATCTCGACGGTCATCCCGCAGGAGCGGCAGATCAGGTGATGGTGATGGCCTTCGCTGCTGCAGGCGCGGTACAACGCCTCACCCTCGGGGCTCTGCAGCGAATCGGCCTCGCCGGAGGCCGCGAGCCCGGCCAGGGCGCGATAGACGGTGGCGAGGCCGATGCCGGTGTTGGCCTCGCGCAGAGACTGATGCAAGGTCTGCGCGCTCACGAATCCGCGCACGTCGGAGAGCTCCTCGCGCACGCGTTCGCGCTGCCACGTGTTCCGCTGGGCCATGCCCCGAGTCTAGAGCCGCCCCCTGGTCCGCGGCTGGGAGCAGTCATTCCGGGCGCTGGACGCCCACGCCCGGGGTCGTTGAGCGAAGATCTCGCTCAACGACCGCGGGGCGGGGTCACTCGGCGGACGCGCCCTCGGCGTCTCCGGAGGGCTCGGCCACGTCGGCGGCGGTCTCGTCGGCGGCGGGAGCGGATCCGGAACCCTCGCTGCCGAGAGCGCCGTCAGGACGGATCAGCTCGCGCACCTCGGCCATGAAGCTCGTGAGCTGCTGCTGCTGCCAGCGCAGCTGACGGGCACGGTCGTCCGCGTCGCGGACGACGTTGGCGGTGTGCGCGGTGACCATGTCGACGATCTTCTGCGACTTCGTCCTGGCGCGGTCGAGCGTCTCGCGGGCGCGCACCTGCGCCTCCGCCTCGATCGCGCTCGCCTGCGACCGCATGAGCCGCTCGTAGTCCTCGGCCTTCGCCGAGATCCGCTCGGCGTGGGCGAGCGACGAGGCGACCTGCTCGTTCGCGTCCGCGGTGATCCGCTCGGCGTGCGCGACGGCCTGGTTGTGTAGCACCAGGAACTCCTGCTGCGCGTCGTCCTGACGGCGCGTCAGGGACTCCTCCGTCTCGAGCACGCGGGCGTTCATCTCGCGCACCTCGCGCTCGGCCGCCACGCGCAGATCCGTCGTCTCCCGCGTGACCATCGCGCGCAGCGCGGCCGCGCCCTTCTCGGCCTCGGTGCGGATCGAGTGCGCCTCCTGCTCGGCGTGGTTCACCTTCTCGGCCGCGTGCGCGGCCTCGCGCTCGACCTGCGCGGTGTGCGCGGTGAACTCGGTCTCCATCTTCAGGCGCACCTGGTCGGCGTCCCGCTCGGCCTGCGCCGTGATCCGGGCGACGTCCGCGTCGAGCTCGGCGCGCTTCGCGGCCGCCTCGTCACGCGCGGCCTCGAGCAGCCGCTCCGCCTGCACCGCGGCGTTCTGGATCAGGACGCTGGCCTGCTCCTCCGCGACGCGCAGCACGGTCTCGAACTGCGAGCGCGAGGTGGCCTCGTCGATGTCCTCCTGGGATCCGGCGAGCGCCATGCTCAGCGACTGGATCTGCTGCGCCGACTCAGCGACCTTCGCGTTCGCCGTCGCGAGGTCGGACTCCAGCTTCGTCGCGCGCTTCTCGTGCGCGGCGGTGGCCTTCGCCAGCTCCTGGCGGTGCTTCTCCGCCGCCTTGTCGAGTTCGCTGCGCAGGTGCGCGTCGGTCTTCGCCCCGGACTCCGTGGCGCGGCGCAGCTCCTCCTTGAGGGCGGTCAGGTGCGCGTCGACCTCGGTCTTGTCATAGCCGCGGAAGCCGATCGTGAAGGACTGCTGCGTCGTCGGGTTGTCCAGCAGCTGATCGAAGAAATCGCCCTGCTGCGCCTTGTCCTCGGTTGCCTCAGCCACGTGCCGCGCCTTTCTGTTCGCCCCTCCTGCTCACGGGCATGGGGGAGGCGCCGGGAGGGATGGATGCGGAGGGGGAATCGCGTCGTCCGGCGCCCCTGGGTGCGGGGGCCGCGATCCGCGCGAGTCCTGACGATCCTAACCCGCGGTTCCGTCTCGCCGACAGGGCGGAACCACGGCAGGGCGCGGAACGATCGTGCCGGGGATCGGATGCGTCGCCCGCATCGCGTCCGCCGACCGGTCGCGCGCCGAAGGCTCAGGCCCCGGCCGACCGGATCCCGGCGATCACGGCGCCGATCGCGACACCGGCGCGGCGGCGCTGCTCCTCCCGCTCCACGCCCGCGAGCGGTCCGCGCAGGCAGAGTTCCGCGAAGCCGTGCACGGTGGCCCAGCACGCCCAGGCGGCGTCGTCGCGGTGGGCCGCGGCGATGTCCCCGGCGGCCACGAGATCGTCGAGCGCGGCGGTCAGAGCGACGAACGCGGGCGCCTCCCGCACCGTCGCCGGATCCGGAGGGCGGATTCCGAAGAAGACCACGGCGAACCAGCCCGGCTCGTCCAGGGCGAAGTCGACGTAGGCGGCGCCGATCCGGTGCAGCCGCTCTGCCGGCGAACGATCGGGGGCGTCCGTCATCGCGGCGGCCAGCCCCCGCTGGATCGCCGCGGCGGTCGCGTCGAGCAGCGCGGCCCTGTTCGGGAAGTGCCGGTAGGCGGCGTTCGGGGAGACCCCGGTCCTGCGGGTCGCCTCGCGGATCGTCACCGCGGCGGGACCGCCCTCCCGGGAGAGCTCGACGGCGGCCTGGACGAGAGCCGTCGCGAGATCCCCATGGTGATAGGCCATCGGATCCCCTTCCCCCTTGTCGCGACCGCGACCGATGTGTACGGTGTGAACATAGCAGATGTGGACGTCGTGAACATCGGCGCCACGGCAAGGCCGGACCGACCAACGGAGGATGTCATGACCGCTCTGCCCCCTGTCGTCGACGAGCAGACCTGGCGCGAGGAGCTCGCCAAGCTGCGCGTGCGCGAGAAGGCCGCGACCCGGGAACAGGACGCGATCGCCGCCGCACGGCGCCGACTTCCCGCCGTCAAGCTCCCCGAGTACACCCTGATCGCCGAGGACGGCAGCCGCGTGAGCCTGGCCGACGTCTTCGAGGGCAAGAGCCAGCTCGTCACGTACCACCACATGTGGACCGACGGCGCCGGCTGGCAGTGCCCTGGCTGCACCGGCCTCACCTCGCAGTGGACCCGCACCGGCCACATCGAGGCCCAGGACGCCCGTTTCGTCCTCATCACGAACGGGCCGATGGACGAGGTCCTCGCGTACAAGAAGCGCGTCGGGAATCGGATGACCTGGTACTCGTCCGCGGAGTCGACGTTCGGCGCCGACATGGATTCGGGCCCCGGGGAGGGGTTCGGCTTCAACGTGTTCCTGCGCGACGGCGACGACGTCTATCGCACCTGGCACACGACCGGTCGCGGTGCCGAGCGGTTCAGCGTCTCCTTCGCGATCTCCGACGTGCTGCCGTACGGGCGGCAGGAGCAGTGGCAGGATGTGCCGGACGGATGGCCGCAGGATCCGACCTACTCCCGCTGGCTGAGCTCGCAGGACGTGGCCGCGATGTACGGCGACGCCGGCGTCTGAGAACCGTGCGTCGCGGCGTCCGCCGGGCGGCCTCAGTGCCGGTAGACGACGAATCCGGAGTCGTCGGCGAGGGAGTCGTAGAGGCGCCGCGCCGTGGCGTTCGTCTCATGCGTGTGCCAGTAGACGCGCTCGGCCCCCGCATCCGCCGCCCGCTCGTAGACCGCCTCGATGAGTGCCCTGCCGACACCGCGGCCCCGCGCCTCCGGCACGGTGAACAGGTCCTGCAGGTAGCAGGTCGGCCCGATGAGGGTCGTGCTGCGGTGGAACAGGTGGTGCACCAGTCCGAGGATCCGCTCGCCGTCGTCGGCGACCATCGCGAAGACCGGTTCGGCGGGATCGAGGAAGCGCGCCCAGGTGCTCTCCGTGATCTCCTCCGGCAGCGCGGTCGGACCGGAACGGCCGTAGAACGCGTTGTAGCCGTCCCAGAGCGGACGCCAGGCGTCCAGGTCCTCTGCGACGACGGGGCGGACGACGAACGGCGCCGGGGTCATGCGGCTCCTCCCGAGAGACGGGGAGCGAGTCGCACGACGCGCTCCTGGCGGGCGCCGACGATGCGGCAGACGAGGTAGATCACGAATGAGATCGTGGTGATGTACGGGCTCACCGGGAGCGTGCCCATCACCGCGAGGAGGATGCCGCCGACCGCGGAGACCAGGCCGAAGAGGGCCGCGAGCAGCGGCACCGCCACGGGACCGGAACGGATCCGCATCGCGGCGGCCGCGGGCGTCACCACGAGCGCCATCACCAGCAGCGCGCCGATGATGTGCACGGCGACCGCGACCACGAGGCCGAGCAGCAGCATGAACGCGAACGAGACCCCGACCGTGGGCACGCCGCGGGCCGCGGCGGACTGCGGATCGAGCGACTCGAAGCGCAGCGGCCGCCAGATGAGGAGCAGCCCGACGAGCACGACGGCGCAGATCGCGGCGAGCCATCCGAGCTGGGTCGACTGCACAGAGACGATCTGCCCGGTCAGCAGGCTGAACCGGCCGGCCGCGCGGCCGCTGTAGAGCGAGAGGCAGAGGATGCCGAGGCCGAGGCCGAACGGCATCAGCACGCCGATGATCGAGTTGCGGTCGCGGGCGCGGGCGCCGAGCCAGCCGATGATCGCCGCGGCAATGAGGGATCCCACGATCGATCCGGCGATCACGTCCACGCCGAGCAGCAGCGCCGCGGCGGCGCCGGCGAAGGAGAGCTCGCTGATCCCGTGCACCGCGAAGGCCATGTCGCGCTGCATCACGAAGACGCCGATGAGACCGCCGACCAGGCCGAGGATCGCGCCGGCCCACACCGAGTTCGAGACGAGCCCGAGGATCTCGCCGTACTGGGAGAGGCCGCCGAACATCGCCTGGCCGATGTCGTCGATGTTCATGCGCCCTCCTCGTGGTCGTCGTGCTCGTGGTGGTGCGCGGCGATCTCCGCGTCGGGGGCGCCGACGACCACGAGCCGGCCGCCGACCTCCTGCACGAACACGGGCGCGCCGTAGAGGGCGCTCAGCACCTGCGTGGTCAGCACCTCGCGCGGGGTGCCGAGCGTGAACCGCCCGTTCGCGATGTAGAGGATCCGGTCGACGATGTCGAGCACCGGGTTGATGTCGTGGGTCACCAGCAGCACCCCGGCTCCGGTGCGGCGATGCGCGTCGATGAGCGCTGTCACGGCCTGCTGGTTCGCGAGATCGAGGCTCGTGAGCGGCTCGTCGCAGAGCAGCAGGCGCGGATCGTCCGCGAGCGCCTGCCCGACGCGCAGCCGCTGCTGCTCGCCGCCGGAGAGCACGCCGACCGGGCGGTCCGCGAAGGCGCGGGCGCCGACCGCGTCGATGAGCGCATCGACGTGGGCCCGGTCGCCGCGGCGCGGGAACGGAAGGCCGAAGCGGTGCCCATCGACGCCGAGCGAGACGAGATCCCGCCCCCGCATCGACGTCTCGGCCGGCAGCGGCCTCGCCTGCGGCAGGTATCCGATCCGGCGGCTGCCACGACGGCGCACCGGCTCGCCGAGCGCGACCACGGATCCCGCGGACAGCGGCTGCAGCCCCAGGATCGCCCGCAGCAGCGTGGTCTTTCCCGTTCCGCTCGGCCCGAGCACGGCGACGAGCTCACCGGGGGCGACGTCGAGGTCGAGTCCGCTCCAGAGCTCCCGATCGCCGCGCCGGATCGCGGCGCCGCGGATCTGCAGCACCGGTGCGGGCGCTCCATCGGATGCCGCGCCGGCCCGCGCGGCGTCGGAGGAAAAGGTCACTTGTCGAGATTACGGGTCAGAGCCTCGATGTTGTCCTGCATCCAGGTCAGGTAGTTCTTGCCGTCCGGGACGAGCTCGGTGACCTCCTGCACGGGAACGCCCTTGGCCTTGGCCGTCTCGATCACCCTCGTGGTCTCGGCTCCGCCGGTCTGCGCGTTCGCGAAGAGCACCTTCACATCGCCCGAGTCGATGAGCTTGGTGGCCTCGAGCAGGGTGGCCGGCGGCACGTCCTGACCCTCCTCGACGGCGTGGCTGAACGCGTCGGGCGTGACGTTCACGAGCCCCGCCGCCTCGGTGAGGTAGAGCGGGACGGGCTCGGTGACGAAGATCTTGGCGCCGTCGTGCGCGCCCTTGATCGTGGCGAGCTTGGCGTCCAGCCCCTTCAGCCCCTGCTCGAACGCCGCCAGGTTCTTCTCGAAGTCCGCCTTGTGCGCCGGGGAGATCGTGCCCAGCTCCTCGGTGATCTTCTTCGCGACGCCGTCGACGATCGCGGTCGAGTACCAGACGTGCTCGTTGAAGCCCTCGACCGTCTTTGCGGCGTCCTCGCCCTGGGGCCAGCCGGGCGCGAACGTCACGGCGGAGACGACCGGCACCGAGTCCGCGGCCTTCGCGACGAGGTCCCCCATGAACGCGTCGTACCCGCCGCCGTTCTCCAGGACGAGCTTCGCCTTGCTCACCGTGAGCTGGTCCGCGGCCGTGACCTCGTACTCGTGCGGATCCTTCGAGATCGAGTCGATGACGGATGTGACCTCGACGTGGTCGCCGCCGATCTGCTTCGCCACGTCGCCCCAGACGTTCGTCGAAGCCGTCACGGGGATCCGGTCGCCGGAGTCGCCCGAGGGCGATGCGGCCGACGTCGTCGCGGAGCATCCGGCGAGGGCGAAGAGCGAGGCGGCGACGAGGGCGAGGGCGGCGAGGGGCTTGGTCATGCTCTCGACCCTACGTTAAATGAGAATCATTATCAAAACAGAGACGGACGGGATCCCGACTTATTTTCCGGTCTGGCTCCACTTTGATTCTTGCTGTCAGAATCAAATTCGCCTCGCCGACGGCGCCGGGCTCGAAGATCAGAGGAGATCACCCATGGCGAACGGATCCCATGTCCTGCTCGCGCACGCTCATCCCGACGATGAGAGCTGCGCGACGGGGGGAACGATCGCGCGGCTGCTCGCGGAGGGCCACGGCGTGACCGTCGTGACGTCGACGCAGGGCGAGCAGGGCAGGATCGCGGTCCCGGAGCTCTCGCACCTGTCCGTGGACGAGGACGACGCGCTCGGCCCCGAGCGGGCGCGCGAGCTCGCCGCGGCGATGTCCGCGCTGGGCGTCGCGGATCACCGCTATCTGGGCGGCCCCGGTCGCTTCCGCGACTCCGGACGGATGGGGATCGCCGCGAACGACCGCCCCGATGCCTTCTGGCAGGCCGATCCGGATGAGGCGGGTCTGCTGATGGCCGCGATCATCCGCGAGGTCCGCCCGCAGGTCGTGATCACCTACGACCCGAACGGCGGCTACGGGCACCCCGACCACATCCAGACGCACCGCGTCGCGATGCGCGGCGTCGAGCTCGCCGCCGACTCCGGCGCCGCCCTCGACGGCCCGGTCTGGGAGGTGCCGTCGGTGTACTGGACCGCCGTCCCGCGCCGGCTGATCGTCGACGAGCTCACGGCCCTCGCCGCGCACGCGGAGGAGCTCGGGCTGTGGGTCGATCCGGATCCGGCCGAGTACCCCGACGGCGTGCACGAGGACGAGGAGATCGACGTCGAGTTCGACGTGTCCTCCTACGTCGACGCGAAGGCGGCCGCTCTCGACTGCCATCGCACCCAGCTCACCGTGAAGGGCCCGTACTGGGTGCTCGCGTCCGGACGCGGGATGCGGATCCAGGACCGCGAGTGGTTCATCCGGGTGAAGGGCGGGCACCGCACCTCCGCGGCGTACGAGTCCGAGCTGCTCCCCGCGGCGGTGCGCTGATGGCGCGACCGACCCTCGCGCTCGACGACCGCCGCACGCAGCGCGCCCGCATCGTGGGCGCCCTGCACGAGCAGCGCAAGAGCCGCACCGACCTCGTCGAGCAGTTCGGCGTCAGCTCCTCCCTCATCACACGGGTCGTGCGCAGCCTGCTGGACGACGGCGTGCTGCGCGAGGTCGGCAACCAGACCCAGAGCATCGGCCGGCCGCCCGTGCAGCTCGAGGTGGTCCGCGACTACGGGGCGCTGCTGTCGATCTCCTGCGCCTCGGATTCGCTGCGCGCCCGCAGCATCAACCTGCACGGCGGGGTGATCGCCGAGTCCGTCGCCCCTGCGACGTCGGGGCGGGTCGAGCCCGCGGCGATCCTCGAACTCGTCGCGGAGCTGGTCGAGCGCACCCCGCATCTGCTCGGCATCGGCGTCGCGGTGCCGGGCGTGGTCGACGCCGAGACCGGCGACGTGAGCGCGGCCCCCGACCTCGGCTGGGAGTCGGTGGTGCCGCTGCGCACCATGCTGCGCGAGCGCTTCGGCGCGGTCGTCACGATCGACAACGACGTGAACCTCATGATGGCGTCCGAGCGCCGCAGCCTCGAGCTGCGCGCGGGCCGCAACGCCGTCTACCTGTACCTCGGCGAGCGCGGCATCGGCGCGGGCATCATCGCGGGCGGCCGTCTCATCGAGGGCGACCACGGCGCCGCGGGCGAGATCGGGCTGTTCCCGCTCAGCGCGACCGACCGCACGGACTTCGAGGACTCCACCTCGACGCTCGCCATCGCTGCCCGGCTCGAGGCCGCCGGTCACGACGTCGGCGGACAAGCGGTGGACCGCCTGCTCGCGCTGGCCGACGCCGGCGACCCCGCGGCGCAGACCCTCCGCACCGAGATCCTCGCGTCGTTCTCGCACGCGATCGCGGTGATCACGGCGATCCTCGATCCGCACGTGATCCTGCTCGGCGGGCACGCGCGGGCCTTCCGCCCGGAGGACCACGCCGAGATGCTCGCGCCCGTCCGCAAGAACCTCCCCTTCGCCCCCGAGGTCAGGGCCGCCCGCTCGAACCCGAACGCGGTGCTCGACTCGGCCGTGAACCGCTGCTGGCAGCAGCTGCTCGCGGGAGGCCTGTGATCGCATCCCCCACTCCCCCGAATCCCACCCGATCCGCGGCACCCGCCGCACCACTTCGACGAGGAAGACACATGAAGGCACACAAGATCACCCGACCCCTGCTCGCCGCCGCGGGCCTCGCCTCCGCGGGAGCGCTGCTGCTCTCCGGATGCGCCGGCGACGTCTCGGCCGCCAAGCCGACCGAGACCAAGGCGTCCACGACCGACGCTCCCAGCGACGGCCTCACGATCTACACCGGGCGCGACAAGGACGAGGTCGCCTGGGTCGTGGGCGAGTTCGAGAAGAAGTTCCCCGAGTACAAGGGCAAGGTGCAGACCGTCATCGCCGGCGCGCAGGACAACCTCGACCGCGTCAGGGCCGAGAAGGGCAACCCGCAGGCGGGCTTCCTCTGGGGCGGCACCCAGCAGCAGTTCGAGCAGGCCGCGTCCGAGGGGCTCCTCGACGCGTACACCCCGAAGAACGGCAAGGGCGTTCCGGACAAGTACAAGGACCCCGAGAACCGCTGGACCGCGGAGATGCTGCTCCCCGAGGTCATCATCTACAACTCGGATCTGCTCACCGAGAAGACGGCTCCGCAGGACTGGGCCGATCTCGCCAGCCCCGAATGGAAGGACAAGATCGTCATCCGCGACGTCATGCCCTCCGGCACGATGCGCACGATCTACGCCTCGATGGTCTACTCCGCGTTCGCCAAGGACGGCAAGCCCGAGGCCGGCTACGACCTGCTGAAGAAGATCGACGCCAACACGGTCTCCTACGCCGCCAACCCGGACGACATGTACACGCAGCTCGACCAGGGCACCGGCCAGGTCACGGTCTGGAACATGCAGGACGCGCTGATCCAGCCGCTCAAGAACAACCGTCCCTGGGGCTACGTCATGCCGAAGTCGGGCGCTCCCGTGCTCGTCGACGGCGTCGGCATCATCAAGAACTCGAAGCAGGCATCCGCCGCCAAGTCGTTCATGGACTTCCTGATGGAGCCCGGGATGCAGGCGAAGCTCGCGGCCGACTACTACCAGATCCCCGCGATGGACATCCCGAAGGACAAGCAGCCGACCTGGATGAAGGACTTCACGCTCAACGAGATGAAGATCGACTGGAAGGTGTTCGCCGACCACCAGAGCGAGTGGATGACCTACTGGGCCGACAACATCAAGGACAAGGGCTGATCTGACGCATGGTCTCGGTCTCTCTGCACCAGCTCCGCAAATCGTTCGCCCGCTCCGGCACCGTCGTGAACGGCATCGACCTGACGATCGACGACGGGGAGTTCTTCACCCTCCTCGGCCCGTCGGGATGCGGCAAGTCGACGACGCTGCGCATGATCGCCGGGTTCGAGGAACCCGACAGCGGCACGATCCACTTCGACGATCGTGATGTGACGTACGCTCCGGCGAACAAGCGCGACGTGGGCCTGGTGTTCCAGAACTACGCCCTCTTCCCGCACATGTCGGTGAGCCGCAACGTCGGCTTCGGGCTGGACGTGCGCGGGGTGCAGAAGGCCGAGGCCGCCCGTCGGATCTCCGACGTCCTGCAGCAGGTGGGCCTCTCGGCCCAGGCGAACGCCCGTGTGGACGAGCTCTCGGGCGGGCAGCAGCAGCGCGTGGCGCTCGCCAGGGCGCTCGTCTTCCGTCCGCAGCTCCTGCTGCTCGACGAGCCGATGTCGAACCTCGACGCGAAGCTCCGGCTCGAGATGCGCAGCGCCCTGCGCGACCTGCACGCCGAGACCGGGATCACCTCGGTCTACGTCACCCACGACCAGGCCGAGGCGCTCGCGATGTCGACGCGCATCGCCGTCATGAACACGGCCGTCGTGCACCAGGTCGGCACCCCGGACGAGGTCTACAGCCGGCCGCGCACCGCGTTCGTCGCCGGCTTCCTCGGACGCAACAACCTGCTCCGCGCCACCGTGCGCGAGAGCGACGGCGCTCGCGCGGAGCTCACGCTGTCCGACGGCAGCGCGCTCTCGGTGCGCACCGGCTCTGCGGCTCCCGGCGTCGGGTTCTCGGTCGGATCCGAGGTGATCGCGACGGTCCGCGCCGAGAACGTCCGGCTCGCGGGCCCCGGCGACGAGGCCAACACGATCTCCGGCACGGTGGCCGACGTCGACTTCATCGGGCACTCGCTCTCCTGCGAGCTGGACACCGCGGTCGGCCGCATCAAGGTCGACCTCACGGGTGCCCACGTGCGCCCCGCGCGCGGCGACGCCCTGCGCGTGGTGCTGCCGGAAGAGGCCGCGCACTGCGTGCCTGCGGAGGGCTGATGGTCACGCTCACCAACGCCCAGCGCGTCGTCGGGCCGTCGAAGCGCCCGTCCTGGATCCGCCGCCGCTGGTCGACCGTCCTCACGCTCGCCCTGCTGCTCGTCGTCCTGCTCGGCTACGTGATCGGGCCGATGATCGCGACCGCGCGACGCAGCGTCTCGCAGGACAAGGCCGAGATCCTCGGGTTCTCCTTCAAGGCCTGGGGCGACTTCTTCGCGAACCCCACCCAGACCTCCGCGATCGGCGGATCGATCGTGCTGTCGCTGCTGTCCGTGCTGTGCGCGGGACTGCTCGGCACCGGCGTGGCGATCCTGCTCACGCGCTGGGAGTTCCCCGGCCGGCGCGTCTTCCAGGTCCTCGCACTGCTTCCGATCGCGCTGCCCCCGCTCATGGGCGTGTGGTCGTTCAAGCTGCTGTTCGGCGTCGGCGGACGGATCCCGTTCGCGCTGCACGAGCTCTTCGGCGTCGATCAGAAGGCCTTCTGGCTGCAGGGCGTCGCGGGCGTGCTCATCGTGCACGCCATGACGATGTACCCCTACTTCTTCCTCACGGTCTCGGCCGCGCTCGCCAACGCGGACGCGTCGCTCGAGGAGGCGGCGGCCTCGATGGGCGCGAAGACCGGCCGCATCTGGGCAAAGGTCGTGCTGCCCATGCTCACGCCGGCGCTGGTCGCGGGCTCGCTCATCACATTCATGTCGGCGATGTCGTCGTACACGGCGCCCCTGCTCTTCCAGTACACCGACGTGATGACCCAGCAGATCGTGATCGCCAAGACCAACGGCGACATGAGGCTCGCCTCGATCATCTCCACCACGCTCGCGGTGATCTCGATCGTGTTCCTCGCGATCATCCGCTCCTACGAGCAGCGCAAGGTGTACCGCACCCAGTCCAAGGGCGGCGGACGCAAGCGCTCCACCGTGGCGTCCACGCCGCTCCGGGTGCTGCTCTTCGTGGTCGCCGTCCCCGTGACGGTGTTCCTGGTGCTCCCGATCCTCATGATCGCGGTGCTCTCGGTCACGGCCAAGGGCGGCTGGCGGATGAGCGCGCTGCCCACCCAGTACACGCTCGAGTGGTGGGGCCAGCTGTTCAGCGGCTTCGAGTTCTGGCGCCCCGTGACCAACTCCCTGCTGATGAGCGTGATCGCCGTCGGCGGCGCGATGATCCTCGGCGCCGGCGCCGCCTACGTGATGAGCCGGATGCGGTTCCGCGGCAAGCTCGCGCTCGACATCGCGATCATGCTGCCGTGGGCGCTGCCGGGCACGGTGGTCGCGATCAACCTCATCACCGCGTTCTCGAGCCCCTCGCCCTTCGCGTTCGGCCAGGTGCTGGTCGGCACGTTCGCGATCCTGCCGCTCGCGTACTTCGTGCGCTTCAACCCGCTGATCTTCCGCTCCACGGTCGCGTCCTTCTCGCAGCTCGATCCGCACCTGGAGGATGCCGCCCGCAGCCTCGGCGCGAGCTGGTGGTACGCGTTCCGCCGCGTGGTGCTTCCGCTCATCTCGCGCGGCATCATGGCCGGCGCGCTGCTGGCGTTCGTCGACGGCGTCGGCGAGTTCGTGGCGAGCATCCTGATCTACACGCCCGAGTGGATCCCCTTGTCGATCGCGGTGAACAACGAGAACTACCAGGGCAACATCGGCACCGGTTCGGTGTACGGCATGATCCAGGTCCTCCTGGTGCTCGTCGTGCTGATCGTCACCCGGCGCATGGAAGCCAGGGAGGCGGCGACGCCCGCCTTCTGACCGCCGCCCCCAGACCCCTCAGAGAGAGATAGAGAATGAACCGCGACGAGATCGTCCAGCGCGACGGCGCATCCTTCCCCGGCGAGAGCTACACCACGGCCGTGCTGCGCCCCGCGTACAACGAGGCCAAGCGGATGCTGCTGCCGTCCATGATCCAGATCCACCGGGCGCACCTGGTGATGCTGCACGACGCCGGGATCCTCGGCGATGCGGAGGCGGCCACGATCGCGTCCGCGATCGACGGCCTCGACCTGGCGGCCCTGGCGGCGAGCGAGTACACCGGCGAGTTCGAGGACCTGTTCTTCACCGTCGAGCACGAGCTCATGCGGATCGGCGGGGAGGTCACCGGCAGCCTGCACACCGCGCGCAGCCGGAACGACATGGGCATGACCCTGTACCGCATGGTCATGCGGCGTCAGCTGCTGAAGGTGCTCGACGCCGCCGGCGAGCTCTACGAGACCCTGGTCCGTCTCGGCGCCGAGCACGCCGACACGCTCACGCTGGAGCACACTCACACGCAGCCGGCCCAGCCGTCCGTGCTCGGGCACCGTTTCCTGGCGATCGCCGACGTGCTCGGCCGGGACATCCGCCGCGTCCAGCAGGCCTACGAGAGCCTCGACTTCTCTCCGATGGGAGGTGCGGCGCTCACCGGCACCGGCTTCGCGATCGACCGCGAGAACATGGCCCGCCTGCTCGGCTTCGGCGGGCTCGTGGAGAACTCCTACGACGCCGTCGCCGCGACCGACTACATCGCGCACTCGGCGATCGCGCTGCAGCTCATGGCGATCGACACCGGACGCAGCTGCGTCGACTTCCTCACCTGGTGCACGGCCGAGTTCGGCCTGTACCGCGTGGCCGCGCCCTACGTGCAGATCTCGTCGATCATGCCGCAGAAGCGCAACCCGGTCTCCATCGAGCACTCCCGGTCCCTGCTGTCGGCGGCGTCGGCGAGCGCCGCGACCGTGCTCACCATGATGCACAACACCCCGTTCGGCGACATCGTCGACACCGAGGACGACCTCCAGCCCTATGCGTGGCGCGCGGTCGACACGCTCACCGACGTCCTGCACCTGCTGACCGGCGTGCTCGGGACGATCCAGGTGAACACCGATGTGATGCGCGAGCGCGCGCTGGCGTCGTTCGCGAACGCCACCGAGCTGGCCGACACCCTCGTGCGCGACGGCGGGCTCACCTTCACCCAGGCGCACACCGTCGTCTCCCGGATCGTCCGCGAGGCCGACGCCGCGGGCATGACCGATGTGCGATCCGTATCCACCGACCGCGTGCGCGAGGTCGCTCAGGAGGTGACCGGCCGAGAAGTGCCGCTCACGACCGACGACGTCGCCCGCGCGCTGGACGCCGACAACTTCGTCGCCGTGCGCACCTCGACCGGCGGCGCCGCCCCGAGCGAGGTCGCCCGCATGGCCGCAGCCCGGCAGGAGACCGCGCAGGAGCTGCGCCGCTGGCGCGATGCGAAGCGCGATCACCTCGACGCCGTCGCCGACCGGCTGGTCGAGGCGACGGCAGCCCTCCAGGCGTGATCGGGCGGATGTCGCGCCGGATGAGCGTGCTCGGGATCGACTTCGGCGGCACGAAGGTCGCCCTCCGCGTGGAGGCCGCAGACGGCTCGCGCCGGGACGAGCGCCTGCGGATCGGTCCGGACGAGCCCGCCGTGAGCGTGCTCGAGCGGACCTTCACGGCAGCCGCGCGCCTGGCCGGTCCGGACGCCGCGGTCGAGGCCGTCGGGGTGTCGACGCCGGGGATCGTGTTCGACGACCGGGTCGATCTCGCCCCGAACGTCGTCGGCTGGTCCGAGCTCGATCTCGCCGGCCGCTTCCGTGAGGTCTTCGGCGCCGTCCCGGTCGCGATCGAGAACGACGTGAAGGCCGCGGCCCTCGCCGAGGGACGTGAGGGCGCGCTGCAGGGGACGAGGGTGGGACTCTACGTCAACCTCGGCACCGGCATCGCGATCGCCCCGGTGCTGGACGGACTGGTGCTCCGCGGCGCTCACGGCGCGGCCGGTGAGATCGGATACGGGATCGTGGGCGCGGTCTCGCAGTGGCGGGCGGGCGCACCGACCCTGGAGGAGTACGCCGGCGGCAGCGGCCTCGAGCGGCGCGTCGCCGCCGACGCCCTCGTGCCCGCCTCCGATGTCCCGGAGCTGATCGCGGCGCTCGGCACCAGCCCTGCGGCCGATGAGATGTGGTCGGGCACGATCGACGAGATCGCCCGCCATCTCGTCACCGCGGCGCTCACCTGCGACCCGTCGCGGATCGTGGTGGGCGGCGGGATGACCCGGGCGGGATCCGCCCTGTTCCAGCCGCTGTCCGCGCGCCTCGGCGCCGCCCTCCCCTATGCGCCGGAACTGCTGCTGTCGGAGTTCGGACCGGACGCGTCGCTGCGCGGCGCGGTGATGCTCGCCGACGACGCCGCTGCAGCCTGACCTCCGCCGCCCGTCCCGCAAGGGACGCGGCGGCGGAGATATTTTCCGGCGTTGACGCCCCTCCCGCGCACCTGTGGAATTGCTATCAGCGGTTATTTCTACACAGAAAGAAAGTACCGCCTCCCCTCTCCACCGAATGCGCGGGGCGCGACGTCGACGTCCGCCCGCGCGGAAGGACGACTCATGGACGACCGACTCCCCCTGTCCCAGCGCGCGATGTCCCGCCGCACCCTCTTCAAGGCCGGAGGCGTGCTCGGCGCCGCCGCCGCGGCCGGCGCCGCGTTCCAGATCTCGCCGCTGAGCGCCGCCGAACAGGCGCTCGCGGCTCCGGGTGGCGCCGTCAAGCTCAACGTGCTGTTCATCGGCGCGCACCCGGACGACGAGGCGGGCAACCTCGGCGTGTTCGGGCAGTGGAACGAGTTCTTCGACATGAAGGCCGGCGTGATCACGGTCACCCGCGGCGAGGGCGGCGGCAACGCCGTCGGGCTCGAGGAGGGCCCGCCGCTGGGCATGATGCGCGAGGCCGAGGAGCGCAAGGCCGTCGGCTACGCGGGCATCGAGCACGTCTTCAACCTGGACGGCCTGGACTTCTACTACACCGCGAGCGCGCCGCTGTCGCGCCAGGTCTGGGGCGGCGACGCCGTCCTCGGCCGCATCGTGCGGGTGGTGCGGGCGACCAGGCCCGACGTCATCGTCACGATGAACCCGTCCGCCGTCGAGGGCAACCACGGCAACCACCAGCAGGCCGCGATGTTCGCCGTCGAGGCCTACCTCGCGGCCGGCGACCCGAGCCGCTTCCCCGAGCACCTCGCCGAGGGCTTCGCGGCCTGGCAGCCGCGGCGCATCCTCCGTGCCGGCGCGAACGGGACGGGCGCGAACGGCGAGGGCGGCGTCGCCGCCGGCTACACCCCGTCCGTCGCCTCCGACGTCGTCTTCGGCTGCTGGAACGGCACCCCCAGCGCCCGCAACGGCCGCCGCTGGTCGGAGATGCTCGACCTCGCGCGCTGGGCCTACGTCACGCAGGGCTGGGCCGAGATGGCCGCGAGCCCGACCGACCCCGCCAAGATCTCCACGTCCTGGTTCACGGTCATCCACTCCCGCACCCCGCTCGCGGACCCCCGCTCCGGAGGCGACGCCGCGCTGCGCGGCGCGGCACTCCCGATCGACGGCGGGCTCCCCTTCGGCACGCTTATCGACGTGCGCCCCTCGCGGTTCGAGGCGGTCGCCGGGCAGAGCCTCGCCGTCGACGTGACGATCACCGCGCCGGACGACGCGAAGCTCGCCGCCGGCACGGTGACCCTCGCGGTCCCGAGCGGGTGGACGACGGGCGGATCCCAGTCCGTGCGCGCGCTCAAGAAGGGCGCCTCGCAGCGCCTCACGTTCCAGGTCACGGCCGGATCCGATCCGGTGGGCACCCAGGCGCGCGTCGAGGCGACGCTCGCCGCGGGAAGCGCGTCCGGCACCACGTTCGCGCAGCTCCGCGTGGCCGGAGCGGTCGAGGCGACCATCAGCCCGCTGCCGGAGATCCGCCTGTTCCGCGAGTGGACGGCCGGGCTCGGGATGAAGCACCTCGACGTCCTCGTCCCCGAGCTCTTCCCCGTCGGCCAGGGCCGCACGCGACCGCTCGACGTGGTCGTGCAGAACTTCTCCGACCGGGTGCGCGCAGGATCGGTCTCGCTCGAGCTCCCCGCCGGGTTCTCCGCCTCCCCGTCCGAGCTGCCCTATGCGGGACTCGGCGCCGGCGAGACCGCCACCCTCACGTTCGACGTCGCCAACACCGACGCGACGATCCCCACGGCGAACCGCGCGAGCAACGGCGGCAACTGGCCCGTGACCGTCCGCGCGGCGAGCGACGCCGGCACCGCGGCCCGCACGGTGACGATGAACCTCGTCCCCGCCTACGCCGTGCAGCGTGCGGCGGTCGCCCCCGTGCTGGACGGCGTCCGCCGCGAGGACGAGTACCCCGGCGAGCCCATCCCGGTCGAGACCATCTGGGACGGATCCCCGATGGGCGGCACGACCCCGTCGATCAGCGCGAAGACCTGGATCACGCACGACGACGCGAACCTCTACCTGTTCATCTCGGTCGCCGACGACATCCGCGGGACGATCCTCCCGGCCGCCGACAACAAGCGCCAGCGGCGCACCGACTCGGTCGAGATCTACGTCGACCCCCGCGGGGACGCGCCCAACACGGCGCACACCTTCATCGGCGGCATCATGCCCTCGATGGACACCATGACCGGCGCCCCCGGCGTGGGACGCGACAGGGACAACTGGCAGGGCGAGGCGGCCGTGACGGCTCCGGGCATGGAGGTCGCGGTCCGGATGGCGCCGACCGCCGCCGAGTACACCGGCTACGACCTCGAGGTGAAGATCCCGTTCGCGGTGCTGCCAGACAACCTCGACCCGGCCCACGTCGGGTTCAACGTCGTCGTGAACGACTCGGACACCCAGAACAAGGCCGCGCAGAACCGCGTCGGCTGGTCGACGTTCCCCGGAATGCGGGCGGATCCCTGGCGCTGGGGCGTCATCACGCTCGACGGCATCGCCGATGCGGGAGCGAGCCCCAAGGATCCGACGCTGCCCGACACCGCGGCGCGGTCGGTCGCCTCGCCGCAGTCGATCCTGCAGTCCGCGGGCGACCAGGTGCCCCTCGGCGGATCCTCGAAGGCGGATCACGAGCTCAAGGTGCTCTCGTCCTCCGTCTCGGGCGGCATCGCGAAGGTCGCGCTGCAGACGCCGCGGGCGGGCACGGCCCGGGTGTTCCTGTGGGACGGCGCGCAGGTGCTCGGCAGCACCGAGAAGAGCGTGAGCTCGGGGCGGACCGATGTCGGCTTCCCGGTCCGCACCACGGCGAACGGCTCGGGCGACAGCCTCACCGGCACGCCGGCGTCCCCGGTGCTGGCCGTGTCCTTCGAGTCGCAGAGCGGCGTCTCCGCGACCCGCGCACCGCTGGGCGGCCGGTCGCGCTGACCGGGGAACCCCCGAACGGAGGAGGGGCCGACGCGAAGACTCGCGTCGGCCCCTCCTCTTCGCCCGCCGCCGGTCGCTCACCCCTCGGAGCGGAGCCTGTCGGCGGCGGATCCGCTCAGCCGCGCAGCCAGACCGTGCTCTCGCCGGCCACCGCGCCGTCGACGAGGGCGCCGAGCACCGGCTCCTCGCCCGCGGCGAGCGCGAACGGCTCGGTGCCGAAGTTCGTGACGACCTGCCAGCCGTTCGGGCGCACGAAGCGGAGCACGTCGTCGCGGCCCGTCTCGATCCAGTCCAGGCTCTCGCCGGTCTGCAGCTCGTGCCGCAGGGCGAGGGCACGACGGTAGGCGTTGAGCGAGGACGCCGGATCCGCGTCCTCGGCCTCGACCGCGTAGTCCGCGAACCAGGCCGGCTGCGGGATGTGGGCGCCCGCGGCGCCGAACCCGAACGAGGATCCTGAGCGCGCCCAGGGCAGCGGCACGCGGCAGCCGTCGCGGCCGAGCCCGTCGCGATCGGGGTCGGCCCCGCGGAAGAACGCCGGATCCTGGCGGTCCTCCGGCTTGATGTCGGCGACCTCGTGCAGGCCGAGCTCCTCGCCCTGGTACAGGTAGGTGCTGCCGGGCAGGCCGAGCAGGAACAGCGACGCGGCGAGCGCGCGGCGTCCGCCCCGCTCCAGGTCGACCTGGTCGGCGGGACCGCCCGCGAGGATCCATGCGGACCCCTGCTTGACGTCGCGCCCGTTCAGCGGCGCCAGCCCGTAGCGGGTGGCGTGGCGCACCACGTCGTGGTTCGAGAGCACCCAGGTCGAGCTGGATCCGGTCGCCTCGCTCTGCGCGAGGTTGTCGGTCACGATGTGCCGGAACTGCGCGGCGTCGAAGTCCGCCTCGAGCAGGTCGAAGTTGAACGCCTGGCCGAGCCCGTCCGGGGTCGCGTACTTCGCCCGGCGCTCGGCCGTGGCCACCCACGCCTCGGCCACCGCGATGCGCGGCGGGTCGTACTCGTCGAACACCTGCCGCCACTCGCGGTAGATGTCGTGCACGGCGTCGCGATCCCACAGGGGGTGCTGCCCGTCCGTCGTGTCCATCGCGTCGAGCTCGGCTTGGCTCGGCAGCACCTCCGGGAGGTCCTTGCTCAGGCCGTGCGCGACATCGATGCGGAAGCCGTCGACCCCGCGATCCGACCAGAAGCGCAGCGTGGCGAGGAACTCGGCGTGCACGTCGGGGTTGTCCCAGTTGAAGTCGGGCTGCTCCCTGGCGAAGAAGTGGAAGTACCACTGGCCGTCGCCGACCGGCTCCCAGCCGGCTCCGCCGAAGACGCTCGTCCAGTCCGCGGGCGGTAGCTCGCCGTTTTCGCCGAGTCCGTCCCGGAAGATGTAGCGGTCGCGCTCCGGCGAGCCCTTGGGCGCGGCGAGTGCGGCCTGGAACAGGGCGTGCCGGTCGGACGAGTGGTTCGGCACGATGTCGACGATCACCTTGATGCCGCGGCCGTGCAGGGCCGCGATCATGTCGTCGAAGTCGGCGAGGGTGCCCAGGCGCGGATCCACATCGCGGTAGTCGGCGACGTCGTAGCCGCCGTCGGCCAGCTCGGACGGATAGAACGGGCTCAGCCACACCGCATCGACGCCGAGGCCGGCGAGGTAGTCGGCCTTCTCGACGACGCCGCGGATGTCGCCGAGCCCGTCGCCGTTCGTGTCGGAGAAGCTGCGCGGATAGACCTGGTAGACGACGGCCTGGCGCCACCAGGCGGCGTCGGCGGATCCGGTCACGAGGGCGTCGGTCGTGAGGACTGCATCGGTCATGGGGTTCCCTTCCGGGGTGTGCGGTTCGGTGGTCTCGGGCGCAGGGCCGGTCAGCCCTTGACGGCGCCCTGGGTCACGCCCTCCATCACCCAGCGCTGCGTGAACAGGTAGGCGACGATCGCGGGGGCCATGGCCATCAGGTACGAGGCGAAGGACACGTTGTAGTTGTTGCTGAACTGGGTCTGGAACAGGTTCTGCCTCACGGGCAGGGTCTGCAAGGCCGGATCCGAGATGATCAGCGACGGCATCATGAAGTCGTTCCAGGCGTAGAGGAACGCGAAGATGCCGACCGTGGCGCTCATGGGGCCGAGCAGGGGGAAGATGATCCGCCAGAACGTCTGCCAGGTGCTCGCCCCGTCGATGCGGGCGCTCTCCTCGAGCTCGAGCGGGATCGAGCGCAGGAACGCGGTGAACAGCAGCACGCTGAAGCTCAGCTGGAACATCGTGGCGAGGATGACCACCCCGAACGGGTTGTCCAGGTGCACCAGCCCGGTGAGCTGGATCTGCGGCAGCGCGACCACGGGGAATGGGATGAACATCGCGGCGAGCAGGTAGAAGAACGAGTACCGGAACAGTTTCCGGTCCCAGTTGCGCACGATCGCATAGGACGCGAAGGCGGCGAGCACGATCGTGAGCACCACGGTGCCCGCGGTGACGAACAGCGAGATCCCGGCGCCGACGGGGAACGTCGTGAGGTTCCAGGCCTGCACGAAGCCGTCGATCGAGAACGGGGCGGGCAGTGAGAAGGCGTTGCCGTCGACGGCCTGGTTCGTGGTCTTGAACGCCATCGAGATCGTGACGTAGAGCGGGAGCAGCACCGTGATCGCGCACAGGATCAGGATGATCGTGCCCGACCAGTTGACGCGCTCCCGGCGGATGCGAGGCCGGCGGCCTCCGGTGGATCCGGCGGTGAGCGCCTCGGTCGTGATCGCTTCGGTCGTGAGCAGGGTCTGAGCCGACATCAGAGGGCGTTCCTTCCGCGCGTCAGCGAGAGCTGGAGGAGGGAGATGAGGATGGCGACGACGAAGAAGATGGTCGCGTTCGCCATCTGGTAGGCGTAGTCGCCGCCGTTGAAGCCGGCGATGATCGTCATCGCCACGCTGCGCGTCGCGGTGCCGGGGCCGCCGTTGGTGAGGCCGACGATGATGTCGTAGGCGTTGAGGAAGCCCTTGAACCCGAGGATCACGTTGATCACCACGTAGCCGAACACGAGCGGCACGGTGATCCTGGTGAGCTGCTGGGCCTTCGAAGCCCCGTCGATCGCGGCCGCCTCGTAGACCTCGCCGGGCACCGAGAGCAGGCCTGCGATGTAGATGAGCAGCGTGCCGGGGATCGCCTGCCACGCGGTGACGATCACGATCGCGACCCACGCGAGGTCGGGGTTGGCGAGGATGCTGGTCTGCAGCCACTCCAGGCCGGTCGCGTTCCCGAGCCCGGGGATCGAGTTCGAGAACAGGAAGTTGAAGACGTAGGCGATGATGATGCCGGAGATCACCATCGGGATCACGAAGATCGTGCGCAGCCCCGTCGTGAACCGGATCCGAGAGGTGAGGCCGACCGCGAGCAGGAAGCCGATCACATTCACCACCACCACCGTGGCGAGGGAGAACCCGAAGGTGAACAGGTAGCTCTGCAGGATGGCCGGATCGCTGAACGCCGCGACGTAGTTCGTCACGCCGTTGAAGCTCCAGTCGCCGATCCCGATCGAGTCGGTGAAGCTGAAGAAGATGCCGATGACCGCGGGCACGGTGATCGCGAGCGTGAACAGGATCAGGCTCGGGAGCAGGAACAGGTAGTAGATCGGCTCGACGCGGCGCGTGCTGCGGCGCACCGTGCGGTCGCCCTGGGTGACGATCGTGGTCGTGGTGCTCACTGCGCGGCCCCCTTCGTGTCGCGGGCGGCCGGTGCGCGGAACGCGAGCCGCGCCCAGTCGGCGTCCATCGTGGCGAGGGTCGTCTGCGGCTTCGCGCCGAGGGCCATGGCCTGCGCGTAGTTGAAGACGGGGATCGTCTTGGGCACGAGCACGGACGGGCCCTGGTAGACGTGGCCCTCGTCGACGTACGGGATCATCCCGGCGACGCGGGGGTCGTCGGGCGCCGGCGCCGACGTGGTGGGCGTGAAGCCGAGCTGCGACGCGTTGTACGCCTCGATGTTCTGCGGCTGATACAGGTACTCGAGGAAGTCCCGGGCGGCGGCCTTGTGGTGCGAGCCCTCGGGGATCATCGCGGCGAGGTCGAGGTTGACCCGCACCTTGAGATCGGAGGCGCTGTCTGTCATCGGCAGCGGGAACGTCCCGAGCGGCAGGTCGGGCGCCGTCTTCGCGACCTCGCTGAACGCCCAGGGGCCCTGCAGGTACATCGCGGCCTGACCCTTCGAGAAGGCCAGGTTGCCGTCCCCGTAGCCGCGGCTCGCCGCGTCCTTGTTCGCATAGGCCCCGAGCAGCTGCTGCATCTTCGCCATCGGTGCGGCGAACTCCTTCGAGAAGGAGGTCGCGGAGTCGGGACCGACCTTCGCGCCCTCGGCGTTGAGCCTCTGGAACACGTCGAGCACGTCGACGGATCCGCCCGCCGCATAGTCGTACCAGCCCTGGCCGACGGTCCAGTCGTCCTTGAGCGTCGCGTAGAACGGCGTGACGCCGGCGGCCTTGAGCGCGTCGCAGGCGGCGATCAGCTCGTCCCAGGTCGTCGGCACCGCGATGTGGTGCTCGGCGAAGATCTGCTTGTTGTAGATGACCGACGCCGCCATGACCGAGTAGGGCAGCGCGCTGGTGCGGCCCGCGCAGGTGCCGTACTGATCGAGCAGCGGCTGATACGTGGCGGCGATCTCGCCGGCGGCCTTCGTGGTGCCGAGGTCGCTCAGCGCGCAGCGCGAGACGAAGCGCGCGACCTCCATGTTGTAGTTGGCGAGCATGAGGTCGGGCGGGTTGCCGCGCACGAAGCTCGCCGAGACGACGTCGACGCCCGAGGTGTCGATCACGACGCGGACCCGGTCCTGCGAGGCGTTGTACTCCGCGACCTTCTTGGTCATGAAGTCGATCGCCTCGCGTTTGCTGAACGTGAAGCGGATCGTCTCGCGCCCATCGGCCGGGGCGCAGCCGGCGAGGGCTCCCCCGGCGACGGCGAGCGCGGCGACAGCGGCGAGCGCCCTCGCGATCCGCGTGCTTCTTCCAGACACCCTTGTCCTCGTCCCTTCCGGCGGCCCGGCTCGTCGCGCGCTTCTCGGCACGACCGGCGGATCCTTGTTCCGGAGATTAGATTTTGTTCCCGAATCAACTCGGGCAAGGGTTACTCTGACAGAGGTCCACCGAGAGGTCAAGCATCATGTCGACATCCGCCGCCGACGTCGGCGCCACCCGGCCGAGCCTCGGCCAGGTGCTGGACTTCGCCTGGGGCCGCGGGCCGTTCACCGCCACGGAGGCGATGGCAGGGGCCTCGCTCACGCGCTCGACCACGATCGACGCGATCGACACGCTCGTCGAGACGGGCGTCGTCCGCGAGCTCGCGAACGCCCGCGACGCGGGCGAGTACTCGGCAGGCCGCCCGGCCCGGCGCTTCGAGCTGCCCGCCGACCTCGGCGCCGCGATCGCGCTCGACGCGGGCGACACGCACCTGGGCGTGACCGTGACCGACCTCGCGCGCACCCCGCTCGCGCAGGTGCGCGCCGACCTGGATCCGCAGCACACCGTGGGGCAGCGCCGCGCCGCGATCCTGCGCCACCTCGACGCGGCGCTCGCCTCGAGCGGTGTGCCCCGCGACCGCGTCCTCGCGCTGTGCGCGGGCGTCGCCGCCCCGGTGGCACGGAACGGCTCCTCGCCGCCGCACCCCGACGGCTTCTGGGAACGCACCAACCCCGGCCTCGCCGAGGTGCTGGCCGGGTGGGCGCCGGTGGTCGATATCAAGAACGACGCCGTGCTCGCCGCCGCGGCCGAGGGCGACCTCGGCCAGGCCGAGGGCTGCCGGGACTACATCGCGCTCATCGCGGGCGAGCGGTTCGGCGCCGGCGCGGTCGTGGACGGCCACATCCTGCACGGGGCGCACGGCGGGGTGGGCGAGATGGTGCTGCTGGACCACGTGCGCGGCGTCGGCTCCGCCGAGGGGCTCGGACCCGCGATCACGCGGATCGCCGAGGAGCTGCTCGCCTCCGAGGAGGCCGCGGCCGACGGAGCGCTGGCCGCGCTCGCGGCGAGCGGCCTGAGCGCGGAGCCCATCCTCGCCCTCGCCGCGTCCGGGGATCCCGACGCGGCGCAGGTCGTGCGCGGCGCGGGCGACTACCTGGCGCGCGTCGTGGCGGTGCTCGGCAGCACCTACGATCCCGAGCGCGTGATCGTCTGCGGCGCGATCGCCGATGCCATCGAGCCGGTGCTCGACGCCGCGCGCGATGTGCTGCGACCTCTGCTCCACCTGCCCGCGCCGACCATCCTGCGTTCGCACCTCGGCGCCGACATCGTGCTCGCCGGCGCGGTGTCCACGGCTCTTGCCTCAGCCAGGACGGTCGGCCTGCCGCGGCTCGTCGCGCAGCGCCTGCACGGCTGAGCGTTCCCGGTCCACCACCGGTCGTCGATCGAGGACACCGAAGGCGACCGAGAAGAAACGCCGTGCCCTCACGGATCGACCCCGGACGACGCGGTGATCCGCGGTCAGTCCACCAGCAGCGCGGGCTCCTCGAGCACGGCGGCGACGTCGGCGATGAAGCGGCTCATGCCGTCGCCGTCCCCGACGCGGTGGTCGAAGGATCCGGCCACGGTCGTGACCCAGCGCGGGCGCACCTCGCCGTCGACGACCCACGGCTTCTGGCTGATCGTTCCCATGGCGACGATGCCGGCCTCGCCGGGGTTGATGATCGGGGTGCCCGCATCCATCCCGAACACGCCGATGTTGGTGATCGTGATCGTGCCGCCCTGCTGATCGGCGGGCGTCGACCTGCCCTCGCGCGCCGTCGTGGTGAGTCGGTTCAGAGCACGGGCGAGGTCCTTCATGCCCATCTCCTGCGCGTCCTTGATGTTCGGCACGAGCAGGCCGCGCGGGGTCGCCGCGGCGATGCCGAGGTTCACGTAGTGGCGCACCGCGATCTCGGCGCCGTCGGCGGTGTCGATCCACGCGGCGTTGACCATCGGGGTGCGACGCACGGCCCAGATCACCGCGCGGGCGACGATCAGCAGCGGCGAGACCTTGGTGTCGGCGAAGTCGGGCGATGCCTTGAGGCGCTTCACGAGCTCCATGGTGCGGGTCGCATCGACCTCCTTCCACACGGTCACGTGCGGGGCCGAGTAGGCGCTCTGCACCATGGCCGAGCTCGTCGCCTTGCGCACGCCCTTGACCGGGATCGACTCGGTGCGGCTCTCATCGGCGCCGGCCCGGGCCGGCGAGATCCCGCGGGCGAGGCCCACGCGGGCGGACTGCGGCGCCGGAACGGTCTCCTCGCGCACATCGCCCCACTCCGGGGTCTGGATGTTGCGGAACACGCTCGCCTGCTCGGCGTGGCGCATCACGTCGTCGCGGGTGACCTCGCCGTCCGCGCCGGTCGGGGCGACCTGGGTGAGGTCGACGCCGAGGTCGCGCGCGAGCTTGCGGATCGGCGGCTTCGCGATCACGCCGACCGTGGAGCGCACGGGGCGCTCGGCGGGGCGGCGGCGCCGCGACGTGGCCTCCCCGCCGGAGCCGTATCCCACGAGCACGGATCCGGATCCCTCCTCCGCGGCCGGAGCCGGGGGCGCGGCGGCCGGGGCGGCCGGCTCGGCCGCTCCCGTCACGAACGTGATGATCGGGGTGCCGACGTCGATCGTCCTCCCCTCGGGCACGAGCAGCTCGCCGACCGTGCCCGCATGCGGCGAGGGCAGCTCGACGAGGGACTTGGCGGTCTCGATCTCGCAGATCACGTCGTTGACCGCGACGGCGTCGCCCGGGGCGACCCGCCACGTGACGATCTCGGCCTCGGTCAGGCCCTCGCCGACGTCCGGGAGGGTGAAGGTCTGGGTGCTCATGGTCGGGATCCTTTCACACGGGGTCGTTGAGCGAGGAGGCCGAAGGCGACCGAGACGAAACGGGGAGACCTCGCAGGAGACCGCGTTTCGTCTCGCTTCGCTCGCTCAACGACCACTGGCTGGGGCATCAGTACGCGAGGGACCGGTCGACGGCCTCGAGGATCCGATCCGGATCCGGCAGGTAGGTGCTCTCGAGCTTCGCGGGCGGGAACGGGGTGTCGTAGCCCGAGACGCGCAGCACGGGGGCCTCGAGCGCGTAGAAGGCGCGCTCCATGACGGTCGCGGCGATCTCGCTGCCCAGGCTCACGAAGCCCGGGGCCTCCTGCGCGTAGACCATGCGGCCCGTCGAGCGCACCGAGTCGAGGAGCGGCCCGTAGTCGACCGGCGAGAGCGAGCGCAGGTCCACGACCTCGCAGCTCGTGCCCTCGGCCTCGGCGAGCGCGGCGGCCTGGAGCAGCGTCGAGACCATCGCACCGTGCCCGACGAGGGTGACGTCGGAGCCGCGGCGGACGATCCGCGAGGCATGCAGCGGGAGCGCGGGGGCGGACAGGTCGACCTCGCCCTTGGGCCAGTACCGGCTCTTGGGCTCGAGGAACACGACCGGGTCGTTCGAGGCGATCGCCTCCTGGATCATCCAATAGGCGTCGTTCGGGGTGGACGGCGAGACCACGCGCAGGCCGGGAGTGTGCGCGAAGTACGTCTCCGGGCTCTCCTGGTGGTGCTCGACCGCGCCGATGTGCCCGCCGTAGGGGATCCTGATGACGATCGGCATCGAGATCCGGCCCTCGTGGCGGGCCGTGATCTTCGCGAGCTGCGTGGTGATCTGGTCGAAGGCGGGGAAGACGAAGCCGTCGAACTGGATCTCGATGACGGGACGGAATCCGCCCATCGCGAGTCCGATCGCGGTGCCGACGATGCCGGACTCGGCGAGCGGGGTGTCGAGCACCCGCTGCGGGCCGAAATCGCGCTGCAGGTGCTCGGTGACGCGGAACACCCCGCCGAGGCTGCCGATGTCCTCGCCCATGAGGAGGACGCGATCGTCATCCTCCATGGCCTTGCGCAGGCCCGCGTTCAGGGCCTTGCTGAAGGGCATCGTCTCGATGCCGGTCCTGGTCGTGTCCACCGCGGTCATCGGTCACCCTCCTGGAAGGAAGCCTCGTACTGCGCCTGCCACGCCTTCTGCTCCGCCATGAGCGGGTGCGGGTCGCTGTACACGTTGTCGAAGATCGCCTCGGCGGTCGGCGAGACGAGCTCGAGGGTGCGCACGCGCAGATCCTCAGCGGCATCCGCCGCCTCCGCCTCGACGTCGGCGAAGAGGGATCCGGCGGCTCCCCGGTTCTCCAGGAACGCGCGCATGCGGGCGATCGGATCCCGCAGCGCCCACTCCTGCTCCTCGTCGCTGCCGCGGTACTTGGTGGGGTCGTCGCTCGTGGTGTGCGCGCCCATCCGGTACGTGACGGCCTCGATCGCGCGCGGCCCGTCGCCCGTGCGCGCCTCGTCGAGCGCGCGGCGGGTCACGGCCCAGCTCGCGAGCACGTCGTTGCCGTCGACGCGGATCGACTCGATCCCGTAGCCGGTGCCGCGCTGGACGAGCGGCACGCGCGACTGGGTCTTCACCGGCACCGAGATCGCCCAGTGGTTGTTCTGCAGGAAGAACACCTCCGGCGTCCGGTAGCTCGCGGCGAACACCATCGCCTCGTGCACGTCGCCCTGGCTCGACGCCCCGTCGCCGTAGTAGACCATCACGGCCTGGTCGCGATCGACGTCGCCGGATCCGCACTTCCCGTCGAAGACGATCCCCATCGCGAGGCCCGTCGCGTGCAGGGTCTGCGATCCGAGCACGAGCGTGTAGATGCGGGTGTTGCCGTTGCGGGGATCCGTCGGATCCCAGCCGCCGTTCGAGGTGCCGCGCATGAGCTTGATGATGTCGACCGGATCCACGCCGCGGATGCGGGTGACGGCGTGCTCGCGGTAGGAGGGGAAGATCGTGTCCTGGGCGCGGGCGGCGCGGGCGGATCCGACCTGGGCGGCCTCCTGCCCGCGGCTCGGCGGCCACAGGGCGAGCTGGCCCTGGCGCTGCAGGTTGGTGGCCTGGGTGTCGATCGCGCGGATCACGACCATGTCCCGGTAGAACTGCTCCAGGTCGCCGTCGGGCAGGGCCTCGATGAGGGGCAGATACTCCTCCGCGGCGGGGTTCGGGGCGAAGCGGCCGTCGGCATCGAGGACGCGGACGGTGGGGATATCGGCGTCAGTCACCTTGTCTACGCTAACCGAGGATTCCGCCTTCGCAGTGGAGGGTGCGCACAAACGATCAGCGGGCCGCTGTGACGATCCCCACGGACTCATGCTGGCTCGAGGATATCCAGGTGTCCCATGCATTAATGCCAGGTCCCCCTAGCTTTTTGCGTGGGACGCCTTGCATCGGAACGGCCCTCCGCCCGGCCCGTCGAGCGACAGATGCAGGATCCTGACACGGATGCACGACGGATCCGCCGGATCGGTCGTGCATCCGTGTCCGCGTCGTGCATCCGTGCCGGGCACCCCGGGCATGCGGGCGCCCCGGGCGGGCGCGCGACGCGTCAGGGGCGCTGTGCGGCGGCGACGGCGAGCACGCGGGGCACCGACTCCGCCTCGCCCACGGAGATGCGGATCCCGTCGCCGGGGAACGCGCGCACGATGAGGCCGGCCTCCTCGAACGCGGCCGCGACGTCCGCGGTCGCCTCGCCGGTCGGCAGCCAGACGAAGTTGCCCTGGGCGTCCGGCACGTCCCAGCCCTGGGCGCGCAGGCCCTCGACCAGCTCCGCGCGGCGCTCGACGATCACGGCGACGCGAGCGCGCAGCTCGTCCTCGGCATCGAGGCTCGCGATCGCGGCGCGCTCTGCGGCCGCGGTCACCGACAGCGGGATCGCGGTCGTGCGGGCCGCGTCCAGCACGCGCGGGTGGCCGATCGCGTAGCCGACGCGGAGGCCCGCGAGCCCGTACGCCTTGGAGAACGTGCGCAGCACGACGACGTTCGGGTGCGCCTCGAAGATGCGCTCGGCCAGGCCGTCGACGGCGTCGGGCGCGATCACGAACTCGGCATAGGCCTCATCGAGCACGATCAGCACATCCTGCGGCACCTTCTCGACGAAGGCCGCGAAATCGGCGCTCGTGACGATCGGACCGGTCGGGTTGTTGGGCGTGCACACGATCACCACGCGGGTGCGCTCGGTGATCGCGGCGGCCATGGCGTCGAGGTCGTGACGGGCATCGGCGGTGAGCGGCACCTGCACCCCGGTCGCCCCGGCCACGAGCGGCAGTCCGGGATACGCCTCGAAGGAGCGCCACGCGTAGACGACCTCATCGCCGACGGTCGCCGCGGCCAGCACGAGCTGGTACAGGATCGCGACGCTGCCGGAGGCGACGTGCACGGCATCGGGCGCGACGCCGTATCGCTCGCCGAGGCGCGCGCGCAGCGCACCGGCAGTCGCGTCGGGGTAGCGGTTCATCGGCGTCGCGTCGGAGAGCGCGGCGAGGACCGAGGGCAGCGGGTCGAAGGGGTTCTCGTTGCTGGACAGCTTGAACGCGTCGGCACCGGCCTGCTTGCCCTGGCGGTACGGCGGAAGGGCCGCGATCTCTTCACGGATGCGGGGCAGGATCTCATCGCTCACGCGTCGAGTCTAGATCCGGCGCGCCGGGCCGTTCCGGCCGAGGACGCGGCAGCGGATCGACCTGCCCGCAGGACCCGGCGGATTCCTGGGCGGATCCCGGGTGCGGATGCGACAATCGGCACCATGAGGTTCCTCATCCGTGTCATCGTGAACGCCTTCGCCATCTGGGTCGTGAGTCTGATCACGGTCCTGGAGGTCTCGGTCACCCCCTATCCCCCGGGCGGCATGGTCCCGCTGCTCGTCACGCTGCTCGCGATCGGCGCCGTCTTCGCGATCGTGAACACGATCGTCGGCACCGTGGTGAAGATCGTGGCGATCCCGCTGTACATCCTCACGCTCGGCCTGATCTCGCTCGTGATCAACGGCTTCCTGCTCTGGCTCACCGCCTGGATCACCGGCTTCTGGGGCTGGGGCCTGGCGCTCGGCGGCTTCGGCTGGACGATCGTCGCGGCGTTCCTCATCGCCGTGATCAACGCGATCTTCAACGCGATCCTGCGCCCGCAGCGACGGGACCGCGACCGCTGAGACCGCGGCGCGGACGCCTCCTCATCCGGTGACCCGCCGGGCCGCGTAGTCAGTGGACGTCATCGACGTCGCGGTGTCGAGCACCGCGAAGTGCTCGGCGATCGCCTGCATCCGTGCGTCTCCGGACGCCTCGGCGCGGCGCACGGTCTCGCTGTAGCCATCGAGCAGGTGCGCCGGGATCCGCGGATCCGTCCCGTGACCGGCGGCGAGCGTGCGGCTGATGACGAGGCTGTCCGGGGATCCCGTCCCGTTCGCACTGCCGCCGCCCGCGAGGCCCGCGACCGGATCGTCCGTGTGCCGGACGGCGACGCTCAGCACGTCGTCCGGCAGCACGGGTTCGATCGGCGATCCCACCGTGACGACGCCCCGCACGTCGAACTCGCCGGACTGCGCGACCAGCCCCGCGATCATGCCGCCCTGCGAGTAGCCCACCAGGTCCACGGGGGTCTCCGCGCTCGCGCCGGCGTCGCGCAGCGCCTCGACCACGGCCCTGGAGGAGTCGGCCTCGGCGTGCTCCGCGTACATCCGCAGATTCGAGGCGTAGGACCACGGCTCGGCGGCGGACCCGCCACGGGTGCCGTCGATGTAGGCCACGAACCGCTGCGTGCCGTCCTCCATCCGGTAGGTCTCGACGCGCACCTGTGGGGACCGCCCGGCGGGGATCCGCGACACCGCCCCGGCGAGCGACGCAGGACCGGCCGGGATCGCGGCGGCGGGGCCGCGGTCGACCACCACATCCCCGGGCCGGGGGCCGACACCCGCCGGGCTGCGCGCATCGGCCATCATCACGAGACCCGGCGCGGGCGCGAGCGGCGCCGGGCGCACCACGCCGTTCTCCGCCGCGACCGAGGTCATGAGGCGCTGCGCCCCCTGGGCCCACACCCGCGCGTTCCACCCGCGCAGGCCCTGGAGCAGGAGCAGTGCGGGACTGGATCCGAGCAGGAGCGCGTCGCCCGCGGATCCGGGCGGGGTTCCCGGCGCGCCGGGGACGAAGCCCTCGCCGACACCCTGCCGCCAGTTCTGCCGCAGCCGCTCGTCGAGCGCGGACAGTGTCGCGTCGCCGGCCAGGAGCCGCTCCTCACGGCGACGGAGGTCGCGGGCGGCCGCGACGTCGTCCGCATCGAGCATCGCCCGCCGGGCGCGCAGATCGGCCAGCTCGAAGACGTCGGCCATCGTGCCGATGCCGCCGGCGAGCCGTTCCAGCGCGTCCCGGACGTCCTGCAGCTGCGTCACGACCGACCACAGCGCGGGGATCCCGCCGGCGAGAGGGACACGATCGACGAGACCGGGGATCGCGAGCAGATCCTGTCGTGCGTCCGCGACCTTTCCCGCCTCGACGCGCACCCGGCCGGCCGTCGCCCGCAGCAGGTCGGGATCGACGGCGATCACACCGCCGTGCGTGATCTCGATCTCATCGGCCATCCGCGCTCACCCCGCCCTCAGCGCCGCTTCGATCGACGGCAGCGACGCGCGTGCGGCGGCGAGCGCCCGCCCCTGGACGTCCAGCTCCCGCTGCAGGAATGCGACGCTCCTCGCGCGCCAGCCGCAGCCCGCTTCGATCGCCTGCAGTGCGACGGCGGCCGCCTCGAGGCGCTCGCGGGCGCTCTCGCAGCGCAGCAGGGCCTCGGCGAGCAGCCAGGATCCCGGCGAAGCGTCGGGTGCAATGGTGATCATGCCCGCCAGCCTGCCGACCGCGGGAGCGCCCCGGGGGCGGTGCCGCGCAACCCGTGCGGACCAGGAGCGCGCCCCGGCCTGTGGAGGACGGGCCGCCCCGCGCATCGTGGGATCCGATGCCGCGGCGGGAATCCGCGCGCGGGACGGCGGATCCGGTGCGGCACAATGGAGGGATGACCGAGTCGGATCCGTTCCGCGTCATCTTCGTATGCACGGGGAACATCTGCCGGTCCCCGATGGCGGAGGTGGTCTTCCGCGACATCGCGGCGAAGCAGGGCCTCGGCGACCGGATCGTCTCGACGAGCGCCGGAACGGGCGACTGGCACGTGGGCGAGCAGGCCGACAGCCGCACGATCGACGCCCTCGCCCGGCGCGGCTACGACGGGACCAAGCACCGCGCACGCCAGTTCACCTACGACTCCTTCACCGGGAACGACCTCGTCGTGGCCCTGGACCGCACGCATGAGCGGATCCTGAAGCAGTGGGCGCGCGACGAGTCCGAGGAGGGCAAGGTGACCCTGCTGCTCTCGTTCGAGCACAACCCGTCGGTGCTGGATGTGCCGGACCCCTACTACGCCGACGCCCGGGTGTTCGATGAGGTGCTCGGTATGATCGAGAGCGCGAGCCACGGCCTCTTCCGTCAGCTCGAACCCGCCATCCGACCGTCACGTCCGTGACACCGGCGGTCCGGATCCACGACTCTTCCCGGAGGACCCCCGTGACCGCCTCGCTCCCCGTGCAGCCCCTCAGCCCGCTCGACGGCCGCTACCGCGCCGCGGTCGCTCCGCTCGCCGACTACCTCTCCGAGGCAGGGCTCAACCGCGCCCGCGTCGAGGTCGAGGTGGAGTGGCTGATCGCGCTCACCGACCGCGCGCTGTTCGGCACCTCTCCCCTCGCCGACGCCGACAAGGCGCGCCTGCGCGGCCTCTACCGCGACTTCGGCCAGGCCGAGATCGACTGGCTCGCCGAGAAGGAGGCGGTAACCCGTCACGACGTGAAGGCCGTCGAGTACCTCGTCCGCGACCGCCTGTCGGCGCTGGGCCTGGACGCGATCGCCGAGCTCACCCACTTCGCCTGCACGAGCGAGGACATCAACTCCGCCTCCTACGCGCTGACCGTCAAGCGCGCGGTCGAGCGCGTGTGGCTGCCCGCCCTGCAGGACGTGATCGCCAAGCTCCGCGAGCTCGCCGTCGAGCACGCCGACGCCGCGATGCTGTCGCGCACCCACGGACAGCCCGCGACGCCCTCCACCATGGGCAAGGAGCTCGCCGTGTTCGCCTGGCGCCTGGAGCGCGTGGTCACGCGGATCGAAGGATCCGAGTACCTCGCGAAGTTCTCCGGCGCGACCGGCACCTGGTCGGCGCATCTCGCCGCCGAGCCCGACGCCGACTGGCCGCGCATCGCCCGCGAGTACATCGAGGGCCTCGGGATCGACTTCAACATCCTCACCACGCAGATCGAGTCGCACGACTGGCAGGTCGAGCTGTACGACCACGTCCGTCACGCGGGCGGGATCCTGCACAACCTCGCGACCGACATCTGGACCTACATCTCGCTCGGCTACTTCGCCCAGATCCCCGTCGCAGGCGCGACCGGGTCCTCGACCATGCCGCACAAGATCAACCCGATCCGCTTCGAGAACGCCGAGGCCAACCTGGAGCTCTCCGGCGCCCTGCTCGGATCCCTGTCGCAGACGCTCGTCACGAGCCGCCTGCAGCGCGACCTCACGGACTCGACCACGCAGCGCAACATCGGCGTCGCGTTCGGGCACTCCCTGCTCGCCCTGGACAACCTGCGTCGCGGCCTCACCGAGATCTCGCTCTCGCGCGATGTGCTGCTCGCCGACCTCGACACGAACTGGGAGGTGCTCGGCGAGGCGATCCAGACGGTGATCCGCGCCGAGGTCGTCGCGGGGCGCTCCACGATCCAGGATCCGTACGCGCTGCTGAAGGAGCTCACCCGCGGTCACCGCGTGGGCGCCGCGGAGCTCGCCGCGTTCGTGCAGGGACTGGAGATCGGCGACGCCGCGAAGCAGCGCCTGCTGGCTCTCACTCCGGCGACCTACGTGGGACTCGCGGAGACGCTCGCGAAGTAGCCGCATGGACAGCGCAGGGCTCTCGGCCACGCGTCTCGCGCGCCGCAGAGCGGGCGCGCGCTACGCGATCGACGAGGTGGACGACGTCCTCGACGAGTGCGCCGCGACCCTGCGCTCCTGGGAGCAGGGCCGCCCTGGCGCCCTCTCCGCGGAGTCGGTCGTGCTCGCGCAGTTCACGGACGTCCCGCTGCACGGCGAGGGCTACGAGGCGGATGCCGTCGACGAGCTGCTGGATGCGGTCGCGGATCGGCTCCGTGCGTACGCCGGCCCTTCCGCGGCCGCGTCGGGCGCGCCGCTCCCGGGCGATCGCCCGCGCTGGCTCACCCTCGGGATCCGCGGCATCGGCGTCCTGGCGGCCGTGGCGACCGCGGCGATGATCGCGATGCGGATGCTCGGCAAGGACTGACGTCGCGCGCCGCACCGCGAGCCGCGAAGGGGCCGCGCCGCGGGATCCGGCGGGGAAGGCCTCAGGCGTGATCGCCCGCGCGGTCCTTCGGCATCGCGAAGACCGCGATCAGCACGAGCGCCGCGGTCACGGCGGCCGCGATGAACACCCACGTCGAGGCGCGCACGACCGTGGCCGGGTCGCCGGATCCGGCGCCCGACGCGATGACGGCGTTCGAGATCGCGCCGAACACGGCGACGCCCACGGCGCTGCCCGCGGAACGCGCGAACGTGTTCATGCCGGTCACCGCACCCCGCTCGCCCCAGCCGACCGAGGCCTGCGCGACGATGAGGGTGGGCGCCGCCGTCCAGCCCAGGCCGAAGCCGATCACGAAGGCGACCCCCGCGAGCGCGTACGCGTTCGGGTACGGTCCGATGAACGCCAGCCCGATCGCGCCGACCGTCGCGATCGACGCTCCGAGCAGCGCGGTGAATCGGAATCCGTGCCGCAGGTAGAGCCGCCCCGCGTTGGCGGCGGAGAGCGGCCACCCCAGGGTCAGGGCCGCCACGGCGAGCCCCGCGAGTAGCGGCGGCACCGCGATCGCGCCCTGCAGGTAGGCCGGCGCGAAGCTCGTGATGCCCGTCAGCAGCGCGCCGATCGCGAGCGACGCGAGCGTCGTGGTGAGGATGAGGCGGCGCGAGATCAGCCGCAGGTCGATGATCGGCTCGGCCGCACGGCGCTCCACGAACGCGAACACCACGAGGGCGATCGCCCCGCCGAGGAAGCAGGCCAGGCTCGGCGCCGACAGCCAGGCCCAGGCGTTCCCGCCCTCGAGCACGCCGACGATGATCGCCGTGAGGCCGATCGTCAGCAGCACCGCGCCCGTGTAGTCGATCCGGTGCCGGCGCTTCTCGATCTGCTCGTGGAAGTGGCGCAGCAGCATCCAGGCCGCGATCAGGCACAGCGGGATGTTGATGAAGAAGATCAGCCGCCAGGCGTCGAACTGCGCGAACACACCGCCCAGCGCCGGACCGACCACGGACGACAGCGCCCAGACGCTCGCGATGTATCCCTGCACGACCGCCCGCTCGGACAGCGTGTAGATGTCGCCGACGATGGTCGCGACCATCGGGCCCACGGCCCCCGCGCCCAGGCCCTGCAGGAGCCGGAAGAGGATGAGCGACGGCATGCTCCACGCGAGGCCGCACAGGATGGATCCGAGGAGGAACAGCGCGATGCCGATCAGCACGATCGGCTTGCGGCCGACCGTGTCCGCGAGCTTGGAGTAGATCGGCACGCTCACCGCCTGCGCGAGCAGGTAGATCGAGAACAGCCACGGGAACTGCTGATAGCTGCCGAGATCGCGCACCACGCTCGGCACCGCGGTCGCGAGGATCGTGGCGTCCATCGCGATGAGGCCCATCGCGAGCATGAGCGAGAGCAGCACCGGCCCGCGCTCGGAGCGGAAGCCCACGGAGGCGCGGTCGATCGTCATGCTCACCTTCGTCACAAGCCGGGTGGGGGGCGGGCTATTCCCGGCCCGCCCGTCAGGAGGCGGTGGGCGACCCGGATCCCGAGGCGTCGTCGGCGTCGTCGGCGTCGTCGGCCTCGGATCCGACGGCGGGTTCGTCGGTCCCGGCCGATCCCGCATCCGCGGCAGCGGCGGCTCCCGCGGCGTCCTGCTGACCGGCGACGGACTCGTCGGCGGCGTCGTAGAGCACGGGACGGTCGTGCGTCTTCGTGAAGTCCGACGGGTCGACGGCGAGGATCAGGATCGACAGGATCAGCAGGGCGGCGATGAAGATCCCGCCCGTCACGATGAACGCGAGGTTCCACGGCGGGATGGCGCCGTAGGTGCCCTTGTCGACCATGCGCATGACCTTGTCGGTGAACGCGCCCGTGGCGATCAGCGTCACGACTCCGGCGAAGAGGCCGCACAGCAGCGACAGGCCGACCAGCTGCAACGGTCGGAACAGATCCCTGCGCCTGGTCTTCTCGGTCATGCGGATCCTTCGTTCTCGGCCGGCGCCGTGCCGGCGGTTTCGGTGCCGGCACCAGCGGTGCGGGCACGAGGGCTGAGCCCTGCGATGCCGAGGAAGACCGCCACGATGGCGGCGTAGGCGCCGAAGATCCCGACGGCCAGGGTGATCCCGGTCAGCGTGAACGAGCCGGCCTCGGCGATGGAGTAGTTGAGCGCGTAGGTCGTCGGCACGCACAGCAGGCCGACGGCGAGAGCGAACCCCAGCGATCCGATCAGGATCGCATCGCGGGCCCCGTCGGCGACGACGGCCGGCGCGGTCCCGGCGCGGGCCTGGCGGCGGGCGCGAATCCCGGCGATGAGTTCGACGAGACCGCCGAGCGCGCCCCACGCGATCACGACGACGAAGAACAGCGGGGTCGTGCGCCAGGCGGGGATGCTGCCTGCCATGCCCGTGAGGATCGCGATCGCCGCGAGCAGCACGTACGGCCAGCGCCACCCCGAGGGCGCGACGAGCCAGGCGGCGAGCATGTGGATGAGCGCGGTGACCAGGGCGAACCCGCTGAACACCGAGAGCCCCACGACCGCGGAGTGGTTCGCGGAGAAGGTGATCATGAGCGCCGCGACCGCGGCGAAGGCGGCGCGCGCGAGCTGCACGTGGCGCAGCTGGAACGTGCGGGTGGCGGGCATGACGGATCCTCGGGTCCCTGTGCTTCGTCCCCGTCGAGCGGCCTCGGCGACCAAGCCTCAGCAGTCGCTCCGACGGGTTCTCGGTCCGCCCCGATGGACGGGCGGACCCTGCCAGTCTACGCGCGGGATCCTAGGCGCCCGCTCGGGAGCCGAGCTCCGACGCATCCGGATCCGGATCGCCGGCCCGAGGCTCCGGATCCGGATCCTCGGCGGTGCGGCCGTTCCTCCGCCGCGGCTGCAGCTCGCTGAGCAGGGTGCCCGCGATGATGAGGGCCGCCCCGAGGATCGCGAGCGGCGGGATCCGCTCGCCTGCGATGCGCCCGACCACGCCCGCCCATACGGGCTCGCCGGTGTAGATGATGGTGGCGCGCGTCGCGGAGACCGAACGCTGCGCCCAGTTCATGGTGAGCTGGATCAGGCCGCTCGCGAGGCCCATGCCGATACCGGCGAACAGCCACACCGGGTCGAAGGCGGGGATGCTCTCGCCGACGGCGGGCATGGTCGCGAAGCCGAGGAGCGACGCGGTGAGCAGCTGCACGACGGTGAGCCGCCCCACGTCGAATCGCCGGCCGAACAGGCTGATCAGGATGATCTCGCCCGCGATCGGCAGGGTGCTGACGAGCGTGAGGATCTCGCCCTCGCCGAGGTGGATCCCGCGGGATCCGATGCCCGCCACCAGCAGCAGGCCGATGAACGCCAGTCCCGCGCCGACGAGGGTGAGCGCGCGCGGGGGCTTGCGCAGCACGAGCCACTGCAGCAGCGGCACGAGCGGCACGTAGAACGCGGTCATGAACGCGCTGGTGCTGGAGTCGATCGTCTGCAGTCCCGCGGTCTGCAGGCCGTAGCCGCCGTAGATCGCGGCGCCGATGGCCGCGCCCGCGCCGATCTCGCGCCACGTGATGCCGCGCAGCGAACGCCAGAAGATCGCCGCGGCGAACAGCGCGGCGGCGAGGAACCGGAACCCGACGAAGAACCACGGCCCGGAGTGCTGCATCGCGGTGTGCACGACGAGGAAGGTGCCGCCCCAGATGACGGTGATCCCGACGAGGGCCCACTCCTGGACGGACAGCCCCAGGACGCGACGGGAGGAGGGCTGGTTCACGGTCATACGCTAGCGGTCAGCGGTCAGCCGGCGGTCGCGATCCAGAGCCGCCCGGATCCGGCGACCTGCACGTCCGCCGCGCGGGTGGCGAACACGGCGGCGCCGCGCGGGACGCCGGCGGTCGCGCCGCCGGAGGACAGCGTGAAGGATCCGTCCGTGGTGATCGCGATCGACGGACCGGCGAGCGCGATCGTCGCGCCGCCGGTGATCGCGAGCAGCTCGAACGGCACGTCGGCGCCCGAGGGGTGGATCCGCGGGCGGTAGCTGCGCACGTCCTCGGCGACCTCGACGGGCACGAGGTGGTCGTCCTCCGAGGCCGTGAACGTCAGCACCCGCTCGAGCTCGGCGGTGTCGACGTGCTTGGGCGTGAGCCCGCCGCGCAGCACGTTGTCGCTCGGACCCATGAGCTCGACGCCGGCGCCGCGCAGGTAGGCGTGGATGTTGCCGGCGGGCAGCCAGAGCGACTCCCCCGCGGCGAGCGTGACGTGGCGCAGCATGAGTGCGACCGCGATCCCCGGGTCGCCGGGGTACGTCTCGGCGAGGCGCGTGAGCAGCTCGAAGCGGTCGTCGCCGGACGCCGCGGCCACGAGCGCGGCGACGGCGAGGTCCACGCCCGCACCGCCGGCCAGCAGCCAGGAGAACCCGGCGCGCAGCCCGTCCGACCCGTTCAGCTCCTCGCGCCAGGGGGCGAGCGCGTCGGAGCCGGCCCGGGCGGCGAGGGCGTCGACGTCGGCCAGGATCTCGGCGACCGGCCGGAAGCCGCACAGCGCCTCGAAGCCGTCTTCGAGGGCGACGATCAGCTCGGGCTTGGCGTAGGGGTCCTTGTAGTTGCGGTGCGCGGCGGTGAGCGGCACGCCTCGCCGGTTCTCATCGGCGAAGCCGGCCTCGGCCTGGGCCGGGGTGGGGTGCGCCTGCAGCGAGAGCGGACCGCCGGACACGAGGATCTTGAGCAGGAAGGGCAGCTTCGCCCCGCTCTGCTTCTCCCAGTCGAGGAGCGTGGGCCAGGGGGATCCGTCCGTCGTGCGGGCCGGGGACCCGGGGTGCGCGCCCAGCCACAGCTCGGCCTCGGGACCGCCGCTGCCCGCCGTGCCGAGCACGCCGGCGACGCCGTCGACCCGACCCCACGCGTAGTCGCGCGGCTCGTTGCCGATCTGGACGAAGAGCTCGTTCTCGTGCGCGCTCATGCGGCTCCGTTCAGGGTTGGAGGGGATCCTGCCAGCGTAAGGCCCCCGGCCGCTCGGGTCCCGCCGTTTCGAAGCGCGAGAAGGGCTGTGTTCCGGGCCCCGGGTCCGCATTTCTCGCGCTTCGAACGCAGACGGACCAAGATGGCTCCATGAGCCAGCCCCGTGCCGCGACCGCGGCGACCTCCGCGATCCGCGCCGCCCGCGACCTGCTGCTCGCGCACGCGACCGACTACGCCGGCGCCCGTGACGCGTTCCGCTGGCCCGAGCTGCGCGCATTCAACTTCGCCCTGGAGTGGTTCGACGTGGTGGCCGGCGAGACGCCGAACCGGCCCGCGGTGCAGATCGTCTCGGCCGACCTCTCCAGCCGCACCTGGTCGTACGGCGAGCTGGCACGGCGCTCGAACCAGGTCGCGAACTGGCTGCACGGACTCGGGATCCGCCGCGGCGACCACGTGATCGTGATGCTCGGCAACACGATCGATCTCTGGGAGACGATGCTCGGCCTCACCAAGATCGGGGCGGTCGCGATCCCCACCTCGACGCTGCTCTCCCCCGCGGACCTCGCCTATCGCGCGGAGAAGGGCGAGGCGCGCGGGGTCGTGACCCTCGCCTCGCTCGCGGACCGCGTGGCGGACCTGCCGGCCTCGATCGTGCGGATCGCGGTGCCGGAGGGCACGGGCGCCGCGGCGCCGGAGGGCTGGCACGACTTCGCCGGATCGAACGACGCCCCCGACGACTTCGAGCCCGACGGCCCGACGCCGGCGGACGACACGAGCCTGCTGTACTTCACCTCCGGCACGACCAGCCGGCCCAAGCTCGTGCAGCACACGCACGTCTCGTATCCGGTCGGGCACCTCTCGACCATGTGGTGGCTGGGCGTGCGCGAGGACGACGTGCACCTGAACATCTCCTCGCCGGGCTGGGCGAAGCACGCCTGGTCGAGCTTCTATTCGCCCTTCCTCGCCGAGGCCACCGTCTTCGTCTACAACTACGAGCGCTTCGACGCGAACACGCTCATGGAGGTCATGGAGACGCACCGCGTCACCACCTTCTGCGCCCCGCCGACCGTGTGGCGGATGCTGATCCAGGCGGATCTGGGCCGGCTCCCGCACCCGCCGCGCGAGCTCGTCGGCGCCGGTGAGCCGCTGAACCCCGAGGTCATCGGCCGGGTGCGGCAGGCGTGGGGCGGCACGATCCGCGACGGCTTCGGGCAGACCGAGATGACCGCCTGCGTGGGCAACTCGCCGGGCCAGATCGTGAAGGACGGATCCATGGGACGCCCGCTGCCGGGCTATCCCGTGGTGCTCGTGGATCCGGTCACCGGTGCGCGCGTCGACGGTGACGCCGAAGGCGCGGCCGAGGGCGAGATCTGCCTCGACCTCGCCGAGCGCCCGCTCGGGCTGATGGCCGGGTACTACGCGGATCCGGAGGCCACCGCGCGCTCCCGCGAGGGAGGGTTCCACCACACCGGCGACATCGCGACCCGCGACGCCGAGGGGTACCTGACCTACGTCGGCCGCGCGGACGACGTGTTCAAGGCCTCCGACTACAAGATCTCGCCGTTCGAGCTCGAGTCGGTGCTCCTCGAGCACCCCGACGTCATGGAGGCGGCGGTCGTGCCGAGCCCTGATGCCACCCGCCTCGCGGTGCCGAAGGCGTATGTGCTGCTGACCGCGTCGGCGCACGACGACCTCGTGGCGACGGCCGGCTCGATCTTCGCCTACGCGCGCGGCCAGCTCTCCCCGCATCTGTGGGTGCGGATCATCGAGTTCGTGCCGGAGCTGCCCAAGACGATCTCGGGCAAGATCCGCCGCGTGGACCTGCGCGCCCGCGAAGCCGAGCGCGTCTCGAACGGCGACGAGTCCGGGCAGCACCACGACCGCGACCATCGCTGAGCCGGAGTCCGCGGCCCCGGTCAGCGTGCGTCGTACTCGGCGCGGGACTGCTCGATCGTGGAGTGGTTCGCGATCGCCCACTGCGCGATCGTGTGCGCGATCTCGACGAAGGTGGCGCCGAGCGCCGTGAGCCGGTACTCGACGCGCGGCGGGACCTCGGCGTAGGCCGTGCGGATCACGAGTCCGTCGCGCTCGAGCTGACGCAGCGTCAGGGTGAGCATGCGCTGCGAGATCCCCGGGATGTGCCGGAGCAGATCGCTGAAGCGCAGGACGTCGTCGCCGAGCGTCGCGACCACGAGCAGGGACCACTTGTCGCCCACGCGGTCGAGCACCTCGCGGATCATCCGGCCCGCTTCCGGCCCGCCGGGGTGCCCCTCGCACGAGCGCTCGTACTCGGCGAGGCCGGCGGACGCGTGCGCCGGCACGGCTCCGGTCGGTTCTGTCGCGGTTCTCCGGCTGTGCGCCGGTGACACCGATGTGCCTTTTGCACGCGTCTCCACGGTGCTCCATTCTTTACTTACTGATCGTAACAAGGTGACGATCGATAACAAGAAGGAACCTCATGCTGATCGCCCTCTGGATCGTCAACGCGCTGCTCACCCTCGCCATGCTGGGCGGCGGCGGCATGAAGCTGCTCACGCCCAAGCCGGTGCTCGCCGAGCGCGGGATGGCGTGGACCGACGACTTCTCCGCGGGTTCGGTCAAGGCGATCGCCGCGCTCGAGGTCATCGGCGCGATCGGCCTGATCCTGCCGCTCGCGACCGGGATCGCCCCGATCCTCACGCCCCTCGCCGGCACCGGTCTCGCCGTCATCATGCTCGGCGCGGTCGTCGTGCACCTGCGCCGCAAGGAGCCGGCCACCCCGGCCATCGTCCTCGCCGTCCTCGCCATCGCGAGCGCCGTCCTGGGCTTCCTCGCCCTCCGCTGACCCGGACGGATCCGGTTCGAAGCGCGCAGCGGGCGGCAGAACGACCGCGGATGCCGCCGATCGCGCGCTCCGAAACGGAGGAGAAGGCAGCCGGTCAGAAGTCGGCGATGATGAGGCGGCCCATCCGCATCAGATGCTCGTAGGCGTTCGGGCGCTGCATGAGCTCGGCCATGTTCGCCGGGACGATCTGCCAGCTCAGCCCGAAGCGGTCGACGAGCCAGCCGCACTGCTCGGCATCGGGGACGGCGCTGAGGGCGGCCCAGATCCGGTCGATCTCCTCCTGCCCCTCGCAGTCGACCTGCAGGGAGATCCCCGGCGTGAAGGGGTGGTCCCGGTCGACCGGCGAGTCGAAGGCGGCGAAGCGCTGCCCCGCGAGCAGGAACTCCGTGTAGGTGATCGGCTGATCGGTGCGAGGGGGCTCCGTCACCGGATGCTCCGCCTGGCGGACGATCCCCGAGGGCGGCAGCAGCGCGCCGTAGAAGGCGATGGCCTCCTCCGCCTTGTTCTGCAGCGGCCCGCCGAAGACCAGCATCGGAATGATCGGCGGTTCGGGCTCTGCGACCGCGTCCATCAGCTTCAGTTGCCAGCTCACCCCGTACCGGTCCTCGATCCAGCCGTAGAGCCCGCTGAACCGGTACTCGCCGATGTCCATGAGCACGCGCCCCTCCTCGCCGAGGCGGGTCCAGACGCGGTTGATCCAACCGCGCGTGGCGTGCTCGTCCCCGCCGAACGCGCGCGGGTCCACGCACACGACGAACGAGATCGCGGACGTCGGGGCGAACTCGGCACCCGCGTTGATCAGCGTGATCCGGTAGCCGTCGATCGAGACGTCGACCGTGAGGGGCTGTCCTGCGAACTCTCGCTGGAACTCGGGCAGCCCGGCATCGGGATAGCGAGCCACGACCTGCGACGTGGTGCGGTCGAAGACCGAGGCGTAGAAGGCCCCCGCCTCCTCGGCATCGTGATCGCACCAGATGTTCGGAATGATCCGCTGGGTCATGGGAAGCTCCTCGCGCGCCGATGTCCCCCCGGAGTCCAGGGTGCGCGCCCTGCGCCCGCACCGCAAGCATCGGCGGAGATCCGCCGCCGCACCCGGCTCGGGGCTGCGCTCAGCGGCGCCCGACCTTGAGGCGCGACCTCGCCCTGATCACGGGCACCGGCGCCGTGATGACCGCGTCGACCACCATGGACCCGTCGGTGGGCCCGACCACGGGGATCGCCGTGGTCGGGGTGACCTCGATCGGATCCACGGGCATCCGGGCGAGCGCGCGGTGCGCCTTCACGTATGCGGGGATGAGGAGCGCCGCGGCGCCGAGCCAGGCGAGCGGGTTGCTCAGCGCGACACCGGGGTAGCCGATGAGCGCGCCGAGCACGACGGCCGCCGCCACGCGCATCACCAGCTCGATCACGCCGGTGATCGTCGGGATGAGCGTGTGCCCGAGGCCCTGCAGCACGCCGCGCAGCACGAACAGCACGCCGAGCGCGGAGTAGCTGAGTCCGTTGATCAGCAGCATGAGCGCGGCGAGGCGCACGACCTCGTCGGATCCGTCGCCGATGAACACGCGGACCATGGAGGACCCGAACAGCACCAGCAGCGCGCCGAGCACGACAGCGGTGATGACGGCCATCCAGATCGCCTGGGTGACCCCGCGGCGGATCCGATCCGGCCGGCGTCCGCCGAGGTTCTGCGCGGCGTACATCGACGCGGCCAGGCCGATCGAGGAGAGGAACGCGACCGCGATGCTGTCCACGCGCGAGGCGGTCGTGTACGCGGCGACCGCGTCCGGACCGAGCACGTTGAGCGCGACCTGCACCGTGATCGTGCCGATCGCGATGATCGAGGCCTGGAATCCCATCGGCAGGCCGAGGCGCAGGTGCTGCACGATGTCGTCGCGGGCGACCCGCCAGTCGGCGCGGTGCACGTGCAGCACCGGGAGCTTGCGCCAGACGTACACGAGGCACAGCACGACCGAGACGCCCTGTGCGACGACGGTCGCCCAGGCGGCTCCCGCGACGCCCCACTCGAAGGTGCCCACCATGAGGATCACGAGCACGATGTTCAGCGCGCAGGAGACGGTGAGGAACACGAGCGGGGTCCGGGAGTCGCCGATCGCGCGGATCACCGCGGAGAGGTAGTTGAAGAACATCACGGTGCTGCCGCCGATGAAGGTGACCTGCGTGAACACGGTCGCCTCCGGCATGAGCACCTCCGGCGTCTGCAGCAGGGCGAGCAGGGGCGCGGTCACGAGCGGGGCGCCCACCGAGATGATGATGCTCGTCGCGGCGGTCAGCAGCGTGCCCGTGGCGACGGACCGGCGCACCGCGGCGTGGTCCCCGGCCCCGAAGGACTGCGCGGTCGGGATCGCGAAGCCGCTGCTGAGCCCCCAGGCGAAGCCGATCAGCAGGAAGATCAGGCTGCCCGTCGCGCCGACGGCCGCGAGCGAGTCGACGCCGAGGTGCCGGCCCACGACGATCGCGTCGGCGAACTGATAGAGCTGCTGGACGACGTTGCCGATCAGCAGGGGGACGGCAAAGGCAAGGATGACGCGCCAGGGGCGGCCGGTGGTGAGGGGCGTGGCCATGAGTGCTCTTCGGGGGACGGAGGTGAGCGGAACCGAGCAATCCTATCGAATCGATTCGACCATGTCGATCCAATCATCGGATCTTTTTGCCCGCACCGCGGGCAGGGGCGGCCGGTCCGCGCGGTCGCCCCTGCCCTCGATCCCGGGCCTAACGGCCCCGGATCGCCGAGGTCGACGCGTGGTCGACGCCGAAGTCGGCCGTCACCACGACCCCGTAGTCCTGCCGTGCCGACTGCGCGGAGACGAAGCCGTTGCGCACGTCCCGGGCGACCGCCGCGGGATCACGGTCGAAGGGGTGCCCGTACCCTCCGCCGCCGCCGGTCTGGTTGACGAGCACGTCACCCGCTTCGAGCCGGTTGTAGCTGCCGCCCTGCACGACCTCGCGCGGCGTCCCGGGGTTCAGCACGACCCTGTTCGGCCGTCCTTCGCCGCCCCCGCCGATCGACCACGGATCCGTCTTGGTCTTGTAGACCAGGCAGATGCCCGTGGCCGGGGCCGTGAAGCGGTACGACCTGCTCACGCCCACGCCGCCGCGGTGCCGGCCCGCGCCGCCGGTGTCGGTGCGGTAGCCGTAGTGGTCGATGATCATCGACGACTTGGCCTCGAGCACCTCGACCGGGTTGTTGCGGCAGCCCGGTTCGGAGAGGTGCATGATGCCGTCCTCGCCGTCGTGCATCGCGGTGCCGCCGAAGCCGACCGCCTCGTTCGTCGCCTCCTGCCACGGCTCGCCCGTGCGCGGGTTCGTGCCGAGACCCATCATCGAGCAGACGTCGCCGCCCGAGCAGGCCGGCACGAGCTCCGGCATGCCCTGCGCCAGGGCTTTCAGGATCACCTCCCCGGCGAGCAGGCCCGTCCACAGCGTGAACGTCGGCATCGGCGACACCGCGTGCATGACCGACCCCGGCACCGTGACGACCCGCAGCGGCGCGAAGTTGCCCGCGACCACCGGGGTGTCGGGGGTCGTGAGCGCCTTGAAGATGAGGCTGGAGAGCGCCTCGGTCTGCCCCGGCGGGAGATTGATCGGACCTTCGACGTTCTCCGCGCTGCCGGTCCAGTCGACCACCATCTCCTCGTCGGTGACCGTCACGGTGCACTGGAGCTTGACGAGATCGTCCTTGTTGATCCCGTCGTCGTCGACGAAGTCGACGGCGCTCCAGGTTCCCTTCGGGAGCTTCGCCAGGCCGAGCCTGGCCAGCTTCTCGCCGTGGTCGTTGATCGTCCGCATCGCCTCGGTGAGCGTGTCGACGCCGTACCTCGCCGCGATCTCCTGCGTGCGCCGCACGCCCGTCACACAGGCGGACACCTGAGCCTGGATGTCCCCGATCGTGTGCTTCGGCATGCGGCTGTTGAACCGGATGATGTTGAACACGTCGTCGTTGCGCTCGCCGCGACGGTAGAGCTTCGAGGCCGGCAGCATGAGGCCCTCCTGCGCACGATCCGTGGAGTCCAGCACATAGCCCGGATCCTTCTGGTTCAGGTCGGTGATGTGCACGCGGCAGGAGGCGAAGCCGATGAGCACGTCGTCCACATGGATCGGCGCGAAGACCAGCGGATCCAGGGTGTGCGCGCTCGACCAGTACGGGAAGTTGAGGATGAAGATGTCGCCGGGCTCCATCGCCTCCGCGCCGAGGAACTCGATCGAGTGCTTGATGCCCGCGTCGTTCCCGCGCGTGAACACCGCGATCCCCGGGGCGTCGGCGACGACATCGCCGAGCGCGTCGTGGATCCCGATGCCGTAGTCGTGGATCTCGTAGACCACGGTGTTGTAGGCGGTGCGGCAGAGGTTGCGCGCGACCTCCTCCGCCGCGGCCAGCAGACCGTGCCTGATGATCTCCGTCGTGATGGCGTCGGCCATGTCACGCTCCCTTCTGTGCGTACTGGATCGAGATGACGAGCTCGCCGTATCCGCCGACCTCGAGCCGGTCGCCGGCATGCAGGACCGTGGTCGCGGTGTGCTCGGTGATGACGGCCGGCCCTTCGATCACGTCGCCGGCCAGCAGCTCCTCGCGGGAGACGAGCGCGTACTCGGCCGTCTCGTCGCCGTCGAGCACGACCGTGCGGGTGCGGAACGCCGGGCCGTCCCCGGGGGATCGGCGCGCGACGTGCGGCAGATCCGGCTTGTCGACGATGCCGAGCGCGCTCAGGCGCAGCGTCGTGGTCTCGATGGGGTCATCCATGACGTGGCCGTACTGACGCTCGTGCAGGCGGTTGAACTCGGATCGGATCGCCTCGCGAGGATCGGATCCGTCCTCGGGATAGGTGACCGTGACCGCGTGCTCCTGCCCCGAGTAGCGCACGGCGACGACCCGGTGGAAGACCATCCGGTCGTCGTCGAACCCTTCCGCGCGCAGCGTCTCGCGGGCCTCGCTCTCCATCCCGGCGTAGAGCGCGTCCGCGACCGAGGCGTCCAGCTCGTGCAGCGCCTGCAGGCTCGTGCGCGAGTAGTCGTGCTGCACGTCCGCCATGAGCATGCCGAGCGCCGAGAACGCTCCCTGTCCGGGCGGCACGATCACCTCGGGGATGCCGAGATCCCTCGCCACGTCGACGGCGACCAGCCCGCCGCCCCCGCCGAAGGAGAGCAGGGCGAAGTCCTTGGGGTCGTGCCCGAGCTCGATCGTGATCGCGCGCACGGCGCCCATGATCTTGGTGTTGGAGATGCGGACCATGCCCCGGGCGAGCTGCGTGACCGTCAGCCCCAGGGTCTCCGCGATCGGGGCCAGCGCGGCGAGGGACTTCTCGCGGTCGAGGGTGAGCTCGCCGCCGAGCGGGGTGTCGGTTCCGAGGTAGCCGATCGCGAGAGCCGCGTCGGTGAACGTCGGCTCCGTTCCGCCCCGCCCGTACGCGGCCGGTCCCGGCATCGCGCCGGCGCTCTTCGGCCCCACCTGGAGCGCCCCGCCCTCGTCCAGGTAGCCCAGGGATCCGCCGCCGGCGCCGATCGTGTGGATGTAGAGCGAGGGCGTGTTGATCGGGAGACCCTCGAACTCGGCGCCGTGATAGAGGACGGGGCTCCCGTCCTGGACGAGGGAGGCGTCGAGGCTCGTGCCGCCCATGTCGATCGTGATGAGGTTCGGCCGCCCGATGAGCTTCGAGAACGCGGCCGCCCCGACGACGCCGCCGGCCGGCCCCGACAGGATGAGGTTCACGGGCTGCTCCCGCGCGGCCGAGGCCGTCATCGCGCCCCCGCCGGAGCGCGACATGAGGAAGCGCCCGCCGAACCCGCGCCGCTCCAGCTCGCCTTCGAGCGCCCGCAGATAGCCGCGCATGATCGGCTTGATGTAGGCGTCGAGCACGGCGGTGCTGGTGCGCTCGTACTCCCGGTACTCGCGCGACAGCTCATGCGAGAGCGTGATCTCGAGGTCCGGAGCCTCCTCCGTCAGGATCTCGCGCATGCGGAGCTCGTGCGACGGGTTCGCGTAGGCGTGCAGGAACGCCACGGCGACCGCGTCGTAGCCCCTTCGGCCGATCTCGCGGGCGATCTCCCGCGCGTCGTCCTCGTCCAGCGCCACCGCGACCGAGCCGTCGAACATGCTGCGCTCCGTCACCTCGAAGGTGTCGAAGCGCTCCAGCAGCGCCTCCGGCTTCTGATAGCCGATGTCGTACATCACCCGGCGGTCGGTGCGGCCCAGCAGGTAGACATCACGGAAGCCGCGCGTCGCGATGGTCGCGATCCTGGCACCGGTCCGGGTCAGCAGGGAGTTGAGGCCCAGCGTGCTGCCGTGGTTGAACATCGAGACCTGCGCCGGATCGGCCTCCGCCTTGTCGAAGGCGGCGAGGACTCCCGCCGTGGGCTCCGAGGGCGTGGTCGGCACCTTCTCGAAGCGGAGCTCTCCCGTCTCGGGGACGAGCTTCACCACGTCGGTGAACGTCCCGCCGACGTCGACGGCGATGCGGATGCTTTCGGACATGAAAGGGGTTCCTTCCGAGGGTTCGAGGAGTTTTCGGGCAGCCCGCGGAACCCGGCGGCGACGGCGCGCCAGCGGATCGGGTACCCGGATGGAGGTGCGGTCAGCGTTTCCTGCGACCGGCGGCCGAGAGGCCGACGGCCGCGAGGATGATGAAGCCGGTCACCATGTCTTTGAGCTGGGGATTGAGGTTGAGCAGGTCGAAGCCGTTGCCGATGAGGGCGATGAGGAACACGCCCGCGACCGAACGCCAGACGGCGCCGATGCCGCCGTAGATGCTCGTGCCGCCGAGGATGACCGCGGCGATCGCGCTCAGCTCCAGCCCTGCGCCCGCGAGAGGCTGGCCCGAGGAGATCCGGGAGACGCCGATCGCCGCCGCCGCGCCCGCCGCGAGGCCGCTCAGCACGAAGACGACGATGCGCGTCCTCGTGACCTGGACCCCCGAGAGCTCCGCCGCCTCGGGGTTGCCGCCGATCGCGTAGACGTGACGGCCGAACACCGTGCGGGACAGGACGAACCACAGCAGCGCCACGACCACGATCATCACGAAGACGGCGATGAAGATCCCGCCGATCCGGTTGCGCCCGAGCGCGGTGAAGCCGGGCGTCGTCACGGTGATGAGGCTGCCGCCGGTGATCAGCACCGCGATGGTGGTGAAGATCATCGACGAGGCGAGCGTCGCGAGGAACGAGTGGACGCGCAGCTTCGTGATCACGACGCCGTTGAACGCCCCGAGCACGAGGCCGATCACCGGGGCGGCGAGCAGGGCCAGCCAGACATTGCCCGTCGTGACGGCGAGCCATGCCGAGACGACCCCCGCGACCCCGTAGATGGCGCCGGTCGACAGATCGAAGTTCCCCGAGATGATCACGAACGTCCCGGCCGCCGCGATGATGACGAGCGGGGTGTTCTGGTTCAGGATGTTCACGATGTTGCCGAACGTGAAGAACGACGGCGACAGGATCGCGAGCGCGATCAGGATCGCCGCGAGCAGCAGCAGCACCGCGTACTCGATCGCGAGCTCGGTGATCGAGAACTTCCTGCGGGCGCGCGTCTGCGTCGCCGTGGTGTTGACGGCCTCGCTCACGCTGCCGCCTCCTCTCCGGGGGTCACGTGGAAGAGCCGGAACAGCACGTCCTCCACGGTGGTCTGCTCGGGGACGATCTCCGCGAACGTGCGGCCGTCGGAGACCAGGTAGGCGCGATGGGCGAGCTCCATGATCTCCTCGTGCTCCGAGGAGATCAGCAGCACGGCGATCCCCTCCTCGGCGAGCCGGGCGATCAGCTCGTAGATGGTGCGCTTGGCGCCGACGTCCACGCCGCGCGTGGGCTCGTCGAGGATGATCGCCTTCGGGCGCGCCGCCAGCGCCTTACCGAGCAGGGCCTTCTGCTGGTTCCCTCCGGAGAACCAGCCGACCGGGAGCTCGGTGTCGAGAGGCCGGATCTCCAGCGCGCGGGCGAGCTCCTCGGCGAGGGAGCGCTCCCGGCGACCGTCGATGACGCCGCCGCGGGACCGCGCGCCGAGGCTCGCGAGCGCCATGTTCTCCCGCACGGAGCGCTGCAGCACGAGCCCGTCCTTGTGACGGTCCTCCGACACCAGCACCAGGCCCGCATCGATCGACTGCTTCGGCGTGCGGCCCGCCCAGTCTCGATCGTCGAAGCGGACCTCACCCTCGATGATCGGGTCGAGCCCGAACACGGCGCGGAGGCACTCGGTGCGACCGCTTCCGACGAGGCCGAGAAGCCCGACGATCTCGCCGGCGCGGACCGTGAAGGTCATCTCCTCGACGCCCGTGTCCGTGCGCAGGCGCCGCACGTCGAGGCGGACCGCCGCCTCGGCGCCCGGGGCCGCCGGGCGTTCCGGGTAGGCCTGGTCCATCTCGCGCCCGAGCATCGAGGTGACCAGATCGTGCTTGCGCACGGCGGCCGCGTCGAAGGTCTCGATCCGGCGCCCGTCCCGCATCACCGTGATGCGATCCGCGACGCCGAGCACAGAGTCGAGGAAGTGCGAGACGTAGATGACGCAGCATCCGCGATCCCTCAGGGTGCGCATCAGGTCCTCGAGCTGGGTCATCTCGTGCGCGGTCAGCGACGAGGTCGGCTCGTCCATCACGATGACCCTCGCGTCCCGGGCCAGCGAGCGGAGGATCTCCACCTTCTGCTTGTCGGCGATCCGCAGGTCCCGCACCCTGGCATGCGGGTCGAGGCCGAAGCCGATCTCGGCGTCCAGGGCGGCGAAGCGCGCATCGAGGTTCCGCCGCTCGATGCCGAGCCGGTGCTGCTCGGCGCCGAGGAACACGTTCTGCGCGACGGTGAGGTCGGGAACCAGAGCGAGCTCCTGCGCGATCATCGCGATCCCGCGCCGCTGTGCGATCCCGGGGTTCCATCTCTCGACCGCGACGCCGTCGACGAGCACCTCGCCCTGATCAGCGGAGTAGATGCCGGCGATCACCTTGCCGAGCGTGGACTTGCCGGCCCCGTTCTCGCCGACGAAGGCGTGGATCTCCCCCGCGCGCACGTCGAGCGAGACCGCGTCGAGGGCGTGGGTCGCCCCGAACCGCTTCTCCACACCGCGCAGTTCGACGAGCACGGAGCCGGTCGGCCCTGTCATCCGCCTAGCCGTTCCACTCGCCGGTGAAGTCCGGCACGGCGTCGAGATCCTTCTTGGTGGCCATCGGACCGATCTTGACCAGGGAGTCCGCGTCGACGACGGCCTGGACCTTCTCCCCGCGCAGCTTGTTGACGAGCTGCTCGAGCGCGGCCTTGCCCATGCTCACCGGGTAGTTCAGGTAGTCGTTCGTCCACTTGCCGTCGCGGACGGCCTTGACGGCCTCGGTCGTCCCGCCGCCGCCCGTGAGGAAGATCTTCGAGGGATCGATGCCGGCGTTCTCCAGCGCGATCTGGGCGCCCTGGGTCTGCTGGTCGGCGTTGCTCAGGATCCCGTTGATGTCCTTGTTCGCCTGCAACAGGTTCGAGACCGCCGTGAGCGACTTGTCGCGGTCGTAGGCGCCCTCGACCGTCCCCACGATCTGGATGTTCGGGGACTGCCCGAGCACCTTCTTCCATGCGGCGATGCGCGCGACGTCGAGCGGGGAGTTCAGCAGGCCGGCGACGAGGCCGATCTTGCAGGGGTCGATGTTCTTGCAGTAGTCGACGACGGTCTGCGCCTGCCGCGCCGCGCCCTCCGAGGGGGACGAGGCGACCGTCGACACCACGCCCTCGATCTGCGGGGTCATCTTGTCGATGTCGGGGCCGATCGGGTTCAGCACCGAGACCACGGGCACGTCGTTGCCGAGCGGGAACGCGGCGGCGAGGCCGGGGCCGTCCTGCGGCACCACGATGATGCCGCTCGCCTGCCCCGTGGTGCCGGCGTTCTGCAGCTGGGAGAGCTGGGTGTTGGCGTCGAACTGGCCGTCCTGGATCTTGGTGGTGATGGTGATCCCGAACTTCTTCTCGAGGTCCTTCGCCTCCTTCTGCACCCCTTCGTAGACGGCCTGGTTGTAGCCGTTCTGCGAGGAGGAGGCGAGGAAGACGATCGAGTACGTGTCTCCGCCGGAGCCGCCGGATCCGCTGCCCGAGCTGCAGGCGGCCAGGGAGACGCCGAGGGCGACGACTCCGGCGCCGGCGATGATTCGTGAGAGGTGCGTCATTGCAGTCTTCTTTCGTGGGTGAGGGGTGTCAGCGGACGTTCTCGGGGGCCGCGTGGTCGATCGCGTAGAGCCGCCCGGCTGTGACGGCCGTGCCGAGCAGCGCGGCGAGCTCCGGGCCGGTGCGGCCTCGGTTCGGATGATCGAGCCACTCCTGATACGCGGCCTCGTCCGGCCAGACGGCGGTCACGATGATCTCGCCGGATCCGTCGACGGCCGTCGCGATCTCCGATGCGACCGCGCGCGTGAGGTCGAGCGATTCCTGCAGGATCGACTCCCGGCGGTACAGGGACAGGATGGCGTCCACGTTCGCGGGCGCAGGGCGGAGGGTCAGGACGGAACGAATCATCAGGGTCGGGACTCCGTTGTCGGGTTCGGGTGGGGTCTCGCGCCCGCCGGGGATCGGGATCCCGGGAGCGCTGACATGAAGTTAGCCGCTGCCCTTCGGAGCCTCCAGTGCGTTTTGCATCTTGCCGTCCATCCGATTTATGCAAAACAATGAATGGGACCTCAACGACGATGGGAAGCCCGTGCGAATCGGAATCGGTGTCTACGACGACCGCCTCTCGGCCGTCGGCCTGCACCTCGACGGTCGCCGGACCGACGTGGTCGTTCCGATCTCCTCCGGGATCGAGGCGCCGCTCGACCGCCTGCTGGCGCGCTTCCCGACCTCCCCCGGGGATGCGGTCGACTCCATCGCCTTCGACCTGAGCACGGTGCTGCGCAGAGCAGGCGACGCCCCCCTCACGGTCGTCCGCATCGCGCCGCGCCCTCCCGTCGAGCGCACCGACGAGCCGCACGTCGGCACGGCCCCGATCCTGCACGTGCGCGGCGGCCACACCACGCTCGGCGACGAGCTGGCCCCTTTCGACGCGCGGGGATTCCGCACGGCCGCGGCCGGGATCCCCGGCGGCTCGAGGGTCGTGATCACGAGCGTCGGCTCGTTCGCCAACCCCGCGCACGAGCTCGCCGCGGGAGAGATCCTCCTCGAGCACGGCGGTCCCCTCAGCGTGACGTTCTCGCACTCGTTCGACAGCAACTCCTTCGCCACGCGCGAGCGCACGGCGGAGCTGAACAGCGCCATGTCCGCCGACGCCGAGGCGCTCACGACCTCGCTCTCCCTGATCTCGGGCCGGCGGTTCCCGGGGGCGAGGCTCTCGGTCACCCGCAACGACGGCGGCCGCGTGCCGCTCAGCCGGCTCGCGGCCGCACCCGTCCACTCGGCGCTCTCCGGCCCGGCGATCGAGTTCGTCGGCGGAGCCTCGTTCTGCGGCCTGACCGAGGGCGACCTGATCCTCGCGACCGCGTCCGGCCCGATCCTGGGCACGATGAGGGACGAAGTGCCCGCGGTCGTCCCGCAGCTGCGCTGGAACGGCGCACGTCTCGCCACCCAGGCCGCGCATCTCGTTCCCGCGACCAGGATCCTCCTGCACGGGCGCGTCCCGGCCCCGCGCCTGGTCGCGGCCGTCGGCGCAGAGCTCGACGAGGGGCTGGACGATCACGGCGCGGTCGGGGCCGACACCGACCTGCGCGCGCTCGGCGCCGCCGTCGCGCCGCTGTCGGACTGGGCGCTGGGCGTGGTCAGGGCGGGCAACGCGACCGAGATGGCGCATGAGCTGCGCGCGGCGGAGGCCCGCGTCCACGCGCGGCTCGTGGCGTTCGGTGCACTGCCCTCGATGGTCCGGATCGTCGAGTCGCGGCTCGTCGCGACCACCTACGAGCACGCCCGCGTGGTCTCCGTGCGCGTGCACGGCGTCGCCGCCGAACCGACGGGAGAGGGCGCGCACGATGCGGTTGAGCGCTGACGACGTCCGCCACCTTCGCACCGGCGCGCTGTTCCTGGCCTGCGCCGCGGATCCCGAGTGGTGCGACGAGCAGCAGGACCGGATCCTCGCTCGGATGGCGGCCGGTGACGACGGGCCCGAGGTGATCGAGGTGGGCGAGCTCGACGACGACGCGCTCGTCGCCGCGGTGGGCTTCGTCAACAACGGGCTGCCGCTGTCCGAGCTCCGTCCGGCCGGCGACGAGTTCGTCACCAGCGTCGAGCTGCTCGAGCGCGAACTCGGCCGCCGGATCGAGGGGCTCTTCCCGCTCGCCGCCGCGAACGTGAACTCCATGGTCCCGCTGCTCACCGGGATGCAGCTCGGGCGTCCCACGGTCGACGCCGACCCGATGGGCCGCGTCTTCCCGCTGCTGTTCCAGTCGGTGTTCACGCTCGCCGGCCTGCCCGCCGGTCCTCTGGCCGCGACCGGTCCCGTCGGCGAGTCCGCGGTGCTCCGCGTCGCGCAGCCCCGCCGGGCCGAGCGGCTCGTCCGCGCGCTCGCGGAGGAGTTCGGCGGCTGGTCGGCGTCGGCGCTCTACCCGATGACCGCCCGCGACCTGGCCCGCACGGGCGTCCTCGGCAGCGTCTCGCGCATGGTGCGCATCGGCCGGATCCTGGACTCTGCGCTCCCCGTCGCGGAGAAGCACGATCTGCTGCGCCGCACCGAAGGCGTGCGCAGGATCATCCGCGCCCGCGTCGCCGATGTCGCCGGGCTCTCCCGCCCCGCACCGGCGGGCGAACCCGACCATCCGTCGAGCGTGGTCCTCATCGAGGAGACGCAGGGGCGCTTCGTCCAGCTGGAGATCCAGAACGAGCTGCTCATGCTCATGATCGACGGCGCCCCGGAGGCCGTCATCCCCGACATCATCACGATGCTGCACCCCGAGGACGGGCAGGTCGCCAGCCTCGACGACCTCTGGGCCGGGAACACCCTGGATCTGGTCGTGCTGCCCGCCGCCGCCCAGTGGTACACGCCGGAAGGCAGGCGCCTCGCGGCGCCCGAGACCATGCACGCGGTGCTTCCCGACCGCAGAAGGAGCCGAGCATGAGCGCATCCGCACGCGGAGCCGTCGAGCTGCGCGACCTCATCGGAGCCCGCGAGCTCGACGGGCTGACGATGCTGCACCTCGTCTCGGAGCGGAGCCCCGTCCGCGACGTCGCCCTCGTCACCGACTTCGAGGACATCGGCGCGGTCGGCCCTGACACGGTCGTGCTCCTGTCCCCCGGGGGCGCGCGCGGCGGCTGGATGATCTCGGCCGCACTGCGATACGCCTGGGAGCGCCGCGCCTGCGCGCTCATCGTCCCGGAGCAGCCGTTCACCGCGTCCGTCGTGGAGCTCGCCCGGCGCCTCGAGGTGTCCCTGCTCACCACGCACCGCGACATGACGCGTCTCGCGATCGACGCCGCGATCCGGCTGGGCACCGCGCGCGCCGAGACGATGGCGCGCGTGCACGCGGTCGTCGAGCGGCTCGCCGGCGCCGCGGACCCGTCCGAGGCGGTCGCCCTGCTCTCCGAGGAGCTCGACGCCGCGGGCGTGTGGATCGAGTCGGCCGGCGTGCGCACGTTCGGATCCGTGCCGGGGAGGACGGAGCCCGCACCGGCGACCGCGACGCAGCTCGTGCGGACGAGCCTCGCCCCGCGCTCCCGCGGCATGGGGATCCTCGTCGCGCGGCTGCCGGCGGCGATGGTCGGCTTCGGCGAACAGCTGCTCGCGGAGGCCGCTCCTTCGATCAGGGCGCTCCTGCTCGAGCAGCGGGTCGCCGCGACCCGCGACTCCCTTCCGACGATCGCGATCACCGCGCTGACCGGATCGCCGATGATCGGCGACTTCCTCGAGCCGGACCTCGGCGCGGGGGAAGGGCCGGCCGCGCTCCCCCTCGATGGCGCGTTCGTCGCGATCTGCCTGCGCTCCGAGGAGCCCGCCCGCATCGGGGCGCTCGTGCACCAGCTCTGGTATCTCGCCTTCCGGGACCACCCGCTCACGCGATTCGACGGCGGATGGTTCGGGATCCTGCCCGCACCGGATCCGGAGAGCCTGGATGCGCAGATCGATCGGGTGCGGACCGGCTTCGTCCGCGCGGCCGGACTGCCGCTGTCCGGGGGCGCCTCCCGCCGGCACCACTCCCGCGCCGAGGCGCGGGATGCCGTCCGGGAGGCCTGGCTCGCCGCCCGTCTCGCGGATCCGGGCCCGGACGCCGCCGCGTCCGAGGCGTTCCTCGAGTTCGACCGGATCACGGCTTCGGTGATCGGGCGCCTTGTGCCCGTCGATCTCGCCGAACAGCTCGTGGCGGCGCTCTTCCCTCGCCTGTCCGCCGACCCCGCCGCGCCCCAGGTGATCGACGCCCTGCTCGCCCGCGCCGCGGCGCGGGGGTCGCTCACGGTCGCCGCGGATCGACTCGGCGTGCATCGCAACACGCTCAAGGCGCGGCTGCGTCGTGCCGAGGAGCTCGGGCTCGCCCTGACCGACCCGGCCGAGGTGCTGCCGGTGCACCTGCTCCTCTCCGCCGTGCACCGCCCGGAGGAGAGGAGCAGGACCGTGGACTGACCGCGTCGTCCGGTCAGCGTCCCACGTAGGAGAACTGGTCCGGGTTGTAGCGATCGCCGGCGACGCCGAGCCGCGAGGCCAGCGAGTCGAGGTCCGCGCGCTCGTCGGCGGACAGCGCGACCGCGGTGGATCCGGCGTTCTCGGCGATGCGGGCGGTGCGCCGGGTGCCCGGGATCGGCACGATCCACGGCTCCTGGGCGAGAAGCCAGGCGAGCGCGATCTGCCCCGGCGTCGCGCCCCTGGCCGCGGCGAGCGCGGCCAGGTGGTCGACGAGCCGCTGATTCTCGGTGCGGTTGCCGGCCGTGTACCGCGGGATCGTGGCGCGGATGTCGCCGTCGGCGAAGGAGGTCTGCGCCGTGACCGTGCCGGTGAGGAAGCCCTTGCCGAGAGGGCTGAACGGCACGAAGCCGATCCCGAGCTCGGCGAGCGCGGGCAGCACTTCGGCCTCCGGATCCCGCGTCCACAGCGAGTACTCGCTCTGCACGGCGGTCACCGGGAACACCGCGTGCGCGCGGCGGATGGTCGCCGCGGACGCCTCCGACATGCCGAAGTGACGGACCTTGCCCTCACGCACGAGCTCGCCGACCGTCCCGGCGACGTCCTCGATCGGCACCGCCGGATCCACCCGGTGCTGGTAGAAGAGGTCGATGACGTCGGTGCGCAGCCGGCGGAGCGAGGCCTCCGCGACCCGGCGGATCTGCTCGGGCCTGCTGTCCACCCCCGTGTAGCGGCCGTCCTCCTCGATGTGCCAGCCGAACTTCGTGGCGATCACGACCTCGTCCCTGACGGGTTCCAGCGCTTCGCCGACGAGCTCCTCGTTGACGTAAGGGCCGTAGACCTCCGCCGTGTCGATGAGGGTCACGCCATGGTCGAGCGCGGAGCGCAGCACGGCGATCATGTCGTCCCTGCTGCCGGGGTTGGGTCCGTAGCTCTGCGACATCCCCATCGCGCCGAGGCCGATCGCCGAGACCTCCAGGCCCGCCCCGTCGATGCCGTGTCCGAGTGTGCGCGTGTGCATGCTCGTCTCCTCCTTCTGCGATTCCTGCGATTCCTGCGATTCCGGTCCCGCGATCGCGTCGGCCGGTGCGTTCTGCGCCCCGTGCTTCCGGGGCTCCTCCAGTCGACTCCGGATCGAGGGCCGGCGCCAGACCCGGATGTTCCGGGTACTGCCAGTGCCTGGCACCGGGAGGACGCGGCGCGTACGGTCGAGGGATGGACGAGCACGCGCGGGACGCCAGGGCCGAGGTGCAGGACTTCCTCACCTCGCGCCGCGCACGCCTCTCCCCGGAGCAGGCGGGGCTTCCCGCCTACGGACGGTTCCGGCGGGTCCCCGGGCTCCGCCGCGAAGAGGTGGCGCTGCTGGCCGGCGTGAGCGTCGACTACTACATCCGCATCGAGCGCGGCGATCTCTCCCGCGCCTCCGACGCGGTGCTGGGCGGGATCGCGATGGCCCTGCAGCTGGACGAGGCCGAGACGGCGCACCTGTTCGACCTCGCCCGCGGCGCGGATCGCACCGCCCGCACGGGCTCCGCGGCACGGCCGCGCCCGGTCGCGCTCCGCCCCGGCGTGCTCCGGATGCTCGACGCGATCGTCGATGCGCCGGCGATCGTGCGCGACGGCGGCTTCAACTACCTCGGCGCCAACCGGCTGGGGCGAGCGCTGTACGCGCCGCTCTTCGCGGACGCCGCCCCGAACAGCCTGCGCTTCGCGTTCCTCGATCCCGCGGCGCGCACGTTCTATCGGGAGTGGGATCAGGTCGCTCAGGACCTGGTCGCGACGGTCCGCGCGGAGGTGGGCCGGCATCCCGCCGACCTGATGCTCGCGGCGATCGTCGCCGAGCTGTCGGAGCGCTCGGCGGAGTTCCGCACCCTCTGGGCGGCGCACGACGTGCGCTTCCACCGCACCGGGATCAAGCGCCTGCATCACCCCGTCGTCGGCGACCTGGACCTCACCTACGAGGGGCTGGATCTCTCCGCGGACCCCGGCGTCATGATGGCCGTCTACACCGCGGAACCCGGATCCGGGACCGCGGATGCGCTGCGGATGCTCGCCAGCTGGGCGGCGACCGACGAGGAGGAGCGGCTCCGCGCGGAGCACTGACCCCCGGATCCGGCTGGTTCCGCCGTTCCAGCGCAGACCATGTCCCCATTTCGGCTCGCGCACCGCGGTTTTCCGAGCCAGAAGTGGGACACGACCCGGCAAGAAGTGGGACACGGTTGGCGCGCGCCGCGCGAGCAGCGCCCCTCAGCGCGCGTGCGGGTGGTCGCTGAAGCCGCGATGCACGTCGGGGTCGATGCCGTGCGCGGCGGCGAGCCGGGCGATGAGAGCCGCGAACGCCTCGCGCTCCGCGGGATCGAGCGGCCCGAGGATGTCGGCGTTCTGCTGCTCGGCCGCCGCACGCAGGCTCTGCAGGGCGGCGCGGCCCGCGTCGGTGAGATCGAGCCGGTGGTGCCGACGATCGTCGGGGTCACGCGTGCGGGAGACGAACCCCGCGTTCTCGAGCGTGTCGACGAGCACCACCACACGACTGGGCACCGCACCGAGCCGGTCGGCGAGCGCGCGCTGGCTGAGCCCGGGATTGCGCGCCAGGATGCGCAGCGCGCCCGCGGTCGCCGGAGTGAGACCGGCCGGCTTGACGAGTTCGGCGAAGCGCGCGGCCGCGAAGGATCCGAGCTGGGAGAGGAGGAAGCCCGTGCGCTCGGGTCGGCGGGGGGTGTCCATCACCTCAGCATAGTCCCTTGACAGAATGATTCATAGCGTGCATCGTTATCGACATGACCGAATATTCGCAGCCCTCCCGCCGACCCGGCGGACCTCCCCTGGGCCCGCTCGCGATCGTGACGTTCGCGCTCACGATCGCCGGAGTCGTCACCCTGCTCGCCGGGACCGGATCCGCTCCCGCGCCGTTCGCACCCGCCGCCGAGGTCGCCGCCTGGTACGCGGCGCACGCCCTTCCGATCCGCATCGCGGCGACGCTGCAGCTCGGCGCGGCCGTGCCGCTGGGGATCCTCGCCGCCTCCGTCTATGCGCGGCAGCTCCGGCTGGGCGTGCGGGTCCCCGGCCCCGTGATCGGCCTGTACGGCGGCATCGCCACGTCGCTGCTGCTGCTCGTCTCCGCCCTGGTGACCTGGTCGATAGCCTCCGGCTCCGATCCGGTGGATCCGGGTGCGATCGCGGCGCTCGGCCGACTCGCCTTCGGGCTCGGCGGCGTCGGGTACACGGTGGGCATGGGCCTGCTGATCGCGGGGGTCGCGGTCCCTGCGTACATCCTGCGGCTCATGCCGCGGTGGCTCGCCCTGGTCGGGCTCGTGATCGCCGCCGCGGGCGAGGTGTCGTTCCTCTCGCTCGTGCTGGATCCACTGCAGGCTCTTCTTCCTGTCGTCCGCTTCGGCGGCGGCGCCTGGCTCATCGTCGCGGCGTTCCTCCTCCCCCGGGATCGCCCCCGGCGCGATCCGCGCCTCGCGAGCAGGGAGGACCGGCCATGAGCTGCGCGATCGTGGTCGGCGCGAACGGCGCGATCGGAGAGACGGTCGCACGACGGCTCGCCGCCGAAGGGCACCGGATGCTCCTCGTGGCGCGCCGGCAGGAGCCGCTCGACGCTCTCGCCGCGGAGCTGCGGGCGACCGGGAGCGACGTGGCCGTGGGCGCGTTCGACGCCTCGGCGGAGGGCGCGCTCGAGGCGTTCCTCTCCCTCCACGCACCTGGCGGCATCCAGGTCGCCGTCAACAATCTCGGCGTCGCGCACATGCCGCGCCCTCTCAGCGCGATCGACGATGCCGAGCTGGAACGCGTGCTCACGGTGGACCTCCTGGGCCTGGCGCGCTGCCTGCGGGCCGAGCTCGCCGCGATCGTCGACGGCGGGGCGGTCGTGAACGTGTCCTCCACCGCGGGCATCGGCGGGGCGCCGGGGATGTCGGCCTACGCGGCCGCCAAACACGGCGTGGTCGGCCTGACCCGCACCACGGCCCTCGACGAGGCCGCCCGCGGCGTGCGGGTCAACGCCGTCGCGCCCGGCCCGATCGCCTCCGGCCACGTGCTCACCCAGCCCGAGGAGGTGCGCGAGCACATCGGCCGATTCGTGCCGATGCAGCGGATGGGACGCCCCGAGGAGGTCGCGGAGGCGATCGCCTGGCTCGCGTCGCCTGCCGCCTCGTTCGTCACCGGTGTGATCCTGCCCGTCGACGGCGGGAAGACCGCCGCCGCCTGACCTCCGCGGCCTGACCTCCGGGCCCGCTCCCCGTCATCACCCGCTCCGCCGGGTTCGCTCGGCGCGCCCGATCCGCACGCCGCGCATCGCCCTGACCGTCCGATCCGATCCGAAATTGGAGACACCCATGGATCCTCTGTCCCTGCTGCGCGAGCTCCTCGTGCTCGTGCACCTCGTGGGCTTCGCACTGCTGCTCGGCGGCTGGGCCGCCCAGGCCGTGCGCCGCCGCTACGTCACCACGACCCTGTTCCGCACCGGGCTGGGTGTCATGATCGCGTCCGGCCTGCTCCTCGCGATCCCTTTCCCCGCCGGGGTGCACCTGGACTACCTCAAACTCGGCGTGAAGCTCGTCGTCGCGCTCGCGATCGGCGGCGCGTTCGGCGTCGTCATCACCCGGGAGCGCGCGGGCCGGCCGACCGCGGGCGCGTTCTGGGCGATCGGCGCGTTCGCGGTGCTGAACGCGGGCATCGCGATCTTCTGGCACGGCGCCTGACCGGTGCCGGTCGCGGTCGCTCGCCGTCGCCCGATGCCAGAGCCGTCGGGAGCGCGAACGCCGCAGTCGTCCTCTCGCGGATCCCGACGTCCTTGCCCGTCCGTCACTTCTCGCGGTGACGGAGCTCCTTGTCACTAGGGGCCGGTCACGTGCGCCGGATTCAGAGAGAGGGGCTCGACATGGCTGAGGTGCGGAACACCGCGGTGAGGACGGCGCTCGGTCGCCTGGCTGCGCTCGATCAACCCGGATTCCTCGAGACCTTCGCGACGAGCGGTTTCGTGGATGACTGGGGATCGATCTATCGAGGCCGGAGTGAGATCGATGGGTGGAGCAGCCGGGAGCTGATCGGTGCACGGGGCGTGCTCACGGTCACCGCTGTCGAGGAGAGCGCACCGTCGCCCGAGACCGACTCGGGACAGGCTCTCGTCGTCGTCATCGGCGACTGGCGGTCGTCCTTCGCGAACGGTCCGAGCAGGTTCGAGTTCCTCGTGGTCGACGGACTGATCGCGTCGATGAAGATCCGGGCCGCGTGAGCGACCGGGCATCGGGCGACAGCGCTCGGAGGGCATCGCTCCAGCCCCGCTTCGGTCTCGTGCGCATGCGCCCGCGCGATGTGGGCGAAGAGGACCGCGGCGTCAGCAATCTCGAGCTGCTGTTCGACCTGGTGTTCGCGGCCGCGGTGGGCATCTCCGCGGGTGCGCTGCACGAGCTTGCCGCGGAAGGCGACATCCTCGGCGGTGTCGGCGCCTACCTCATGGTGTTCTTCGCCATCTGGTGGGCGTGGATGAACGTGACCTGGTTCGGCACCAGCTTCGACACCGATGACTGGCTCTACCGTGTTCTCGTCATCGCTCAGATGGGCGGGGCGATCACGATCGCGGCCGGCGCGCGCAACGGGATTCTGGACGGCGACTTCTCCTGGGTCGTCATCGGCTACGTACTGCTGCGCCTGTGCTCCGTCGCACAGTGGATCCGCGTGGCGTATGCGAGTCCCGCGTATCGGGTGACGGCGGTTCGCTACGCGGCGTCCATCACGGTCGTGCAGGTGCTCTGGATCCTTCGCCAGCCGCTGCTCCCCGCCGCCCTGCAGCTGCCGAGCTTCCTGGCCATGGTGGCGCTCGAGCTGCTGGTGCCGGTGTTCGCCGAACGCGCCCGGTCGACGCCCTGGCACCCGCATCACATCTCGGAGCGGTTCGGAGCCTTCACGCTGATCCTGCTCGGCGAGTCGGTCGTCGGATCCACCGCGGCGATGCTCGCGGCGATCGAGAACCACGGCGCCCTGACGTACATCGGCGTCGCCGCGACGGCGCTGACGGTGCTCGCGGGCATGTGGTGGTTCTATTTCGCGCTGCCCCGTGACGAGCTGGTCGGTGGACTCCGCGCCACCATGGGGTTCGGCTACGGCCACTTCATCGTCTTCGCGTCGGCCGGGGCGTTCTCCGTCGGCATCGAGAACGTGCTGTCCGGTCTCGAAGAGCACCATGGCGCGACGACCACCGCCCTCGCCGCGACCCTCACGGTGCCCGTCGCCGCCTACTTCATCGCGACCTGGGCGCTGATCCTGCGCCGCACCCTGCCCGCAAGGGCGTCGGCACTCGTCCTCGTGCTCACCGGGCTGATCCTGCTCAGCACCTTCACTCCATGGTTCTGGCTGATCACCGCGGCCCTCGTCTGCGGCATCGTCGCCGTCACAGAAGTCGTCCGAGTGCGCACGCGAGCCGCGGACGCGAGCTCCTAGCCGTTGCGCACGGGATGCTCTCGCGCCCTCACTCCCACGGAATCGAATCGATCGGCGTCACCTTTCGTCCTCCTTCGACTCCTTCTTTGAGGTAGCGGCATTCGCCGCTGCGTCAGTGCGGAGACAGTACGTCTCCGCAGAAGTCTTGGGGAGATTATGGAAGACAAAGAAGGCGTCGGCCTCCGCAGAGTTTCACGTCGCACGATCGTCAAGGGTGCGGCCTGGTCCATGCCCGTGGTCGCCGCGGCGGTCGCCGTACCCGCGCATGCCGCGTCGACGGGGATCGTCGTCACCGGCTCGTCGCCCGTCCCGACGGGAGTGTGCTCCCCGACCGGGAACTTCACGATCACCGTCAACAACAGCGGCGCCCCGGTGTCGGGGGCTGTCGTGACGGTGACCCTGCCCGCAGGGTTCGCGTGGCCGGATCACACGACCGCTCCGAAGCAGTTCATCACGGGCTCGAATGGCACCGTGACGATCACCGGAGTGACGGGGCCGTCCGCCCCGGGCACCTACAACGTCATGGCGACGGTCGGTTCGGGATCCACGGCCGCAACAGGCATCATCCCGATCATGGTGCAGGGCACCTGGGCCGTGGTCGGTGCAGGACCGGCCGGCGCCCCCGCGCACGTGATCTACACGAACCCGACCGATGTGAACAACCTCGGCCCCGCAACCTGCCTCGCGTACTGCATCGAACACAACATGGCGGGACCGAACGGGCAGGCCGTGTTCGCCGGGCCTGCGAGCAGCTTCCTCGGCAGCAACAACTTCAACAACGGCGTCTCCACCACGAACTACGTTCTGCCCGGGGGCGCCACCAGCGCCACGCTGACGGCCGCGCTGGTGCAGGCGAAGGTGGAGTGGATCATGCAGCACAGCTATCCGATGGTCTCCCTCAGCGCTCTCGAGGCAGCCACGGGGCAGTCCGGCCTGCTCGAAGACGACGTCATCGAGGCCACCCAGTACGCGATCTGGGCCTACACCGACCTGGCCTACATCGACAGCAACTGGCCCTTCGCCGACGGCGATCCCACGAATCAGACCCCCCGGTTCCTGCAGGAGAAGGCGGTGTACACCTACCTCGTGAACGGCGCCTGGAACGATGCGGCGGCAGCCCCCAGCAGCTGCCTCAAGGTCGTCTCCTCCAGCACCTCGCAGTGCGGCACGCCCACGGCCGGAGCCCACAAGCAGTCGCTCGCGATGGTGTGCGACTGCGCCTGACGTCCTGCCCGCCCCGCTCGGCACCGGGTTGACCGGGCACGGGCAACAGCGCCGATGGATCACGTGCCGGCGCTGAGACGGACTCGGAGAAGGCATGCGAGAACGGTGGTGGTCCGCGGACATCGGCTGCGGACCACCACCTCCCGGTGATCGGGAATGTCTCAGCAGATTCGGACAGCGGATCTCGACGCGGGTGAGCGAGTCTCTGGAATGCTCATCGACCGCGAAATCGGGACTCCGGCGTTCCTGGTGCTGCCCGGAAAGCGCAACGCGGTGCGGCCCGCACCTGCAGAGGTCGGATCCGCTGCATATGCGAACCGCAATCGTCTCCACGGCACGGGCCGCACCCGAAAGACCGCCGGAGGGAATGTCCCTGCGGTCTCACAAGGAAATGAGTGGGAATATGACGGGAAGTGACGCAGCATCCCTTTCCGAGCGGGCTGCTCATTGCGACGTCACGCAATGCACGGGACCGGCTTGAAGCCCCTCACGAGTAGACGACATCGGTGCGGAGACTGACGGTCATCAACGACCTCGAGCTCGACAAGAGCCGGGCGATACTCCCCGAGTCGAGCGACTGTGCGCCGGCGAGGACGGGCAGAGAATGATGCGGCCGGTCTCCAGACCGGCCGCATCCCGCCAGCCACGTGGCGTGTACGGCCGATGGGAAATCGACACGATGAGGAGCTGGAACCTCGTCGGCGGTGCCGTATGTCTTCAAGAGACCACATCCGCGCCGGATCATGACGGCGAAGAATTCGAAGAATCTGAAGTCGTCGCGAAAAGACCGACTCACCGTCGCAGAATCGGCGCCGGGTGCCGCTCAGGACGGAATTCGTCACTTGCAGCAGCCAATTGACTCTTTTGACGTGGAAGTCGCGCGACCCGAAACCCGCGGCTTCGTGCTGGAACGGTCGCCCTGTTCGCTCCGGCTGGACCTGGGGGCCGGGGAGGGTGCATGGCGTACGGCCGCAGCGACGCCGAATTGCTCCGACAGGTCCGGGCCGGGGACCGCCGAGCGTACGCCACGCTCTGGGAGAATCACTACGACGCAGGGGTGCGCTATGCGCGCAAGTTCTTGCCCGAGCGATCAGAAGACCTCGCCTCGGAGGCGTTCCTCCGCGTCTATCAGCAGGTGACGACGACGACCACGGGGCCCGAGTTCGCGTTCCGCTCGTATCTGAAAGCAGTGATCCGGAACACCGCCATACGCTGGCGCCGCGAGGCGGAGTTCCTGATCGACGCGGAGAACATCGATCAGGTCGACGATCGCGATGGTCTCGCCGCCGTCGGGACCCGCTCCGGTGCGGACACCATCGCGCAGGTGTTCGGCACGTTGCCGCTGCGATGGCAACGCGTGCTCTGGCTCGCCGATGTGGAGCAGGTGTCGCGGACCGCCATCGCAGAGGACTTGGGCATTCGCCCGAACGCCGTGTCCGCACTGCACCGCCGCGCCAGAGCAGGCTTCAAGCTGCGCTGGATCGAGCTGCATCTTCCGCCTCTGCTCCGCGATCGTCCCGACCACGCGGTGCGACTGTTCCCGCGCTATCTCACGGAGCCGAGCGACGCAGCCGTGGCCGCTGAGGTCGTGACGCATCTTGCGATCTGCGTGATCTGTGCGCACGTCCTCCCGGAACTCGTCGAGATGAGTTCGACGTTCTTCTGAGCGCCCGAGCCTCGGCTCAGCGGAAGCGGCGCAGCCTCAGGCTGTTGCCCACCACGAAGACGCTCGAGAACGCCATCGCGGCTCCGGCCAGCATGGGGTTCAGCAGGCCCAGCGCGGCGATCGGGACCGCGGCCACGTTGTACGCGAAGGCCCAGAACAGGTTCGTCTTGATGGTGCCGAGCGTGCGGCGGGAGAGCCGGATCGCGTCGGCCGCGGTGCGCAGGTCTCCGCGCACGAGCGTGATGTCGCTGGCCTCGATCGCGACGTCGGTGCCCGTGCCCATCGCCATGCCGAGGTCGGCCTTCGCGAGCGCGGGGGCGTCGTTCACGCCATCCCCCACCATCGCCACGACGCGCCCCTCCTCCTGCAGCCGGGTGACCACGTCGACCTTGCCCTCGGGGAGCACCTCGGCTGACACCACGTCGATGCCCACCTCCGCGGCGATCCGGCGGGCGACCGCCTCATTGTCCCCGGTGAGCAGGATCGGGGTGAGACCGAGACGCTTGAGCGCGGTGACGGCCTCGGCGCTCGTGGGCTTCACGGTGTCGGCGATCACGACGACGCCGCGGGCGGATCCGTCCCAGCCGACAGCGATGACGGTCTTGCCGCCGGCTTCGGCCTCGGCCTTCGCCGCCGCGACGCGCGGGCTCAGGTGCTGCGCCCAGTCCGCGAGCAGCGCCTCCCGTCCCACGAGCACGGCGCGACCGTCGACGATGCCCTGCACGCCACGACCCGGGATGTTCTCGAAGGACTCGACGGGCGGGACCGGCCCCGCACCGGCCGCCGCGCGGGCCACGGCCTGCGCGATCGGGTGCTCGGACGCGCCCTCGACGGCGCCGGCCAGGCGCAACAGCTGGGCGGGATCCGTGCCGTCCTCGGCGACGACGCCGGTGACCTCCATGCGCCCGCTCGTCACCGTGCCGGTCTTGTCGAGCACGATCGTGTCGACCTTGCGGGTGGACTCCAGCACCTCCGGTCCCTTGATGAGGATCCCGAGCTGCGCCCCGCGGCCGGTGCCCACGAGCAGCGCCGTCGGGGTGGCCAGGCCGAGCGCGCACGGGCACGCGATCACGAGCACCGCCACCGCGGCCGTGAACGCCGCCGTAGCGGGGAATCCCGCGCCGAGCCAGGCGCCGAGCGCCACCACGGCGATCGCGATCACGATCGGCACGAACACTCCGCTGATCCGGTCCGCGAGGCGCTGCACCTCGGCCTTGCCGGTCTGCGCATCCTCGACGAGTCGCGCCATCTGCGCGAGCTGGGTGTCGGATCCGACGCGCGCGGCCCGTACGACGAGACGTCCGCCCGCGTTGACGGTCGCACCGGCCACCGTGTCGCCCGCGCCGACCTCGACCGGCACCGATTCGCCGGTGAGCATCGAGGCGTCGACGGCCGAGGTCCCGGAGACGACGACGCCGTCGGTCGCGATCTTCTCTCCCGGTCGCACCACGAACTCGTCGCCGACCGCGAGCTGCGCGATCGGGATCCGCACCTCCTGGGTCCCTGAGTCCGCACCCCCGGCCCCTGCCCCGGCCCCTTCGGCCCCTGAGCCCGTCGAAGGACGCAGCACCGCCACATCCTTGGCGCCCAGCTCGAGCAGCGCGCGCAGCGCCGCGCCCGCCCGCCGCTTCGAGCGCTTCTCGAAGTACCGGCCGGCCAGGATGAACACGGTCACGCCCGCGCCCACCTCGAGGTAGATGTTGCTGCTGCCGTCACCGGCCTGCAGGGCGAACGAGAACTCGTGCCTCATACCGGGCATGCCGGCCGTGCCGAAGAACAGGGCGTACAGCGACCAGCCGAAAGCGGCCAGCGTGCCCATCGAGATGAGCGTGTCCATGGTCGCGGCGCCGTGACGAAGGTTCAGCCACGCGGCGCGGTGGAACGGCCACGCACCCCACACGATCACGGGAGCGGCGAGCGCGAGCGACGCCCACTGCCAGTGCGGGAACTGCAGCGCGGGGATCATCGCCATCGCGATGACGGGCACGGCCAGCACCGTGCTGACGACGAGCCGGGTGCGCAGCGAGCGCAGCTCGGGGTCGTCGGACTCCGCCGCCGGCGCGCCCGAGCCGTCCGACGGCGCCTCCGCGGCGGGCGGCGCAGGGAGCACCGCGGAGTAGCCGATGTCCTCGACCTGGGCGATGAGCATCGCGGGGTCGAAGCCGTCCGGCAGGTCGACCTTCGCCTTCTCGGTCGCGTAGTTCACGGTGGCCGTGACACCGTCGATCCGGTTGAGCGTCTTCTCGATGCGGTTCGCGCAGGAGGCGCACGTCATCCCGCCGATCTCGAGCTCCACGCTGTTCGCGTTCATGGGTGCATCTCCTTCCGGGTCGGTCGTCTTCGAGGGTGGTCAGTGCTGATGCGTCGTCGTCGCGGAGCCGTCGTGCGCGTCCAGGACGAACGCCGCCGTGTGCACGGATCCGGAGGCCATGAAGTCGAAGTAGAGCAGGTAGCGGCCGGCGGTGGGCACGTGCGCGCCGAAGCGGACGTCCGGTCCGGACGTCGCCTCCGGGCCTGTCGGGGCAGCGCCCTCGGGGTGCACGTGCAGGTAGGCGAGGTCGCCTTCGCGCAGCGCGACCAGATGCCCGAAGGCGCCGAGGTACGGCTGCAGGGTCGTGACGGGCACGCCGTCGCGCCGGACGGTGACGGTCAGTTCGGAGTCGGATCCGGCGACCAGATCGCCCGCGATGCCCACGTCGAAGCCGTCGACGCTCGTCTCCGTGCTCGTCGCGGGGGCGACGGGCGCGAAGGATCCGGCCACGTCGACGGTGCGCGTGAGCGCGACCGGCTCCGCGCCGGCCGCCGCGAAGTCGGCGAACACCCGGTACGAGCCGGCGGCGGTCCAGGACCAGGGGATGCTCCAGGTGCCGGTGCTCGCGTCGAGCGTCGGGTGCACGTGCCGGAACTCGGCGCCGTCGCTGCGGACGACGATGAGGTGCAGGTCCTTCTCGTGCTGCGGCGTGTATGCGGTGACCGGGGCGCCGGATCCGTCCAGGATCCGGAAGCGCAGCGTCCCCTGCTCCCCTACCGCGACCGGCGCGGAGACCGGACTCAGCGCGTACCCGCCCGCGGCGAGGGACACGCCGGCGGTCGTCTCGGCCGCAGCCTGAGCTCCGTGGCCGCCGTCCCCCTGCGCCGCGGCATTGTGTGCGTCGTGCCCGTCCATGCTCTTCTCCTCCTGCTGAGTGCTCTGCGCCGCGGCCTCCCGCGGGGCGACGAGCGCCGCGGCGCCGAACGCGACGGCGAACGCCGCCGCGAGCCCGGCCCCGTAGAGGCCCAGTCGTCCCGCGGCGTTCATCAGGCCCGCACCGCCCGGTATCCGGCCTCGTCGACGGCCGCGAACACGCTCGCGTCCTCGAGCGGGGCGCTCGCCGTGATCCGGAGCGAGCCGTCGGCCGCGCTCACCTCGACGGCGTCGACGCCGACGATCTTGCCGACCTCGCGGCGCACGGACATCTCGCAGTGCCCGCAGGTCATCCCGGTCACCTGGTACTCGGTCGTGGTCATGTCGTCTCCTTCGGTCGATACCCCATCCGGGTATCCGATATCGACAACCATATACCCCCTGGGGGTATTCCGCATCCATCAACGAAAGCTGCCGCGAGGGAACGGCGGATCAGGGAGTCACACCGGCGCGACGCGCCGTCCTACGGTCAGTGCAGCGCGCCGTCCACCTCGACCACGCGCCAGGCGTGCAGCCGCACGGCGAGGCCGGCCCTGGTCGGCGCGCACACGAACGGCCCCGCCTCGGCGAGGATCTCGCCGGGGAACGGCAGCACGCGCACGAGCTGGAGCGGCGCTCCGACGAGACCGGCCCGCACCGTGAGCGCGTCCGCGCCGCGGCTCACCCGCACCAGGATCCGGCGGTCCGCCCACTCCGGCACCGGGGCCAACGACCAGTCCGAAGCCCCATCGGTGACGACGGCGCCGACCTGCGGCCGGCCGTCCGCGAACTCGACCCCCGCCTTGACCCAGCGCTCCTCCGAGACGCGCACGAAGACGCCCGCCTGGTCGAACTGCGCGGAGAACGCCGCGGTGAACTCCACCTCCACGGCCGTGTCGACCTCGAACGGCACGAGGAGCGCATGCTCGCTGTCGTGCACGAAGCCGTAGGACGTGATCCGCCAGGCGTCGCTGCCCTCGACGGCGGTGACGACGAGGTCGCCCTGTTCTTCGACGACCCCCGCAGGATCGTGGGTCCAGCGTCCGTCCGACCAGGCGATGTCCGTCATGACCTCAGGCTACGGGCGGCCGCGACCGCGGGCCGCGTCGGTGCCGGTAGTGTCGGCTCCATGTCCGACGGAACCGCACCCCCGACCGGGGCGCCCGACGGAACCGCCGAGGCCGCCGCGGTCGCCGCGCCGGTCAGCGCCCGCGCCCGGCAGCGCGCCGCGGACCGCTGGTTCCGCGAGCAGGGACTTCCGACGTTCGTGCCGCTGCGGCGCTGGTTCACGGATCTGCCGCGCCGCGTGGCCCCGCTGGTGACCGCGGTCACGCTGGTCACCGCACTGCTCTCGGGGATGGGCGAGGCGATCGATACGGCCGCCGAGCTCCTGCCCGATGACGAATGGGCGCTGCTGGGGATCGTGGTGCTCATCCTCGGCGTCACCGCGATCATCGCCTGGGCCGGATTCCGGCTCGTCCGCGCGGCGCTGCGCCGCCTCCCCGCCCCCTCCGGCACCGCGGTCGCAGGGGTCGTGATCGCGGTGTGTCTCGCCGCGCTCGTCGTCGGCGGCTACCTGCTGCGGCCGGGAGCCGTGGTCGCCCCGGTGATCGAGGGGCTCGTCCTGGTCGCCGTGTGCATGCTGATCACGGGTGCCGGCGGTGGCGCGCTGCTCTCCTGGGGCAGCCGCCTCGCCGTGCGCAACGTCTCGGCGATCGGGCACATGGCATCGATCGCGCTTCCCGTGATCCTGATGCTGGTCGTCTTCGCCTTCTTCTCGGCTGAGGTCTGGCAGATGAGTTCGGCGCTGCACTGGGGATCCATCGCCCTCATCGGCGCGGTGGTCGCGGCGCTGGCGCTGATCGTGGTCCTGCGCGTGTGCGCCTCCGAGATCGACGAGATCCGGCAGACCCTCACGCCCGAGGAACGCGCCGCCCTGCTCATGGGCACGCCGATCGCGCAGGACGGATCCACGTCAGCGCCCTCGGCGCCGTCCGCGCCGCTGCGCCTCGTCCAGCGCTTCAACGTGATGCTCGTGATGGCGGTGGCCCAGCTCATGCAGGCGGTGTTGTTCGCAGCGATGCTGTGGGCGCTGCTCGTGCTCATCGGCGGCATCGCCATCCCGGTCGGGATCGTGGAGCTGTGGGTGGGCCCGGGAACGCCCGCCCACCCCCTGCAGGTGGAGCGCTTGACGATCGGCGGTGCGACGCTGCCGATCACCATGAACCTCGTCAAGACGGCGGCGCTGATGTCGATCATCTCCTCGCTGCCTTTCGTGCTGTCGGCCGTCAGCGAGCAGCGCTACCGGGAGCGCTTCTTCGACCCGATCATGGCTGACATGCGGCGCGCGATCGTCGTGCGCGATGTGCTCATGGCCCGCACCCGCGGAGGCCGCGCCTCCGGCTGAGCCGTAGAATCCGGCCATGCGCATCGTCGTCTCCGGCACGCACGCGACCGGCAAGAGCACGCTGATCTCCGACTTCGCCCTCCTCCATCCGGAGTTCGCCGTGCTGCCCGATCCGTTCGACCTCGTGGACGAGGGCCCCGGATCCGGATCCTTCGTCGCGCAGCTGCGGTTCAGCGCCGAGCGACTCCTCGATCCCGACCTCCCGCGCGCCGTGATCGCCGAGCGCGGCCCCCTCGACTTCCTCGCCTACCTCGCGGCGGTCGACGGGCTCGGCCGGTCGGCCGCCGCGGGGGAGCTCGTCCGCCGAGAGGCGCCCCTCGCCGCGAGAGCCATGGCGGAGGTCGATCTGCTGGTGCTGCTCGCGCCGGAGGACATCGCGGTGCCGGACGACGAGGATCCGGAGCTCCGCGACGCCATGGCCGAGGCGCTGCTCGACCTCGTGGACGATCCCGACCTCACCGGGACGGCGCGGGTCCTGGAGCTGCAGGGAGATCCGGCGACCCGTCTGGCCGGACTGCGAGGCGCCGTCTCGGGCTGATCCCCCGCGTCGGAGCTCGCGAGGAACCAGAATCCGCACGAGAAACCACGTCTGCCGTGGTGTCTCATGCAGGATCCGGTTTCTCGCGAGCGCGGTCCGGATCCGGACCGCGGGTCAGGCCTGCAGCGCCTGCTCCAGATCTGCGAGCAGGTCGGCGATGTCCTCCAGGCCGACCGAGAGGCGCACGACCTCGACGGGCACGGCCGCCTCGGTGCCGCGCACGGAGGCGTGCGTCATCGCATCGGGGTAGTTGACGAGGGACTCCACGCCGCCGAGCGACTCCGCGAGCTGGAACACGCGCGTCGACTCGGCGAAGCGACGGGCGGCCTCGCCCGACTCCAGCGCGACCGAGACGATGCCGCCGAAGCCCGACATCTGCCGGGCGGCCAGCTCGTGCCCGGGGTGGGAGGGCAGGCCCGGGTAGTAGACGCGCGCGACGCGGGGGTGCGCGTCGAGGAACGCGGCGACGGCGCGGGCGTTCTCGTCGTGCTGGCGCATCCGCACCGGCAGCGTCTTGATGCCGCGCGTGGTGAGCCAGGCGTCGAACGGGCCGGAGACGGCGCCGACCGCGAACTGCAGGAAGCCGATCTTCTCGGCGAGGGCGTCGTCGCGCAGTACGACCGCGCCGCCGACGACGTCGGAGTGCCCGCCGAGGTACTTCGTGGTGGAGTGCACGACCACGTCCGCACCCAGCTCGAGCGGGCGCTGCAGCGCGGGGGTCGCGAAGGTGTTGTCGACCACGACGACGGATCCGGCGTCGTGTCCGATCGCGGCGAGCGCGGCGATGTCCGAGATGCGCAGCAGCGGGTTCGACGGCGTCTCGACCCACAGCACGCGCGGCGCCTTGGCCGTGACGGCGTCCCGCACCGCATCCGTGTCGCTCATGTCGACCACCTGCACGGTCACGCCCCAGGCGCCGAGCACCCGTGAGATGAGCCGGAAGGTGCCGCCGTAGACGTCGTTGCCGAGCAGCACGTGGTCGCCCGGCTGCAGGATCGCACGCAGCAGGGTGTCCTCCGCCGCGAGGCCGGAGGCGAAGGAGTAGGCGTGCGTACCGCCCTCGAGCGCGGCGAGCTGCGCCTGCAGGGCGTCCCGCGTCGGGTTGCCGCTGCGGCCGTACTCGTAGCCCTGGCGGAGGCCGCCGATGCCGTCCTGCACGAACGTCGTGGACAGGTGCAGCGGGGGGATCACCGCCCCCGTGTACGGGTCGGCGGCCTGGCCCGCGTGGATCGCGGCGGTGGCGGTCTTGTCGGTCTCGATGGTCATGGTCGGATCCCTCCGGGTCAGTCGTTCGCGCCGGCTGCGGGGCCGGCCTGGTCGGTCGTCGCGGGTGCGGCGGCTGGCACGTCGAAGCCGTGCGCGCTCATCCAGCCGTCGTCGTAGAGCTTGTCGAGATAGCCGCGGCCGTGGTCGGGAAGCAGCACGACGACCACGTCGTCCTCCCCCAGGCCCTCTGCGACGCGCAGCGCCGCCACGACGGCCATGCCGCTGGAGCCGCCGACGAGGAGCCCCTCCTCGCGGGCGAGCCGGCGGGTCATCGCGAACGACTCCGCATCGGAGATCCGCTCGTAGCCGTCGACCACGGCGGGGTCGAACGTGGACGGCAGGAAGTCCTCTCCGACGCCCTCGACGAGATAGGGGTGGATGTCGCCGCCGGAGTAGATGGATCCCTCCGGATCCGCACCGACCACCCGCACCCGGCCCTCGCTGACCTCCTTGAGGTAGCGCCCGGTGCCGCTGATCGTGCCGCCGGTGCCGATGCCCGCGACGAAGTGCGTGACTCGGCCGTCGGTGTCGCTCCAGATCTCGGGGCCGGTGGACTCGTAGTGTCCGCGCGGACCGTTCTGGTTGGCGAACTGGTTCGGGTTGAAGGCGCCGGGGATCTCGCGCGCGAGCCGGGCGGCGACCGAGTAGTACGACTCGGGATGCTCGGGCGGCACGGAGGTCGGCGTGACGACGACTTCGGCCCCGTAGGCCCGGAGCGTCGCGACCTTGGGCCCGTCGAACTTGTCCGGCACGACGAACACCATGCGATAGCCGCGCTGCAGCGCGATCAGCGCCAGGCCGACCCCGGTGTTGCCGCTCGTGGCCTCGACGATCGTGCCGCCGGGCCGGAGCAGCCCGTCGCGCTCGGCCGCGTCGACGATGGATCGGGCGATGCGGTCCTTCGCGGATCCACCCGGGTTGAAGTACTCGACCTTGGCGAGCACGGTCGCGCGGATCGGCCCGCGGTCGGCGGTCGCGCCGACGACGGAGGAGAGCCGGACGAGGGGCGTCGCGCCGACGAGATCGGCGACGTGGCTGGCGTAGCGCACGGAAGGAGTCCTGAACGGTGATCGCGCGGAGCGCGCGGGCTGTCTGTGGTCGTCGAAGGAGCGCGGATCGCGCTCAGAGACAACAACGACAGGTCAGGGCCACGGTGTCAACCTAACATCCCGGCTTCGAAGCGCGCAAATGGCTCGATCCGGACCCGGAATCGGGTCATTCGCGCGCTTCGAACCGGGCGGGCGGAGTCACTCCAGGAGGGTGCAACCCGACTCGTAGCGGGTCTTGCCGAGCGCCGCCATGATGATCTGGAGGAAGCCCATCGCCTCGAGCTCCCTCGCCCGGGTGAGCGGACCCACGTCGACCGCGCGCATCCCCGCCGCCTCGATCAGCGCCGCCACGGCCATCTTCGCGTCCGCGTAGTCTCCGGCGAACAGGACCGATGTGCGGGTCGTCCCGTTCGTGCCCGAGGTGAGGGTGTCGCCGAGGTTCACGTTGAACGCCTTGACCACGGCCGCGCCCTCGGGGAGGGCCTTGGCGAGCTCGGCCGCGGTCGACGAGTCCGCCGGAGACGTCAGCGCGTCGTAAGTGGAGAAGTCGATCGGGTTGCTGATGTCGATGACGACCCTGCCGCCGAGCCGGTCCCGGTAGTGCTCGAGGATGCTCGCATAGGCCCCGGAGGGGACGGCGAGCACGACGAGATCCCCGGTGAGCTCGTCGCCGATGACGCCGTACTCGAAACCGGGACGCGCGGCAGACATGCTCGCCGGGCTGCGCTTGAGGATCTGGATGTCGGCGCCGGCGCGGGAGGCGACCTCCGCGATCGCCGCGCCCATCTTCCCGCTGCCGATGATGCTGATCGAAGTCATGCGAACTGGACCTTCCGGAATCGAGTGAGTGCTTGTTCGGCCACCTTGTGCGCGTCGTAATCGAACACCGCGCTCCGGCGGAAGTCCCGGCCGACGCGGATGTCGGCATCGCGCTTCGCGAGATCCGCAAACTCGTACTGCGCGTCGAACATGGCGCCGGCTCTGCGCGATCCGCTCTGCAGGATCGCGGTGCGCTGCATGCGGATGGCGGTGTAGCGGCGGAACGCCTCCGGGATGTCGGAGACGTCATCCGCCGCCGCAAGGAAGGTCGCGAGGGCCATGCTGTCCTCGATCGCCTGGCTCACGCCCTGTCCCTGGTGGGGCAGCATCGTGTGCGCCGCGTCGCCGAGCAGGGTGATCGCCCCACGGGACCAGTCGGTGAGGGGCTCGTGGTCGAAGAGACCCCACCAGAACGTCCGATCGATGAGCCCGATGAACTGCTGGAGCTTCGGATCCCATCCGTCGCCCGCGAACTCCGCCGCGAGCTCGCCGACCTCCGCCGGTCCCGACCACGGCCCGTGCAGGGGCCGGTCGCTCGGGATTCCTGCGACGAAGTTGATCAGCTTCCGCTGCTGCAGCGGGTAGCACATGAAGTGCCGGCTGTCGCCCATCCAGACCTGGCTGATCATGGGCCAGTCCGCGGGCAGGCGTGACGCGTCGACGACGCCGCGGTAGACGAGGTATCCGGAGTAGACGGGCTCGGGGAACTGTCCGACGGCCTTGCGCACCACGGAGTGGATCCCGTCCGCTCCGACAACGGCATCGAAGACGTCCTCCGCGCCGTTCTCGAACGTCACGCGGACGCCCGAGTCCACGGTCTCCACCGCGCTCAGGCGATGACCGAGACGGATGCAGTCCGGATCGATGTCCTGTGCCAGGGCGTCGATGAGGTCAGGCCGGTACATCCCGATGTTGCGGTACTGCTTCGCCGAGTCCTCCCACGCCGCGTCTGTGACCATGCAGCCCATGGCGTCCAGATAGACGCCGTGTCCGTCCGGGACCGCTCCTGCGCTCCTGATCCGGTCGAGCACACCCAGCCGGTCGAGGACGCGTGAGGCGTTCGGCGCGACCGTGACGCCCGCCCCCACTTCGCCCAGCGCGCCGGCCTGCTCGAACACGGTGACCTGGACCCCGGCGATCCGCGTCAAGGCGATCGCCGCCGTGAGGCCGCCCATCCCCCCGCCGATGATCCCGATCCTGGTGGCGTGACTGACCATTTCCTTCTCCTTGATTGACGTGTGCAGGAACGTGCGCGGCGTCAGCGCTTCCCGGCGAGCGCGCCGACCGGTGCCCCGGCGGCCTCCCGCGGGGCGAACATCGTGGCGCCGCTCGCCTGCTCGGCTTCGTGGTCGGGGCCGAGGGGGATGCCGCTGCGGTCGCGCAGGCACAGGGTCGCCCCCGCTCCCAGAAGGGTGGCGAAGAGCAGGTAGGCCGAGACGGCCGCCGTGGTGCCGGTGGCGCCCAGCAGCATCTGCGCGATCATCGGGGCGAAGGCGCCCCCCAGGACCGCGCCGACCGCGTAGGTGATCGACACCCCGGAGAAGCGGATCGAGGCGGGGAAGATCTCCGCGTACCAGGCGGCCAGCGGCCCGTAGGTGAGGCCGAGACCGGTCGAGATCAGCAGCAGCGCGATGTAGAGGCCCGGCAGCCCTCCGGCGTCGACGAGCCAGAAGATCGGGAAGACGATGACGGCCTGCAGCGCGAATCCGATCAGGAAGGTGTTGCGACGGCCGATCGCGTCGGCCAGGTAGCCCGCCAAGAGCGTGGAGAAGAACCAGACGGCGGCCGCGAAGACCGCGGCCAGCAGGACCGCCGTGGTGTCGATGCTCTGCACGTTGATCGCATAGCTGTTCAGGAACCCGCCCGTGGTCATGTAGCCGAGCGTGCCGTTGCCCACGAACACGAGCGCGGCGAGGATCACCAGGTGCCAGTAGCGCCGGAACAGCGTCACGATCGGGAGGCTCGCCTGCTTGCCGCGCTTCGCGATCTCCGCGAACACCGGGCTCTCCTCGACCGAGCGACGGATCACGAAGCCGACCACGATGAGGACCACGCTCGCCAGGAACGGCACCCGCCAGCCCCACTGCAGATACGCCGCGCCCGGAGAGATCACACCGGTCATGAGGGCGGTCATGCCCGAGGCGAGCAGGAATCCGAGCGGCACACCGAGCTGGGGCCAGGAGCCCGCGCGACCGCGGCGGTCCGCGGGAGCGTGCTCGACGGCCATCAGGACCGCGCCGCCCCACTCGCCCCCGGCGGACAGGCCCTGCAGGATCCGGAGCAGGAGCAGGAGGATCGGCGCCGCGATGCCGATCTGGGCGAACGTCGGCAGCGCGCCGATGAGCGTCGTCGCCGCGCCCATGAGGACGAGTGTGACGACGAGCATCGCCCGCCGTCCGATGACATCGCCGAAGTGACCGGCCAGGAATGCGCCGAGAGGACGGAAGAGGAAGGAGATGCCGACCGTGGCGAAGGACAGCAGGAGCGCGATCTCCTTGCCCGCGGGCTGGAAGAAGAGCTGCGCGAACACGAGCCCTGCGCTCGTGGCGTAGATGAAGAAGTCGTACCACTCGATCGTGGTGCCGATGATCGTGGCGAACGCGATCCGTCGCTGAGAGGCGCGGTCGCCGGGGGCAGGAGCGGAGGTCATGGTTGTCCCTAACGTCATTGTTCTCCCTCCGTCGAGGAGGGTTCGGGAAGCGGGTCCTCTCATCGTGGGACACCGATGTCTGCGTGTAAATCGCAGTTATGCGCGGATATAGTTCGATGGAGCCGAAGAAGTTTCCCGAGGAGGACCGTCGTGGCCGATGTGAGCCTGAGACAGCTGGAGCTGTTCGCCTCGCTCCCGAACTTCACCACGCTGAGCGCTGCCGCCGCTCATCTGCACATCTCGGAGTCCGCGCTGTCCCAGGCCATCACGAGCCTCGAGAAGGCCGTGGGCGAGCAGCTGTGCGTGCGCCGCAAGGCGCGCGGCCTGACCCTGACGCCGACGGGTCAGGAGTTCGCCGAACAGGCCCGCAGGATCCTCGCGGACACCCAGGAGCTCGTCCTGCGGGCCGGCCGGGGCGAGGAGCTGCGAGGTCCGGTCAAGCTCGGCTGCTACGCGAGCTTCGCCACGAACGTGGTCCCCGAGCTTCTCGAGGGCTTCCCGAAGCGGCACCCCGGCGTGCGTCTCGAGATCATGGTGGGGACGAACGAGGAGCTGCTCTCCGCGCTCGAGGCCGGTCGCCTGGACGTCGCCCTCGTGTTCGACGTGTCCCTGCCGGTCGGATACCGCCGCCGGAAGGTCTACGCGACGGAGCTCGAGGTCCATCTGCATCCCGGCCATCCGCTGACGAGGGCCGAGGCGGTGGACCTGGCGGATCTCGCCGACCAGCCCTGCATCCTGTACGACGCGGCTCCGAGCATCCGCAACGTGACCGACGCCTTCGCAGCCCGCGGGCTCGAGCCCCGCATCGAGACCAGGGTCACGCAGATCGGTCTCGTCGAGGCGCTCGTCGGCCGCGGACTCGGCTACGGGCTGCTCATGTCCCGGCCCAACGTCATCCCGATGAGCACCGAGGGCCGCCCAGTCGTGATCCGCCCCCTCGACCCTCCGGTGACGCGCTCCCACGTGGTGGGGATCTGGCCCGCCGACATGAATCTCACGCCGCGCGCCTCAGCGCTCCTCGACTTCGCCGTGGAGAAGCTCGGGGCCTGACCTCTCCTGGTCTCACAGCGCGCAAATGGCTCGATCCAGAGCCGGAATCGGGTCATCTGCGAACTTCGAAACGGGCAGGTACCGCCTCAAGCGCGGAGCAGGGCGTCCTCGAGGGCGACCCAGCCGAGCATCGCGCACTTGACGCGGGCGACGTAGCGGGAGACGCCGGTCAGGGCGGCGGCGTCTCCGTAGACGTCCTCGTCGAGCTCGATCGCGCCGCGGGAGCGCAGGGCCTCGCGGAACCCGTCGATGAGCTCCGCCGCCTCCGCCCGCGTGTGGCCGACCACGAGCTCGGTGAGCATCGAGGCGGACGCCTGCGAGATCGAGCAGCCGGATCCGTCCCAGCTCACCTCGGTGATGCGCTCGCCGTCGTCGGAGACGCGGGCGCGCAGGGTGATCTCGTCGCCGCAGATCGGGTTGCGCTGGTGCGACTCGGCGACATGCGCATCGGTCCCTGAGCCCGTCGAAGGGTCGGGGCCGAGCAGCCCCTTGCCGTGCGGGCGCTTCGAGTGGTCCAGGATGAGCTCCTGGTACAGGTCCTCGAGGCCGCTCACGCGACCACCTCCTCGGCGGATCCGCTGACGCCGAAGAAGGCGCGCACCCCGGAGACCGCGTCGAGCATCCGGTCCACCTCGTCCGCGGTGTTGTACAGCGCGGCCGAGGCGCGCACCGACGCGGTCACGCCGAGGCGGGCGTGCACGGGCGCGGCGCAGTGGTGCCCGACACGCACGGCGACGCCGCGGGAGTCGAGGAACTGGCCGACATCGTGCGCGTGCACCCCGTCGACCACGAAGGACTGCAGGGCCACCCGCTCCGCACCGTCGGCGGCGCCGAGAAGGCGTACGCCGTCGATCGCGCCGAGGCCGGTGCGCAGACGCTGCTCCAGCTCCTTCTCGTGCGCGTGCACCGCGTCCATGCCGAGAGCGTCGAGGTACCGCACGGCGGCGGCGAGCGCGATCGCCTGCGACACGGGCTGCGTGCCGGCCTCGAAGCGCTGCGGCGGCGGGAGGAACTCGGTGCGCTCGAAGGTGACGCGCGTGATCATCGAGCCGCCGGTGAGGAACGGCGGGAGCGCCCGGAGCACATCGCGTCGTCCGTACAGCCCGCCGATCCCGTACGGGCCCTGCATCTTGTGGCCGGAGAACACGGCGAGGTCGACGCCGAGGCCGGGCAGGTCGAGCGGAAGGTGCGGCGCGGACTGGCACGCGTCCAGCACGGTGAGCGCCCCGACGGACTGGGCGAGCGCGACGAGCTCCGCCACCGGGTTGACGATGCCGAGCACGTTGGAGACGTGCGTGAAGGCGACGACGCGCGTGCGGGATCCGATGACCTCCGCCGCATGATCGAGGTCGAGGGATCCGTCGTCGCGGATCCGGATCACGCGCAGGACGGCGCCCGTCCGGGCCGCGAGCTCCTGCCACGGCACGATGTTCGCGTGGTGCTCGGCCTCGGTGACGACGAGCTCGTCGCCCGGCTGGAGGACGAAGCGGGCGCTCTCCGGCAGACCACGCCCTGCCGTGGCGTTGCCGATCGCGTAGGCGACGAGGTTCAGCCCCTCGGTGGCGCCGTGCGTCCACACCAGGTCGTCGGGGTCGGCGCCCACGAATCCGGCGACGGCGGCGCGGGCGTCCTCGTAGAGCTCGGTCGCCTCGGCCGCGAGCGTGTGCGCGCCGCGATGCACGGCGGCGTTCGAGCGCTCCAGGAAGTCGCGCTCGGCGTCCAGCACGACACGGGGCTTCTGGCTCGTCGCCGCGGAGTCGAGGTACGCCAGCGGGGCCCCGTTCACGGATTCGGCGAGCAGGGGGAAGTCGGCGCGGACGGCGGCCACATCGAGGGCGGGAGAACTCACACACCAACGCTACGTCAGTACCGGGCGCCCGGGACCCGTCCGGTCGAAGCGGGCTCGGCCGGGTGAAGCGATGTGAAACAAGCGCACGCGCCTCTGGACAGATCCACCGCCGGGGCATAGCTTGTGGCGTAAGCCGGTATATCGGGGGGTATTCATGCGGGGTCGTACGCGGTCGCTACGGGGATTGATCCCCGGTGCGGTCGCGGGCGGAGTCCTCGCCCTCGGCTGGGTGGCGCTCTCGATCGCATTCGGATCCGGATCCGCCCAGGCCGCAGAGACGGTCCCGCCGTCCCCGCCGAGCATCCTCGGGACGCTGCAGAGCACGGTCGGTGCCGTGCAGACCTCGATCGCCGAGGCGCCGGCCACCGTGCAGAGCACGCTCTCGGCCGTGCAGGCGACGGTCGCCGAGGTGCTCCCGGCACCGGCCGCCGTCGAAGCAGCGGTCCCCGCACCCGCCGCGGCATCTGCGGCTGCGACGCCCTCGACCGACGCGTCCTCCGCAGACGCTCCCGTCGCCGCTGCGACATCGCCCTCCACCGACGCGGAGGAGCCCGCGGGCCCGCTCGCCGCTCCGCTCGTCGGCGCGATCGCCCCGGTCGTGCAGGGCGTGAGCCAGACCGCCGGCGCTGCGATCGGTGCCGTCACGACCACCACCGCCACCATCGCCCCGGCCCTGAGCCCTGTGCTCGCACCTGTCGACGCGCTGCTGCGCCGCGTACCCGCGACCATCGACACCGTGACCGCTGCGCTTCCGGGGATCGCCGCATCGGTCGACGACACCGTCGGCACCGTGACCAAGACGGTGCGCGGCGCGACCTCCGTCGTGCCGCTGCCGCCGACCTCCGTTCCCGGGCCGCGCCCCGGCGCGCCCGGACTCCACGGTCCGGCGGATCCTGTCCCTGCGGCGTCTTCGCCCGCCGCCACAGCCACGTCGGTACGCGATGAGGCGCAGCTGCCCCTGCCCGCGACGGACGACGGCATCGCTGCGGGCGCGCTCTCCGCGCCCGCAGCGACAGCCCCCGGAACGCCGGCGCAGCACCACCCGTCGGGATCCCCTGCCTCCCAGCTCGGAATGCCCGGCACCGGCTCCGCCGCGGGTGGCAGCGCCGGTGATGTGCGGCTGTTCGGCACTGTCTCCTCCACGTCGTCGAGCGCCGGCCTGCAGGCCGTCCGCTCCGGAGCGGCGGGCGACGATCGCCTGCCGGCCTCCCCCGTCGCAGATCACGACTCCTCTCCCGACTGATCGGGGCGCGGCCGTCCCCAGGACGGCATGTGTCATCGCGCATGCGCGCACTCCCCAGATCAGAAGGAAAGAGACCATGAATCGCATCGTCAAGCGCGCCCTCTGGGGCACGCTCCTCGCGGGCGGGATCACTCTCGCCGGCGCGACGGCGGCCAATGCCGCAGAGGCGCCCCCCAGCGGCGCCGACTGCGGCTGCGACGTCGTCAAGAGCGCTCTCACGACAGTCACGAATCTGCTGACCGGTCCCTGCGACCCGTCGCAGGGCGGCGGCGCCGGCGGTACCGGCGGCCTCCCCGCGGTCACGCAGGACGTCTCCCACCTCGTCACGGACACCCTCGGCACGATCGCCCCTGCGGCGCCTTCGCCCGGCGGATCCGGTGACGGCGCGGGGAACCCCGGTGGCTCCGACCCGGGTTCCACCCCCGGCGGCACGGACACGGGAGGATCCGTGCCGGGCGGGACGGACACGGGCGGAGCCACCCCTGGCGGATCCGATTCCGGCGGCGGAGACCCCGGCGACGGAGGAACAGGCGGAGGCGCGGTTCCCGTTCCGGGCGTCGTGACGCTTCCGGTTCCCGGAGTCGGCACCGTGCACGCCGGGGTCACGCCCGACGGGCTCGATGTGGGCAAGAACCTGAACGTCCTCGGCGTGAAAGACGTCTGGGATCTCACCGCGGGCCCGAACGGCGTCGCGACGAACGACCGCATCGGCACGGACAGCACCAACGTCTTCGTCGATGCGGCCGTTCCCACCACCGGAACCACGGCACCGCATGCCACCGTCACCCTGCCGAAGCTCGACGGGATCACCGGCGGGCTTCCGGGTCTTCCTTCCGTTCCGGGCCTTCCTTCGGTCCCGGGCCTTCCCGGCACCGGCGGCACCCCGGGCAACGGCGGTTCGCTGCCGGGGCTTCCGTCCCTGCCCATCGGCGACCTCAACGGCACGCTGGGCGGCCTGACCGGATCTCTCGGCGGTCTGACCGGCGGCCTTCCCGGACTGCCTTCGGTTCCGGGCCTTCCCGGCGTTCCGGGGCTTCCCTCGGTTCCGGGGCTGCCCGGCGTTCCGGGCCTTCCCGGCACCGGCGGCACCCCTGGTGTGATCACCGTTCCCGTTCCCGGGGTCGGCGCTGTTCACGCCGGCGCCACCCCTGACGGGCTCAACGTCGGAAAGAACCTCAACGTCCTCGGAGTCAAGGACGTCTGGGATCTGACCGCCGGCCCCCAGGGCGTGTCCACCACGGATCGCATCGGCACGGACGCCACGAACGTCTCCGTCGACGCAGCGGTTCCGACCACCGGAACCACCGCACCTCACGCATCCGTGACGCTGCCGAACCTCGGCGGGATCACCGGCGGGCTTCCGGGTCTCCCCTCCATTCCGGGCCTTCCCTCCGTTCCGGGCCTGCCCGGCACGGGCGGGCTTCCGGGCACCGGCGGAACCCTCCCGGGCCTGCCGAACCTCGGCGGCGTCCTCGGTGGGATCACCGCCTCCCTCCCCGGCCTGCCCTCCGTTCCGGGCCTGCCGGGCACGGGCGGCACGCCTGGTGTGATCACGGTCCCGATCCCCGGGATCGGCACTGTTCACGCCGGCACCACCCCTGACGGACTGAACGTCGGAAAGAACCTCAACGTCCTCGGACTCAAGGACGTCTGGGATCTGACCGCCGGCCCCCACGGGGTCGCGACGAACGACCGCATCGGCACCGACAGCACCAACGTCGACGTCGACGCAGCCGTCCCGACCACGGGAACCACCGCGCCGCACGCGACGGTAGTCCTGCCGAACCTCGGCGGAACCACCGGCGGGCTTCCGGGTCTTCCCTCCGTTCCGGGCCTTCCCTCGATCCCGGGCCTCCCAGGAACGGGCGGCACCCCGGGCAACGGCGGAACCCTCCCGGGCCTGCCGAACCTCGGTGG
>JAITLM010000205.1 GCA_031277885.1 Microbacterium sp.
CTCACCCGCCGCTCGATGATGAAGGGCGCCGCCTGGTCCCTCCCGGTCCTCGCGGCGACCGCGGCTGCGCCCAGCCATGCGGCATCGGTCCCCGTCACCCCGCCCTGCCCGACGTTCGACGCCTGCGGTCTGTACGGATCCTCGGGGAGCGTGGTCTTCCGCTACTCGGGCTCTCCCGCGACCACGGGCGGCGGCTTCACGGTCAATGAGAACAGCGGGCCCTTCGCCGGCTCGTACTGGTCGTCGAATCTCGCGTTCGGACCGTACGTGTCGCCCGATTGCACCGGAGTCTCGTACGTCTTCTACGGATCGCGGTACAACAACTCCTTCCTCAACATCTACCGCGCCAAGGCGGGGGCCGCCGGTCAGAACCCCACCGTGGAGGTCGTCGGTCCGATCCCGTCGGGTCCGTCCTGGGCGGCCTGGGGTGGAATGGCCTGCGATCCGTTCGGCGACCTGTGGATGATCTCCAACCTCACCGCGCTGTCGACGACGCAGATCGCCCGGGTGACGCCGCAGACCGCGAGCACGCTGAGCAGTACGTTCGTGATGAGCGCCGTCGGGCTCGTCGCCGGCGGACCGAACGCCGCGGTCGCCGCCTCCGGCACGATCGTGCCCGACATCACCTTCACGGGCGACGGACGGATGTACGGGCTGATCTACAGCACGGCGGCCGGCAGCTCCGGGCAGGTCTGGCTCTGCGAGTACCTCACCGACACCTTGACGGCGGGCGGGAAGATGACGATCTCCCCGATCCGGCAGGTCACCGGACCGGCGGCGACGGTCAGCACCTCGAACTACGGGTTCGCCTGGCTCGGGTCAGCCACGACGGCGGACAGCGGCGCGTTCTACGCCGTCAACGGCGGTACCGGGGAGCTCTACCGGATCGACCCCGCAACGGGCGTCTCGGTGAGCGCAGGGACCAAGACCTCGCCGGCCACCTACGACTACGCGGCGACCGATCTCGCCTCGGCCCCCGTCGGGGGCTGCAGCATCTGAGCGCCGCAGACGCGCTGCCGGCCGCCGCTCTGTTCGCCAGAGCGACGGCCGACGAGCGATCGCGTCAGAGGAGCTGGTTGATCTGGAGCGTGCCGCCCCGCGAGACGAAGGGGTGCGATGCGAGCGCATCCTGCACCTCGCCCACGGTGTCGGCCTCGAGGATCGAGTAGCCGCTGAACGCCGGCGCGGGAGCCGGCTCCTGCGCCGAGACATCGCCGACGTGGCTGACCGGCGCGCCCGGATCCACCACGATCGGCCCTGCCTGGGCGAGCCAGGCGCCGAAGGCCGCACGCGCGGCCTCCATCTGCGCCGGATCGGGGTGGCCCATCCCCGCGTACGTGACCAGGAACCTCGCCATCGTCACTCCATCCCGGGGACGCTGAGCAGTTCGAGGGCCTCGATCGTTCCTCCCCAGGCGAGATGCGGGTGACCCTCGAAGAGCGCCGTGAGGGCCTCGGGCGACTCCGCCTCGATGATCGAGTAGCCGCCGATGAACGTAGTGGCGCCCGGGTCGGCTCCGCTCACGGTCTGCGTCGGCGAACCGAGGTCGACGATCGCGTCACCGGCGCGCTGCGCCCAGTCCATCCACGCCTTCATGCCCTCGGCGGCCGCCGCAGGATCCTGATCCTGCATCTGCTCTGCGGCGGAGACCCCCGACCGGTACAGCACAAGGTACTTGCTCATTTCGCATCCATTCCTGGTTGGCGGCCCGGAGCTCCGTGCCGACCGATGGGCCGCGCGCCGTCATCGGCCGCTAGCATTGGACTATACGATTCATATAGTTGCTACGAAAGGGCTGAGAAGTGACGTCTCGGAGCTACCGCGAGCTGTGCCCGATCGCGCGGACGTCGGATCTGCTCGGGGAGCGATGGACCGTGCTCATCATCCGCGAGCTCCTGCTCGGCCCCAAGCGCTTCTCGGACTTCCGCGAGCGGCTCCCCTCGATGGGTACTAACCGACTGTCCGAACGGCTCACGACCCTGTGCGACGCCGGCGTCGTCGAGCGTCTCGGCCGTACCGAGGGGTACGCGCTGACGCCCTGGGGGGAGGGGCTGCGGCCGATCCTGTTCGACATCGTCCGCTGGGGCTTCCCGCTTCTCCTGCAGCGCGAGGAGGGCGACGCGTCGCGCGCGGAGATCATCGCGCTGGGGCTCACCGCCCTCCTCCCGCCGGCGGCGGATGCGACCGGCGTCCGGGAGACCTACGCGTTCTCGATTGACGACGAGCGCTTCCACGTCTCGTTCCAGGAGGGCCGGTACCGCGCGGCGTCCGGGCTCCCGGACGCACCCGCGGACGGCACGGTCACCGGATCGATCGCGGCCTTCCTCGACACGGTGATGGGCGGCGAGGGCGGGGCGGAGCAGTTGCAGATCGTCGCCGATCCGGCCGCGCGAGATCGGATCCTCGCCCTTCTGGGCGCACCGGCCGCGTTGGCGGCCGCGCATGCGTAGGGTGATGCCGTGAGCAACCGGAACCCCGAGGTCGATGCCTGGCTCGCCGCCTACGACAACCCGCAGCGCGATCTCGTCGCGCAGGTGCGGGAGGTCGTCCTGGGAGTGGATCCCGCGATCACCGAGGCGATCAAGTGGCAGGCGCCGACGTTCATCTATCGCGGCAACATCGCCTCGTTCTTCCCGAAGTCCAAGAAGACCGTGACGCTGATGTTCCACCAGGGTGCGACGATCGCGGATCCCGGAGGCCTGCTCGAAGGGGACGGCGCGGTCTCGCGTGTGGCCCGTTTCGCGGATGCCGCGGAGCTCGAGGCGAAGCGCGAGGCGCTGACCGCGATCATCCGGGCGTGGATCGACGACCGACGCTGAGCGCCTGCGGTTCGCGTCTCAGCGACGCCCCTCCATCGTGCTGGCGCCGACGTTCTCGTCGAGCCACCGCACCAGCGGGCGGGCGGCGCGGAGCACCGCGACCACGTGGTCCGCAGCCTCGGGGGAGTGCAGCCAGGGCGTCGTCGGGTCCCAGTGGACCCGGGCGGCGAGGTCCTTGTTCCGGAGCAGTTCGATGCGCGGATGGTCCTTCGCGTATCCGCGCGGGGCGGTGGCCAGGCGATCGTGCGAGGTGACGTCGATTCCCGACGCCTCGAGGTCGCCGATGATGGCTTCGAGTCGAGGGCCCGTATCGTCGTCGGCGACGGCGGAGCGCAGGCGCGTCAGCTGGTCGGCGGCCAGCATGTGGCACCCTGTGCCCGTGCCGAGTCCGCGGGCGGAGAACTCGACGTAGCCCTGGCCGAGCATGGCTCCGATCGACGTCTTGTAGGGCGACTTGTCGGCGCTGAAGCGGATGTCGCGGTTCGGACGGAAGATCCGTCCCTCGCCGAACTCGCCGGACAAGTCGTCGAGCAGGGCCTGCATGGGCGCGAGGACCTCGGCGTCGTAGACCGCGCGGTTGCGGGTCCAGTAGTCCTTGCTGTTGTCGGCTTCGAGGCCGATGTAGAAGGCGCTCGCGCGCTCCGACCACCCGGGGAACGTCGCGCTCATGTCAGGCCTTCTTCCTCGGGGCACGTGTCTTGGGCTGCTTGGCCGGAAGGCGCCCGACCTGCTCGAGCGCGGCGGACACCCATTCCGCGGCGCGCTCCGGGTCGCCCCGCCACTCCGGCGGCAGCGCGAGATAGCCGCCCATCGGCCTCTCCGCAGGGCCGAACGGGCCCACGCCGGGGACGTCCCGCAAGGCGCTGAGCGAGTCCTCGTCGACGAGGCGCACGCCGAGATCGTCGCCGAAGAGCCCGGCGAACATGTTGCCGTTCACGAACGCGCCCAGGTTGCCGAACATCGGCTTGACCTCGACGCCGGGTGCCGCAGGGATGACGCTGCGGAAGAAGTCCTTGGAGTCCTCGGACGGTCGCGGGATCTGCATGGCTCTGTTATCTCACGTCCGGCGGGGGAGCGTAACCCGCGGATCCCTTCCGCAGGCGACACCCCCGACCTAGACTCCTGCGCGAAGCCTCCGCACGCACCGGAGATCCTCGGCGCCCCGGCGGAGCTGAAGGAGAAGACATGCAGAACCTGACGATCGACTTCATCTGCTCCCTCGACGGCTACGGCGCCGCGGAGGGCTGGCCCGGACTGTGGGGGATGGGCGGTCCCGAGTACTTCGAGTGGCTCGGCACCGCGCCGGACAAGGACTATCCGATCCTCATGGGGGCGACCACGTACCGCCTCATGTCGGCGTTCGCCGCGGGAGGCGAGGAGGGCGTGGGCGTGCTGGACGCGATCCCGAAGTACGTGTTCTCCTCGACCCTCGACGAGCCGCTGACCTGGGCGAACTCGACCCTCGTCCGCGACGATGCCGTCGACGTCGTGCGACGGCTGAAGGAGGAGTCCGATCGCCCGTTGCGCACCCTCGGCAGCATCGCGCTCTGCCGCGCTCTGCTGAACGCGGGACTCGTCGACCGGTACCGCGTCGTGCTCTTCCCGGTGATCACGGGCGCCACGGGACGGGATCGGATCTTCGAGGGCTACCCCGACGTGCGGCTCGAGCTCGTCGAGTCGCGCACGTTCGACGGACGGCTGCAGCTGCTCGAGTACATCCCGACGGTGCTCGACGGCCCGCCCGGACGCTGAAACCCGTGCGCTGCGGGGCGCGGAGGCGCATCCTGGACTCAGGTGCACGCAGCAGCGCGCGAACGCGAGGAGGACCGCATGGGGCATGACAAGAACGACGAACTGCGCGAAGACCGTGAGGACCAGGAGGAGCGTCGACAGCACCATCGCGACGAGACCTTCGCGGCGACCGGCGACGTCGACGACGAGGGATCCCAGGACGAGCGCCGCAAGGAGGGCCTCGACCGGCTGTGACCCTGCGCCGCTGCGGGAGGATGCGCCCGGAAGCCGGTGTCGGGCGCATTCCGCCGCCCGTCGCGCTTGAAGCACGCGCGGGCCCGTGACAGGCTGACCCTGCGTCGCGAACGCGCGCGGAGGGGACGGGTCCGATGGTCACGCAGCAGGTCGTCGCACCGCCCGCCCGGGCGGCGCTGTTCCTCGTCTTCACGGTGCGCGAAGGCGGCGAGGACGTCGTGCGCGACCTTCTCGCCGACCTGTCCGGCATCACTCGCTCGGTGTCGTTCCGCACCCCGTCCGACCATCTGAACGCCGTGCTCGGCATCGGCGCGCTGCTCTGGGACCGGATGTTCGGTGTGCCCCGGCCGAAGGCGCTGCACCCGTTCGAGGCGCTGCATGGCCCGCGCCACGTGGCCCCCGCGACCCCGGGCGATCTGCTCCTGCATGTGCGCGCCCACCACATGGACGTGTGCTTCGAGCTGTGCCGCCAGGTCGTGGACCGCCTCCGCGGTCACGCCGACGTCGTCGACGAGACGCACGGCTTCAAGTACTTCGACGAGCGAGACCTGCTCGGCTTCGTCGACGGCACGGAGAATCCGGAGGGATCCGCCGCCGCGGCCGCGGTGCTCATCGGCGACGAGGATCCGGACTTCGCCGGCGGCAGCTACGTCATCGTGCAGAAGTACACGCACGACCTCTCGTCGTGGGGCGAGTTGCCCGTGCACGAGCAGGAGAAGGTCATAGGCCGCAGCAAGCTCGAGGACATCGAGATGCCCGATGCGGTCAAGCCGCGGAACTCGCACGTGCACCTCAACACGATCGAGGACGCAGACGGCACGCAGCGCCAGATCCTGCGCAGCAACATGCCGTTCGGCGAGCTCGGCAGCGAGGAGTTCGGCACCTACTTCATCGGCTACGCGGCGGATCCGGAGGTGATCGAGCGGATGCTGCGGAACATGTTCCTCGGCGACCCGCCGGGCAACACCGACCGGATCCTGGACTTCTCCACGGCGCGCACCGGATCGCTCTTCTTCGTTCCCACGGTGGACTTCCTCGACGACGTGCCGCCGGCTCCCGCCGCCCCGGCCGCCCCGTGACAGGAGCCCGGGGATGACGACGAGCGGAGCGCCGCGGGTCAGGGTGCGCCGCATCTACGACCCGGTCGAACCGGACGACGGCGCCCGCGTGCTCGTGGACCGGCTGTGGCCGCGCGGGGTGAGCAAGGAACGCGCCGACCTGCACGAGTGGTGCAAGGACGTGGCGCCCTCGACCGAGCTGCGCCAGTGGTACGCGCACGACCCCGAGAGGTTCGCCGAGTTCGCGCGCCGCTACCGAGAAGAGCTCGCGGATCCGACGCGCGCCGAGGCGCTCGACGGGCTGCAGGCGCTCCTGCGGCAAGGGCCGGTGACGCTGCTGACCGCGGCCAAGCGCTCCGACATCAGCGAGGCGACCGTGCTGCAGGAGGTGCTGCGCGGATCCGGGTGACAGGATCCGGGGGATGGGATCCGGCGGGGCGGCCCTACTTCCGGACGTCGCCGCTGTCAGGCTCCTCCTGCTGCTCGAGCGGCTCGTCGGGCTCGAACGAGGCGTCGTCCGTCTCGCTGTCCTCGACCGCGGCGGCGGCCTGCTCCTTCGCCTCCGCGAGCGCTTCGGCCTCGCGCTTCTCCTCGCGTCGCTTCTCTCCGAACATCGCGTCTCCTCTGCGTCGGACGGCTTCGGTGTCACCCTACGCCCGGTGCGCTCGGGCGTCGCCGACGCCGGGGCGAACGTCCAGTGCCTCTTGGATGTCGCGGATGATCGCCCCGAGCTCTCCGGAGGCGAGCAGCCCCTGCCCGAGGGGGCCCGAGCCGTCCGTCCCCACCGGAGGGAGCCCGCGCAGGGCCGCCGCGACCCCGTCGGACAACCGTCCGCGCTGCCAGAGGAGCTCTGCCGTGATCGCCGCCGACCGGTCCTCGGCGGCGGCACCGGCGGCGCGCGCGGCGTAGGCCGCTGCCCCCAGGGCGTGCGCTCCCATGTGCGCGACTCCCGCCGCCTGCGCTGCCGCACGGGCGGCGGACACGGCTCCGACGGAGGACGCGGCGTGCGCGGCCCGGCCGGCGACGAACCGGCGGCGGATCTCGCCCGCCGCATCGAGCTCGCCGCGGGAGAACGCCCGCGCCCTGGCGATCGCGTCGCGCGGGCGGTCATCGCCGGGTGCCTCCGCCTCGAAGAGTGGCAGCACGTGCTCGGCGCAGGTCGCGGCCCACTCCGCCACGAGGCGCCGGTCCGCCTCGGACAGCGACTGCGCGGAGAGCGCCCGGCTCATCGCCCGCTCCGGTCCCGTCGCTCCGTGCGGGCGCGCGCCGCGTCGTGCGCCTCGCGCAGCAGCGCGAGGACCAGCGCCGCGGTCTCGGATCCAGGGTCGACCACGCTCACCCAGCCGGCGTCGCCGTACTGCGGGTGCCGGGCGAGGGCGTCGCTCGAGGCCGGATCCTCGCCGAGGGGAAGCTGCCCGGCGCGCTCCCGTCCGACATGGATGTTGACCCGGAAGCGATCGGGCGCATCCAGGGCCGAGGCCCGGTCGTCGGGATAGTCCTTCGTGACGATCGTCCCGTAGGGCTGGGTGCGCTCCGGCACGGCGCCGTCGGGGGCGTAGTAGAAGAACGCGTCGCCCCACGCGATCTCGGGAAAAGGGCCCCCGGGCTCCGGGGCGAGGACGAGGACGCCGTCGAACGTCCTGACATGATCCACGATCTGCTGCATCTCCATCCCTCCATCGTGAGGTTGACGTGCTTATGTGGACTCATGCACTCAGCGCCTCCGGAATCACCGGGGATCAGCGGTGCCAACCCTCCAGGGGTGTTCTCCACCGCGGAGGTCGGACGGCTCGCCGGGTACTCGGTGCAGCAGGTGCGCGACCTCGAGCGCCTCGGGGTGCTCCCGCCCGCGCCGCGTGCCGCCAACGGCTACCGCCGTTACGACGCGCGCCATGTGATCGCGGTCAGGGCCTATCGCGCCCTGGCCGCCGCGATCGGTCCGGTCGCGGCGAGGACCGTGCTGCCGGCGCTGGCGGCCGGACCACTCGACGACGCGGCCTCCCGCATCGACGAGCTGCACGCCGATCTCGCTCTCGAGCGGCGCAGGGTGCGCGAGGCGCTCCGCGGTCTCGACACCGTGCTGGCAGAGGTCGCGGAGGAGTTCGACGACCGCGACGCGATGACCATCGGCGAGCTCGCCCAGGCCCTGGGCGTGCGTGCATCCGCGCTCCGGCACTGGGAGAGCGAGGGACTCGTCCGCACGACCCGATCCGCGGGCGGCGGCGCCCGGAGCTTCGGTGCGCTCGCCGTGACCGAGGCGCGCATCACCGCAGCCCTCCGGGCCGGCGGGTACGGGATCCCGGCGATCCGCAGCATCCTCCAGGAGGTTCGCGCACACGGGGACCCCGGCGACGCGCAGCGGATCCTACAGCAGCGACTCGCGGAGCTCACCCGCCGTAGCGTCGCCCTCCTGGAAGCGGCGGGCCTGCTGCACGATCTCCTCACGTCGACACCGGCTGAGACGCGGGGGGAGTGATCCTTACCCTCCCGATCCGCGCCTCCGCGGAGGAGGATGTCGATCGGCGGATCCTTGGATCGTCACCATGATGTCGATACCTACGAAAGGACGGATCATGCGTTACACGCTTCTGCTGCAGTATCCCGAGATGAGCGCCGAGGACCTCGGCGCCGAGGCGCTCGCCGAGGGCATGCGCGCCTTCGATCTCTACGCCAAAGCCCTGGACGATGCCGGTGCCCTGCGCAGCGCCGACGTGCTGCACCCTTCCACGGCGACGACGACCGTGCGCGTGCGCGAGGGACAGCCTGTCGTCCAGGACGGGCCGTTCGCCGACACCAAGGAGCAGCTCGGCGGCAGCTTCGTGATCGAGGTGGACGACCTCGACGCCGCGATCGCCTGGGCGGCTCAGGCGCCGTCGGTCGCGTGGGGCGCGGTCGAGGTGCGCCCCGTGGCGACCCACTTCGCGGACGGCGCCTGGCAGGGCGCCTCCCCGGTCCAGTAGGCGCCCGTGCTGGCACTTTCGCCGATCATCGCGCTCGCGCGCCGGATCCGCCGGATCCGCGAATCCCGGGAGGCGGCGTGAGCGCGGCCGAGGAGGCGCGGACCGCCGCCGAGCGCGCGGTCCGCGCCTCCTATGGCAGGCTCGTCGCGCTCCTCGCAGCGGGGAGCGGAGACCTCGCGCTCGCCGAGGACTGTCTCGCCGACGCCCTCGAACGCGCCCTGCGCACCTGGCCCGATGCCGGCGTGCCGGACAACCCGGAAGGATGGCTGCTCACCGTGGCCCGCAACAGACTGCGCGACGTGTGGGGCTCGGCGGCGCGCCGCACGAGCGCCCCACTCGACGACGCTCTGGGCGACGCCGATCCCGGCAGGGACGTGGCCGCCCTCGTCGAGCAGGGAGACGCGATCCCGGACCGCCGCCTGGAGCTGCTGTTCGCGTGCGCGCACCCCGCGATCGATCAGGGCATCCGCACGCCGCTCATGCTGCAGGCCGTGCTCGGCTTCGATGCCGCCCAGGTCGCGCGGGCGTTCGACGTCGAGCCCGCGGCCATGGCGCAGCGCCTCGTGCGGGCCAAGCGGAAGATCCGCGACGCCGGGATCCCGTTCGCCCTCCCCGTGCGCGCCGACATGCCCGCTCGCACCACCGCGGTGCTCGAAGCGATCTACGGCGCCTACGCCCTGGAGTGGCTGGACCGGCACGACGACGTGCGCACGTCGCTCGCCGACGAGGCGCGCTGGCTCGCCGTCCTCACCGCGACCCTGCTCGACACGGATCCCGAGGCGTGGGGGCTCGCGGCGCTGCTCACGCTCGCGCAGTCCCGTGCGCCCGCGCGCCTCGGCGATCCCTGGCCCGCGCTCGACGAGCAGGATTCGGCGCTGTGGGACCGTGAGCTCATCGCGGAGGGCGAGGCGCTGCTGCATCGCGCGGCGCGGCTCAGCGGCGTCGCCGGGGGCGGTGAGCCCGGGCGGTTCCAGCTCGAGGCGGCGATCCAGTCCGTGCACTGCGACCGGGCCCGCACCGGGGTGACGGACCGGGCGGCGCTGCTGCGGCTCTACCGCGGACTCGTGCGGATCGCGCCGACCCGCGGCGCGAGGGAGGCGCTCGCGGCCGTCGAGGGGCGAGACGAGGACTAGGCGCGGCCGGCCGGGGAGATGCGGCTCGATCAGCGTCGCTTCGGGTCGATGGCGTCGGTGATGCGCGCGACGATGATCCAGGCGAACACCGCCGCCACGATCACGAGCAGTTCGCCCAGCATGGAACCGGCCAGGGCGCCGGTCAGCCCCGGGATCGACCTCGCCGAGGATGCGGCCTGAGTCGCGAACGAGCTCACCAGATTCGACGCGAGCCACAGCGTCCACCAGGTGCCTCTCAACCCGCCGCTCAGCTCGGCGCGAGAGCTGCGTGCGAGGTCGGAGACGTTCTGGAACGGGAAGAACAGCGAAACGACCGGGATGAACCACGACCCGACGTGCCAACCCGGACTGCGCCGCAGACCACTCCGCGGAACGGACGCGGCGGCGCGGTACTGCCAGACGACCCAGCAGATGCCGGCCGCGAGGAGCACGCCGACGGAGAACAGGCTGAGCGCCACGGAGACCCGGTCAAAGGCGTTGAGCGCCTCGGCACCGACCGATCCGCTGTTGTAGGCGTCGAGCGTCATGATGCCCCACCCGTCGATGAGGACGGTCACCAGCGACAGGGCCGCGTAGACCGCGATCAGGATGCGGGTCGCCGTTCCGATGCCGCGCAGCGGACGGAGGGCGGTCGGCGCCGACATCCAGACGCCCGGTTGCATCGCCGGGGCGCCGGGATACCCGGGCTGGGCGGCCGGGTACGTCGGGGCAGTGGAGTAGGTCGGGGCGCCCGGATAGGTCGGGGCGACCGAGTACGGGGCCTGCATGCCCGAGGGCGTTCCCGGGGCGCCCGGAGAGGTCGGCTGGGAAGCGGGGTAGGTCGGCTGGGAAGCGGGGTAGGTCGGCGCGGCCGGGTACGCGGGGGCGGCGGGCTGCGCGCCGTGGTGCTCTCCCGGCGCGGCCGGGGGTGCGTATCCGCCGGCGCCGTAGGCAGGCGATGGCGGCGGTGGTGGGAAGGCAGGAGCGCCGTAGGGAGGCTCCGGCTGCGGGGCGGCAGGAGGCTGGGGTTCGCTCATGGGAGTCCTCGTGTTCGACGGCGATCGAGATCTTGCCGAACGCTATCAGTCGGCGGCCGACCCGGGGAGGCTGTCAGCGCGTCGTGTCGAGGAGGCCCCGTCGGAAGCCTTCGGCGACCGCCGACGCCCGGTCGCCGACGCCGAGCTTCGCGTAGATGCTCAGCAGGTGCGTCTTGACCGTGCCCTCGCTCACGTGCAGGCGGTCGCCGGCGGCGCGGTTGGTCGCGCCATCGGCGATGAGGCCCAGGATCTCGAGCTCCCGCGGCGTGAGCAGGCTCGCCTCGGGGGTGCGCACGCGCCCGACCAGGCGCGACGCCACGTCGGGAGAGAGCACCGTCTTGCCCGCGGCGGCCCCACGGATCGCGGCCAGGAGCTCATCGCGCGAGGCGTCCTTGAGCAGATACCCGGTCGCCCCGGCCGCGATGGCGGGCAGCACGTCGGCGTCGGCGTCGAACGTCGTCAGCACCACCACCCGGCTGGGGATGCCGCGGCGCGCGAACTCGCGCAGGGCCGCGACGCCGTCCATCCGGGGCATCCGCAGATCCATGAGCACCACATCGGGCGCGAGCACCTCGGCCAGCGCGATCGCCTCGGCGCCGTCCGAGGCCTCGCCGACGACCTCGATGTCCTCCGCGGATCCGACCATGCCGACGATGCCGTCCCGCACGACCGGATGATCGTCGACGACGAGCAGGGTCAGCGCGCTCATGCCGGCACCTCCGCCCGTACCACGGTGCCGCGCCCGGGGCGGGCCTCGACGGTGAGGATGCCGGCGGACGATTCCAGCCGCTCGCGCATCGCGATGAGTCCGTAGCCGCCGGATCCCGCCGCGGCGTTCTGCAGGCGCTCGACGGCGTCGAAGCCCCGGCCGTCGTCCCGCACCTCGAGGCGCACGCCGGCGGGATCCGTCCGCAGAGCGATCGTCACCCGGTGCGCCGCGGCGTGCTTCTCCACGTTCGTCAGCGCCTCCTGCGCCATGCGCAGCAGGGCGACCTCGGTCTCGGTCGGCAGCGGGCGTGCGGTGCCGGTCACAGTGATCGCGGACGGGACGCCGGTGCGCGCCGACCACGAGCGCGCGACGCCGGAGAGGGCGTCGGCGAGCGAGGTCTGCTCGAGCGCGGTGGGGCGCAGGGCCTGCACCGATCGGCGCGCCTCGGCGAGCCCTTCGCGGGCCAGGCCGAGAGCGGACTCGGTGTGACGGCGGCGAATCGCCTCGTCGGAGGCCTGCTCGGCCGCCTGCAGCTGCGTGATGATGCCGGTGAAGCCCTGGGCGAGCGTGTCGTGGATCTCTCGGGCGAGGCGGGCGCGCTCATCCTGCACGGCGGTGCGGTGCAGGGTCTGCTCGGCGCGATGCAGGCCGAAGGACAGCCCGCACATCACGACGACGTTCAGCAGGATCACCGCGATCGTCCCCGCGACCCCGGCCGGATCTCCGCGGAATCCGGAGCTCTGCGCGAGGCCCGCGACGACGGCGGTCCCCGCGACCGGGAGCAGTTCCCACGGCCAGTCGACGAGCGAGTACGCGAACGAGAACGTGGCGATCGCGAGGAACCCGAACGTGCCCTCGCGGAGTACGAGCAGGAGGTTGAGTGCGATCGCCCCGGTCAGGAACACCGCGATCGCGGCGGGTCGATCGCGCCAGCGGAACGGCAGGGTGCGCATCACCAGGACCCACAGTCCGTAGGCCGCGCAGAGCGCCAGCGTCGGCCCCAGCCGGGACCACTGCCCCCACTGCACGGGCACCACGAAGGCGACGAGCAGCCCCAGCACGACGTACGGGGCGATCGCGAGCACGCTCCGCCAGCGCGAGTCCATCACGGCCCGACCCTACGCCGTCTTCGGGAAATGAGCGCTCATGCGGGGCAGGTTCACCAGGATCGCGACCGGCAGCAGGAGCAGTCCGCAGACCGCCTGCTCGAGCCGCACCCAGTCGGGGAGGAATCCCGGGATGGAGACGATCACGACGACGGCAGTGACGATGATCGGGCTCACGATCCGCAGACGCACCCAGGCGCCGCGGGATCCGCGGGCGGCGGAGACCGCGATCGCCAGCACGACGATCGCGCTCGCCAGCACGAGCGAGCAGCGGATCCAGATCGCGGTGTCGAAGCCGATCCCTGCGGCGCTCGCGACGCCGAGGTAGGCGATCATGGCGGCGCTGACGGCGACGAAGGCCGCGCTGAGGAGGAGGACGGGGCGGAAGGCCGCGCGGCGGGCGGTCTCGAGGACGCGGCCGGCGGTGTGGGGGAGTGTCTTGTTCATGTCTCCAGCGTCCTCAGGCGCGGGATCGCGGGGATCCACCGATCGGCCAGGGTCGCGCACCGATCGGTCGGGCGGTGCGGGGCTCCGTGGGCGCGGACTCAGAGAACGGTTCGGTCCGCACAGATCGCGTCGCCCGTCCGTTGCACACCGATCGCGTGAATCGCGGCCCCGGGAAGGCCCCGCCCGCCGACCATGGGGTCATGGCAGAGCGCATTCGATCGAAGTCGACATTGCACCGCTCACCGTTACATGTAACGATGAGCGGTATGGGCGTCAACGAGCGGGTAGGTGAGTATCGGCGACGCATGCGCGAGCGCGGCTTCCGTCCGATCCAGGTCTGGGTGCCCGACGTCCGGAACGTCTCGTTCGTGGGGGAGGCGCAGCGCCAGGCCGCGCTGATCGCGGGCGCGGCATCTGCGACCGAGGATCAGGCCTTCGTCGAGGCCGTGTCGGTCGAGTGGGATGACGAGTGATCCGCGGCGAGCTGTGGACGGTCTCGGGAGGCATGTACGCGTCGAAACCCCGGCCGGCGCTGATCATCCAGGATGACCTGTTCGCCGGCACGGAATCGGTGACCGTGCTGCCGCTGACCGGCGCCTTGATCGATGCGCCGTTGCTGAGGGTCCGTGTCGGCCCCGGGGAACTCTCCGGGCTGACCAAGGAGAGCGACGTCATGATCGACAAGGCCACCACCGTTCGTCGCCAGAACGTCGACGCTCGGATCGGGCGGCTGTCCGCGGACCAGATGACTCAGGTCGAGCGGCTGCTCATGGTGTTCTTCGGAATGGCGCGCTGAGCCCGTACACCCGCGAGGCTGAGGTCGTGCACACGCGAGGAGGGGCTAATAGTCTGCTCTCAGCTCATCCGCGTGGCACCGCCCCGACCGAGCATCTCGACGAAAGGGACGCGCCATGACGAGCGATGAGGATCCGGCGGCGCGCATCGCGCGGCTCGAGACGGAGAACGCGGCGCTGCGCAGCAGTGCGGAACGGCGATCCGGGGCGTGGTGGCGCAGCGCGGGCTCGGCGATCCTGATCGTGCTCGGCCTCGTCCTCGGATCCGTCAGCGCCGTCACCGGCTACGTCAACGCGCTGCTCACCGACACGGACCAGTTCGTCGCGACCTTCGCCCCTCTCGCCGCGGATCCCGCGGTGCAGACGGTCCTGGTGAACGCGACCAACGAGGTGATCGACCGGCAGGTCGACATCCCCGCCCTCACGGGAGACGTCTTCGACGGCCTGCGCGCCCTGGACATGCCGCCCAAGGCCTCGGCGGCGCTGGGCCTGCTGGAGGCCCCCGTCGCCCAGGGTGCGCAGAATCTCGTGCACGGCATGGTCCAGAACGTGATCGTCTCGCCCGCGTTCGCCGAGGTGTGGAAGCAGGCGCTGAGCGTCTCGCACACGCAGGCGCTCGCCGTGCTGCGAGGCGCCCCCGACGCCGCGCTCGCCGCAGGGTCGGACGGGGCGCTGCGGCTGCAGCTGGGTCCCATCCTCGACGGCGTCCGCACCCGCCTGCTCGCCGAGGGCGTGACGTTCGCCCAGGCCATCCCGACGACGGACCAGACGATCGTGCTCGTCCACAACGCGTCACTGGGCAAGGCCGTGACCGTGTACGGCCTCGTGGTGACGGTGTCGACGTGGCTGCCGTGGATCGCACTGGCACTGCTGCTCGCGGGAGTGCTGGTGGCGCGGCGTCGTCGGCGCACGGTCCTGGCCGCCGGCATCGCCGCGACCGTGATCATGGTGCTCATGCTGGCGGCAGTCGCCCTCGGGCGCGCGGTCGGGGTCGGCGCGCTCGCGTCCGGCGGATCCGTCATCACGCCCGCAGCCGCCGGATCCGTGTTCGACCAGATCACGGCGCCGCTCACGCAGCGCATCCTCGCGCTCGGTCTGCTCGCCCTCGTGGTGGCCCTCGTCGCGTGGGTGATCGGCTCGTCCCGGTCGGCTCTGGCAGTCCGCCGCGCCGGAGGTCGCGTCGCCGGTGCCGTGCGCCCCGGATCCTCCCGCACGTCGGACGAGGGCGCACCGACCGCGGCCGCCCGCCTCGGTGGCTGGATCGACCGCTCGCACCGGTGGATCCTCGTCCTGGTCGCGCTGGTCGCCGCGGCCGTCGTGCTGCTCGTGCACCCGCTCACGGCCTGGCTCGTGCTGTGGGTGCTGCTGGGCGCGGTGCTCGTCCTCGTCGCGGTGGAGTTGCTGCGCCGGCCCGCGCGGGCCTGACGCGCGTCGGCCGTCAGGGGCGGACGCGCATCGTACGACCGTCGTACGTCACGAGGTCGCCGTCGACGAGCTGCCGGCCGCGGCGGCGGTCCACCTCGCCGTTCACCTGCACGTATCCGTCGATGATCGCCTCCTTGGCGTCCCCGCCGGAGTCGAGCAGTCCGGCGAACTTCAGGAACTGTCCGAGCCGGATGCTCTCGCCGCCGATGGAGACGTCGTCGTTCACACCGCCCACGGGAACGTGCGCTCCTTGTCGAGCTCGCCGTCGCGCCCGATCGCGGTGAGGCTGTCGCCGCCGCCGCGCAGGCACAGCCACTTCAGCGGTCGGTCGGCATCGACCGCGCTGTGCACGGCCCGCCAGGTCTCGGGTGCGACGCGCACCACGGTGCCCGCCTGCACGTCGACCACCTCGTCGTCGAGAGCCATCTGACCGTGGCCCTCGAGGAAGACGTAGAGCTCCTCGAACCGGTCGTGCCGGTGCCAGAACGGTGAGCCGGAGCCCGGATCCGTCGCGTTCGCCGACATTCCGAGGTATCGTGCCGACTCCCCGTCGACGAACCTCTTCCCTGTCCCCTCCGCGACACCCCAGGTGTCGATGGCACCGATCTCGCTCACGTCATAGCCGCTCATGCCGCCACGCTATCCCAGGGCAGCGACGCCGCGGCTGATCCGCACCGAATGCAGGACCTCGCCCCGTCTGCAGACATGACGAGGGCACGAGATGACACAAAAACCTGTCATTTCCGATGAGTCAGGCGTAGCATCCATCGCATGACCACTCTCGAGGATCGCCTGGCCTATGCGGAGCGGGTCGGCGCCGTCTGGGCCGCTCGCTATCGCGTCGCCCCCGTGACCGGCCGGATCGCGGGCTATCTGTACGTGTGCGAGCCCTCGGCGCAGACCATCGAGGAGCTCGCGACCGCGCTGCAGGCGAGTCGCACGGCGATCGTCGGCGGCGTGCAGACGCTCGAATCCCGCGGTCTCGTGCGGCGCACGCGCACCGCGGGGGAGCGGGCCGACCGGGTGCGCATCGTGTTCGACGAGGCGCGCGGATTCGACCCCGCCCCCTACCGGGAAGCGGCGGACATCGCCGCCGCAGGACTCGCGCTGCTCGGCGAGGACAGCACCGACCAGCGCGCGCTGCTCGAGCGCACGGCCGCGCTCAACGCCTACCTCGCCGAGCGGCTGCCGCAGGTGCTGGCCGAATGGCAAGCGCTCCAGGAGCCCCAGGGCAAGACCGCCGCGCATGCCGCCCAGGATGCGCAAGCGATGAAGGAGGGCCCGCGATGACCGCCGCACCGCGCACGATCGCGCTGAGCGACGGACGGACCCTCGGCTGGTACGAGTTCGGCGACGCGACGGGCCGTCCGTGCCTGTTCCTGCCGGGGTCATCGAGTTCGGGTCTTGCCGGGGCGCCACTGCACGAGGCGGCGGTCCGCGCCGGGATCCGCCTGATCTCCCTCGACCGTCCGGGACTCGGGCATTCGGACCGGGGTCCGGTCCGGGCGCTCGTGGACTGGCCGGCGGACGTCGTGGAGCTGCTCGACGCCCTCGGGGTCAGTCGCGCCGGCGTGCTCGGCCACTCGGCGGGCGGGGCGTTCGCGCTCGCCCTCGCGCGGGGCGTCCCGGAGCGCGTGTCGGCCACGGTCGTGTGCGCCGGATCCGGACCCTACGACGAGGCGTGGTACCGCGAGGCGGCCGCGCAGTCCGCGACGTCGCGCGTGTTCTACGGGCTCGCGCGGCACGCGCCGCGGCTGTTCGGCGCGCTTCTGCAGTCGAGCACGGCGCGCACGCCGACCGCGATCGACCGCACCCTCGCGCTGATCTCCCGAGGCACGTCGCCGGATGCGGAGTTCGCGCGTGCGCACCCCGACGAGACGAGGCCCGCCCTCGAGGCCGTGGCGGACGGATTCCGGCAGGGATCCGGCGGTCCGACCGACGACGCCCGGCTCGTCTGCCTGCCGTGGGGGTTCCGCGTGGAGGACGTGGCGGCGCCGGTCGTGTGGTGGCACGGCGAGCAGGACGGCAACGTGAAGCCCTCCTCCGGGCAGGCCATGGTCGCCCGGCTCCCGCAGGTGACGGCGCACTTCGTCTCCGGCGGGCATGCCGTGCTGTTCGCGGATCCGGATCCGATCCTCGCCGCGTTCGCCTGACACCCGCGACCAGCAGGTCGACGCCCCCTCGCAGCATCCACGCCCCCCTGTGGTGGCGTTTCTGCGAGGGGGCGCCGACGCTCAGAGGGGGCGTCGACGGGCGGGCTGTCGCGGAACGCGCGGCGGAGTAGGTTCAGGGCATGGCCGCGGAGATGGAGCATCGGATCCTCGCGGAGGATCTGCGGGCCGCTGTGTCCGGCGGCGTCGACGCGCACGCGACGCTCGGCGCCATGAACATCGGGGCGGGCGGTGGCGCCGCGGTGGCAGCGTCGTGTGCGGAGCTCGCGCGCACCGTCGGGGAGGCCTCGTACCGGGTGACCGACGAACAGGTCGCGGCCGCACGACGGCAGGCCGGATCCGATCGGGGAGCATTCGAGGTCGTGATGGCGGCGGGTGTCGGCGCGGCGCTGCGGCGCTGGGATGCCGCGATCCGGGCGATCGAGGAGGCTGCGGATGAGGCTCGCTGAGATCGAGCACGGCGACAGCGTGGCGCACCGCCTGCTGATCAGCGCGATCTCCCGCCTGGCCGGATACCGACTGCCCGATGCGGCCAGGGTCGCGTTCTACGACCGCGGTTTCGCGGGGCCGGCGCTGGGCCGGTGGACCCAGAAGGCGATGCGCGGGCCGAGCACCTGGACCGTGTCGGAGCGCGAGCTGATGGCGGCGATGGTCGCGAGCTGGAACAGCTGTCCGTTCTGCGTGGGGGCCCACAGGGCGATCTCGGTGCGCGGCATGGACCTCGAGGTGGTCGACGCGGTGCTCGCGGACTTCCGCACGGCGCCGATCGACGAGCGGCTCCGCGCCGCCCTCGTCTTCCTGGAGCGGATGACGAAGGATCCGGACGAGCTCTCCGTGGCAGATGCCCGCGTGGCGCTCGGTGCCGGCGTCACGGCGGCCGAGCTCGAGGATGCGGCAGCCGTCGCCGCGGTCTTCGCGGTGATCACACGCAACGCGAACGCTCTCGACTTCGAGATCCCGACCGCGGAGGAGTTCGACCGCGCCGCGGGGATGCTGCTGCGTCGCGGATACTCGTGAGCGCGGGGAGCGTGGTCGGCGCTCGCGAATTGCCACGTCTCGTTCCGCTGACGCCCCCTCGCAGCGTCCGCGCCCCCTTGCAGTGACGGGTCTCAGAGGGGGCGTCGACACCCAGAGGGGGCGTCGACGATGAGGAGCGGATCCGCGCCGTGCTCCGCGGTTACCTTGCGCCGCGGGCACCGCCCTGCTCCGTTGAGGCCCTGCTCCGCTCGCGCTTCGTCGCTCCGCTGGCATCCTTCTCCGCTGATGCCCCCTCGCAGCGTCCGCGCCCCCTCGCAGTTGCGTGCCTCAGAGGGGGCGCCGGTCGCGGGAGGGGGCGTCGACGCACACGCAGCGCGCCAGCCCCGCGTCGACGCACTCACCGCGCGCCAGCCCCGCGTCGACGCACTCACCGCGCGCCAGCCCCGGCCGCGCGCGCTGCGCCGGGTGCTCAGGCGAAGCGGACGGACTGCTGGATCCGGGTGCGCACGTCGAAGAGCTCGGTGCCGCCGATCGTCCGGGATCCGGGAACGCCGGACCGCAACAGCGTGCGGAGAGTGCTCCGGCGCGCGACCACCACGGTCGTGCCGCGGATCGCGCCGAGGGGCGTCGTCGCTTGGGCCAGGTCGTCATCGGGGAGCACCAGGATCGCCCCGCCGAAACGCACCCGGGCGGCTCGCGCCACCGTGCGGACCTGCGTCACGAGCGCCGTGATCGGGGCGCGGGGGCCGGCGCCGGATCCGATGATCTCGCCGCCGCGGAAGCGCGCGATCTCGCCGAAGTCGGCCGACATCAGACCGTAGAGTCCGGACGGTCCGAGCACGATGTGGTCGAGCGTGTCGGGGGGCGCCGGAGCCGCGCTGCCGCCAGCGCCAACCGCACCATCCAGGCCGCCCGCGCCACCCAGGCCGGCCGCCCCGCCAGCGCCAACCGCGCCACCCAGGCCGCCCAGGCCGCCCGCCCCGCCCGCGCTGCCCGCAGCGCCGGGCACCGCCACATCGTGCCAGGCGGTGAAGCCCATGCCCAGATCGGCGACTGAGCGGGCGGTGTCCTCCTCGGCGAGGGCGTTCGCGAGGATCCGGCGCAGCTCGCGGGGGATCGTGCGCACGAACGCGGGATCATACGGATCCGGCACGTCGGATCCCGCCCACGCGTTGACCTGCGCGACGTAGTGACGACGTCGGCTCGCGCCCGCCTCACCGTAGGCCTTCGCGCGGGGTCGGGTGTCGGTGCGCACGGCCGGAGCGCGCCAGCCGTCCCACGCGACCTCGTCTTCGGAGAATCCGTGCCCCCGGTCGTAGGCCGCGCGCAGCTCGGGCGTGCCGACGAGCTCCCAGGCGCGCTGCACCTGGACGAACACCGTCGCATCGCCGCCGGTATCGGGGTGCGTGCGGCGCAGCTGCAGTCGGTAGGCGCGGCGCAGCTCCTCGTCGCCGACGGTCGCGACGACGCCGAGCACCTCGTACGCGGAGGCGGAGAGCGGGCTGTCGAACATCGCCCTCCTCGGGTGGTCTGCAGCGGCGGAACGGCGGAATACAGGGTATCCGGTCGGATGTCGGTGGCCGCTCGTAGGCTCGCGATGACGAAGAGAGGATCCCCTGATGGCGATGATCGACTCCGCGACACCGATCGGCTACACGAGCGTCGCCCCCTGGGTGGTGACGGACGACACCGGCGCTCTTCTCGACTTCATCGCGGGTGCCTTCGAGGGGGAGGAGCTCGCGCGAGTGCAGACCGCGGACGGCTCGATCGGCCACGGCGAGATCCGGGTCGGGGACACCGTGGTGCTCGCCTTCGACCGGCGTCACGACTGGCCGGTCATGCCGAGCCTGCTGCGCGTCTGGGTGGCCGATGCCGACGCGGCTTTCGCACGGGCGCTGGGCCGCGGCGCGACGGTCGTGACCGAGCTCGGCGACAACGCCTTCGGCCAGCGCGGCGGGCGCGTCAAGGATCCGTTCGGCAACATCTGGTGGGTCACCGCCCAGGTCGAAGATGTGCCGGAGGACGTCATGTGGCAGCGCCTGCAGGAACCGCGCTACGCCGAGAACATGCGGTACGCGCAGGAGTCTCTCGACGCGGCGCTGACCGGGGCTGCATCGAGCTGGAGCAGCGCGCCGCTGCGCTCCGACGACCGTCGCTGAGAGCGGGCGCGGCATGGACCGAGCGGGAGGACGCCCGGCGGTGCCCGTCCGAGGCGGGCCGGCATCCCCGTCCGGTCAAGTCGTGCTGTTGAACGTGACCCATTCGTCCCAGGTGAGCGGAGTGCCGCGCTGCGTCGCGCGACCCGCGGCGACCTCCGCGAGTCCGGCGAGGTAGAGATCGAGCTGGCGCAGGTTGAGCTCGACCGCGCGCTCCTGCCCGACCGCGAGGTGCGGCCGGAGGTGGCTCAGGGTGATCATGATCTCGCCGGACGAGTAGTCCGCGGGGACCAGCCCGCGGGACAGGTCGAGGGCGATCAGGGCCTCGAGCGCATCGCGCAGCCGGTCCGCGGCGGCGTCGATCTCCGGAGAGGTCGGCAGCAGCAGGCCGAACGTCGTGGCGAGCGGGCTCGCGGCCTCCTCGAGATGACGTTGCAGGAACCGGCCGACTGCGAAGGGCGGGCGCTCGCTGGCCACCTCGATCGCGATCGTCGTCACGTCGTCCAGGGCGAGCAGGCGCAGCGCGTGCACGAGTTCGTCCTTCGAGCGGTACCGGCGGTAGATGGTGCCGACCCCCACGCCGGCGCGCTGGGCGATCGCCGAGGTCGGCGCGTCGAACCCGCGGGCGGCGAACACGTCGCGCGCGGCTTCCAGCACGGTGCGGTCGTTCGCACGCGCTTCGCGGGCACGGCCGCGGTCGGGGAGTCCGTCCATCCCCCTCAGGCTAGCGATCCTCGCGGTCATCGGATATCTTGATCGGAACGGAGCGCTCCGTTCCGACAGAAGGGAACCCGATGACCGCCTCGATCCCCCTCGTCGATCTCGACGACCGCCCGGTCGTGCGACGGGGCATCCTGCCCGCGCTGCTCTGCGCCGTGCTGGCGTACTCGCTCATGCAGACACTGCTCGTCCCCGCTCTGCCGCAGCTCGCCGCGAGCCTGCGGCTGGATGCTGCGGGCAGCGGTTGGATCCTCACCGCGTATCTGCTGAGCGGCGCCGTCGCGGCGCCGGTGCTCGGGGCGCTGGGTGACCGCCACGGCCATCGACGGGTGCTGCTCGTCTCGCTCACGACGTTCATCCTCGGCGGGATCCTGTGCGCCCTCGGCGGCGGATTCGCCGTCTTCCTGCTGGGGCGCGTGCTGCAGGGCGCTGCCACCGCGGCCTTCCCGCTCGCGCTCGCGATCGTGCGGCGCCATCTCCCGGTCGAACGTCAGCCGGCAGCGATCGGGTGGCTGAGCGGCGCGCTGGGGCTGGGGGCGGGGATCGCCCTCGTCATCGGCGGCGTGATCGCCGAGGTCTCCAGCTGGCAGTGGCTGTTCGCCGTGGGCGCGCTGCTCGGCGCCGTCGCCCTTGTCCTCGTCGCGGTGCTCGTGCCGCGGCGATCCGTTCGTGCGGGGAGCGGATCCCGCATCGACGTCGCCGGCACCGCCCTGCTGAGCGCCGGCCTGCTCGCCCTGCTGCTGGCGGTCGCGCAGGGCGCGGCGTGGGGGCCGCTCGTCACAGCGGCGCTGCTCGTGCTCGCGGCCGCTCTGCTCGCGGCCCTCTGGGGAGTCGAGCGACGGATCCGCGAACCGCTCATCGACGTGCGCGTCCTGGCGCGGCCGGCGATGGTGCTGGTGAACCTGCTCACGCTGATGCTGGGCTTCATCCCTTACGCCTTCTACGTCGGGCTGCCGGCGCTGTTCCAGGCCCCGCCGGGGACCGGGTTCGGGATGTCGGTCGCCGCGACGGGGCTGGCCATGCTGCCGGGCGCCGTGCTTGTCGTCGTCGGCGGACGGCTCGCCCCGGCGCTGCTGAGCCGGATGCCGGCGGCGGTGGTGGCGGTGATCGCCCTCGGGGTGATGGCGGGCGGCAGCGTCGGCTCCGCGCTGATGGCCGGATCCTTCCCCGCGATCGTCGTGTTCTTCTCCCTGGTGGGGCTCGGCAATGGTCTGGGGTTCGCGCTCACCGCCGACTTGGTCTCGCGCATGGTGCCCCGTGACGAGATCGCGGCCGCGGTGGGCGTCAACGGCGTGCTGCGCACGATCGGGTCGGCACTCGGTGCTCCGGTGACCATGCTCGTCATCGGAGGAGCGCACACCGCATCGTCGTTCGTGGTGCTCTTCGCGGTCGCCGCGGGGGTCTCGGTGCTGGGCGCTCTCGTCGGCGGAGCGATCCGGATCCCGCGGCCGGGTACCATTCCCGGGTGAGATCCCCGATGAGCCCCGACCATCCGCTGCAGCAGGACTACGAGGTGCGCTTCGACTGGGCGCGCGAGGGCCTGCGCTCGATCGCGCAGGGAGCGGGCGTCATCGTCGTGATCGACGCGATCTCGTTCACCACCACCGTGGAGCGCGCCGTGACGGAGGGGCTCGAGGTGCAGCCGTTCCCCGGCACGCGCGCCGAGGCCGAGCGGATCGCCACCGAGCACGGGTTCGCCGAGGCCGGTCTGGCCGGGCCGCGCGGGGGAGCCGGCGTGACGCTGTCGCCGTCGAGCGTGACCGCCGAGAACGTCGCCGCCTTCGGCGCGACCAGGGCCGTGGTGCCATCGTTCAACGGATCCCGGCTGTCGGCGGCGGCCGCGCGGTTCGGCGTGCCGGTGCTCGCCGCATCGCTGCGGAACCGCTCCGCCGTCGCGCAGTGGATCCTCGACCACCAGCACGCCGTCGGTCACCGTGTGAAGGTCGCCGTGGTCGCCGGCGGCGAGGTGCGCGACGACGAGACCGTGCGGTTCTCCGTCGAGGACCTGCTCACCGCGGGCGCCGTCATCGACGCCCTCGGAACGCGCGGCATCGACGCCTGTTCCCCGGAAGCGGCCGCGGCCTGCGCCGCCTACACGGGCTTGGCGCGAGCGACCCGGCACCTGTTCACCGCGTCGTCGAGCGGCGTCGAGCTGCGCGAGGAGGGGCAGGGCGCGGACGTCGAACTCGCCGCCCAGACCGACGTGTCCTCGACCGTGCCGGTGCTCGTGGACGGCGTGTACCGGGTGGCGGATCCCGGCATCCGCGTCTGATCGACCTGCGCGCCCAGCCTCCTCAGACGCTCAGGAGCCGTCCCGGCGGCGAAACGAGGCATCTCCCAAGGACGCTCATCACTGCGCAGGATGGGCCGAGCCGATCCGTCCTCGAAATGCAGATCCATCCTGCAGCAACGGTGGGACGGATGCGAGCGTGGACTACCGATCCGAAGTCGTCTCGACGAGGCCGTCGAGAACGGCCGCCAGCGCCGAGGCGGCTTGTTTCGGACGCCCCCAGAAGTCCAGGATCGCGAGGCTCACGGCGCACGGGAACGTGTCGTGCCCCATCCAGAGCATGAAGCCGCCGGTCGCCGGGAAGCGCGCCACAGCGTGCTCGAACGCGGTTCGGAGCATTCGCGCCTGGCGCGCTGCGCTCTCCTCCAGCCAGCTCTGCACCGGCACCGAGCGATCGCGGGCATCGAAGCCTCGGAGCCACCAGCCTGACGAGTGGGTCCACAAGGCGCGCAATTGTGCATCGTCGGCGTGCGCCGGCAGCAGATCATGTTGAGCGAGCAGGTCGGCGCCGCTTGCGCCCGCCACACCCACTTCGGATCGGAACAGCGCGTCATCGGCGGCCCAGTATGCCTCCCAATCTGTCTCGGTGCCGTCGAACTCCCAGGGGCCGTGCACGTCGTGGTGCAGACCATTGCCGAACTCGTGCGCGGCGGCCTCGAAGCGTGGGCCGGAAGGTGATGTGGGAACGTAACGCGAGTACGGCGCCAACTCGGCGCAGACGGCACCTGCCGCGGCCAATGTGGGATGCGAGATCGAGAGAGGCGCGCCTGGCACGGCGGGAGCCGTCACGTGGGTGAGTTCGTTGCCGCCGCACCAGAGCGCCAACGACGGGTGGTGGCCGAGCGTCGTCACGTAGTCCACCACGATCCTGCGGAACTCGTCCAGGATCAGCGTGTCGGACGGCGGCTCATTGTCGAGACCGGACGAGCTGAGCGGGAGGTCCTGCCAGACGAGCAGGCCCAGCCGGTCGCATTCCTGGTAGAAAGCGGGCCGCTCGGCACGCGCGCCACCCCAGACCCGGATGAGGTTGAATCCGAGATCTCGGTACCGTTTGACCCGAGCGCGGACCTCCGTGTCGTCCTCGTCGGCATGATCCGGTCGAGTCGGGACCCAGTTGACACCGGCGAGGAAGATCTCTCGGCCGTTGACGACGCAGAGCCAAGGGCTTGCGTCGGGCGCGGCACCCGGGTTGGCGCGCCACTCCAGCGAGCGGAATCCGACCTGCCGTGTCGTAGCCTCAGCGTGCTGCCCTGCGCGGATGTCGATACGGACGGTGTACTGAGCCTGTGTCCCGGCAGGGCGCACGTGCCACAACCGCGGGTATGCGACAGACATTTCGTGTCGGCGCTCCGCCCCGGATGATTCAGACGCGACGGTGCCGCCGGCCCCGTCGATCACTGAGATCTCGACGGTCGCGTCGTCCGGGAGGGTACAGCGAGTGAGATCGACCAGCACCGTGCCCTTGTTCGAAGGGGCGACCGACGTGGTCACTATGGCATCGTCCAGGCGCCAGTCCGGACCCACGTGAAGGCGGATGCCTTCGGCCACGCCGATCTGCACGATGCGCGGGGTCCAGTCCCAGCCGAACGAGAACCTGGGCTTCCAGTCCCGGATGCGGGAGGTCCAGCCGTTCTGGCCGAGCGCGTCCGGTACGCGGGTGAACACGATCGCGAGCCTGTCGTCGTCATGGCTGAGCGCATCGGTGAGATCGAAACGCTGACGTACGAAGGCGTCGGCGAACTCGCCGATGACGGTCTCGCCGACCAGGACGAGCCCCTCGCCATCCAACATGTCGACTTCGAGGACGACGCGCGCGTCGGCGCCAGAAAGCCCTTCCTTCAGGGTCGCGCCGGGCAACGCGCGTTCAAACGTCCAGTGCCGGTTCTCAATCCACTCCGATGCGCGTGAGTTCGTCCCCCGATAAGGGCTCGGCGAGATACCGGCGGAGACCAGCGCACCCCGCACTGAGCCCGGAACCGATGCCGGGACCGGGCCGACGTCGGCGGTGGAGACCTTGGCTCGTTCGGGCGTGAGCCCGAGCAGCCAGTCATTCTGACGCCACCCGCGCAATGTCCACGTGCCGGCCAGGTCCACGGTCGTGACGGAATCCGAACTCATGCCAGGGCCTCGCGATACAGATACATCTCGCGGACGCCCGAGGGGGCATCCCAGCCCTGCGCGAAAAGGATGCTGCCGTCGTAGCGAACCAGGCCTCCCCACGAGAGCGAACCGCCACGGTTCAACGCGCGCTGGGTGAACGGCGCGTCGATGTCATACAGGGCCTGGGCGGCCGCGAACTCGCCGGAGGCATCGCGATAGAAGAAGTCGAGGACGATGCTCCCAGTGTCGCCATGATCCGTCACTGCGCAGGAGACCTCCAGCAGTGTTCCGCCGAGTGCGCTCAGGTCCAGGTACGGCTGCTCCGCGAAACTCCAGCTCACGAGATCCTGCGAGCGACCCACGAAGGACCGGCCCCCGCAGCCTTCCGACAAGTACATGAGGTACTCACCGCCGATCCGGATCGCGCGACCGTTGAGATCGCGCGGAATGACGGCGCCCTTCGCCCAGAGCCGTGAGATCTCATAGGGCACGGCGAGTCCGCGCTTCTCCCAATGCACGAGGTCGGTGGATGTCGCCACCTTGATGTCGCAGCCGAGCGAGGTGATCGGGTAGCCCGGCGAGGGGAACTCCTCCGCTTCGGCGCTGCCGGCGGCATGCCAGATCCCGTTGTAGAAGAGGACGTAGCCGTCGTCGGTGCGGTAGACCTTGGGATCCTCGCAACTGAGGAGCTCGTCGTCCGTCGTCGGAAACACGATCGGGTTGGCTGACGAATCGCTCCAGCCGTTCCCCGCGGTGTAGGTCGCCAGGCCGATCCTGCTGGCCGTCGACTCCTTGCGCGGAGAGGCCCGATAGAACATGTGCAGCGCGTCGCCCTCGACGATCAGCGACGGGTTGAAGACGGAACTGGAGGTCCAGCCGATGCGGGTCGGATCCTCCCACTGGCCCTGCGGCCGGAACGTCAGCGACTCGTCGCGCGTGAATGGACCGACGGCCCACCCGGGATTCTCCGGATAGCGGTGGGAGAACTGATCCGTCGAGATCCGATCGGTGAGCGGGTCGGAGTGGCGGAGGGCGGCCTCGTAGCTTGCGCGCAGGCCCTCCGTTGACAGCTGTTCCATCGGCATCCTCCAGAAGTGGCGAATCGCTGCAGCGGTCGCAGCGGGGTCAGTGCTGAACACTACGGCATCAAACAACGTTGTCCAACGCTTGACATTACTCTTCTTAAGGCAGCAAGATTGCGGAAACAACGTTGTTCCAATCTCAGTGGAACCGGACCCCGCCAGCTCGGGAGGCTCCGAGCGGTACGTGACAAAGGAGTTGCATCATGAACGCAATCACGCCCAAACGCCGTGCTGCGACACGCGGAGCCATGGCCCTCGCTGTAGCCGGAACACTTGTCGCCCTGGCCGGATGCGCAGGTGCGACGCCGGCGAGCAGCGGATCGACCGACAAGGTGAGCGGCACCCTCAACATCCTGGTCCCGAGCGCCGCAGGATCCGATGCCGGATTCAAAGCCGTCAACGCGGCATTCGAGAAGAAGTACCCCGATGCGAAGATCGTGTTCACCACGGTCCCCACCAATAACTGGGCGTCTGTCGAATCGTCCCGTCTGTCGGCCGGGAACGTCGATGTCCTGGTGGCAAGCCCCATCGCGACGCCGGCCTACGTTCCGGCCGGGTCGGAGTCGTTCGACGCCAAGGCTGCCGATGCCGGAACCTTCGTCGACCTCTCGAACGAGAGCTTCATGAAGAACTGGACGCCCACGGTGATCGATGCGCTGAAGTACAAGGGCAAGGACTACAGCGTGCCGACCGGCCTCAGCTACTACACCGGGGTGTTCTACAACAAGGACCTCTTCGCCAAGCAGGGCTTGCAGGTCCCGACCACGTGGACGGAGTTCGTCGCTCTCGCGGACAAGCTCAAGGCTGCCGGTGTCGCGCCGCTGGGAATCGGCGGCAAGGATAGCTGGCCGGCCGGATTGGCCATGCTCGCCGCCGTGCAGGGCGCATACCCGGGGCAGTCTGACAAGGCCGATCTCGCCGAGCAGCTCTGGAAGCAGAAGGCCAAGCTCACCGACCCGAAGCTCGTCGACGTTCTGAAGAAGGTCGACGCGATGTACGGATATGCCGAGCCGAACTTCGCCGGCGTCGCATACAGCGACGTTCCGAGCCTGTTCGCCAATGGAGCGGTCGCGATGACCCCGGACGGCACCTGGAACCAGACCACGATCGACGCCGCCGTCGCGGGCAAGTTCTCGTACGGGTACTTCCCGATCCCGACCAGTGACAAGGCCGCCGACAACGCGACCCTGGGCGGCAAGGTCGAGATCCGGCTTTCGGCGACCACGAACTCGAAGAACAAGGCGGCGGCGCTGGCCTACCTCGAGTTCTTCTCCCAGCCGGAGAACTACAAGCTGTTCATCGCGGACGCCGGCTTCGCTCCAGCGCAGGCCGGTCTCGGCTCGACGCCGTTCCTCGACTCGATCAAGGACTATACGAAGAGCTTCAGCCTGGCATGGGACAACATCTGGACCCCGAGTGCCAATGCGGGGCCTGCAGCGAAGTTCCCGTTCAACTACGTGGGAGTCGCTCCGCTCGGAACGGATACCCCTGAGAAGGCCGCCGACGTGTCGCAGAAGGACTGGTCGGCCGCGTTCTAGGCTGTTCGCCCGTCCGTTCGGGAGCGCCGCGACCCGGTGCTCCCGAACGGAAACCCACGATTCGAGGATCCATGTCCTACTCATACCCGTTCGGCCGGCGAGGGGCGCTGTTGGCGACCTTCGGAACCGCGCAGGCGCTGATCATCGTCTTCGCGTTCGTCCCGGCGTTCGCGGTGATCGCCATCAGCTTCACTGACATCAGCGGCCTCCCGAACTTCCCCGTCAGCTGGGTGGGGATCCAGAACTACGTCACCTTCTTCTCCGCAGCGCACCTCGGATACAACCTCAATGCTTTGGGGAACACGCTCGTCTATGCGCTTGCGACCACGGTCACCATCAACGTCCTGGCCCTGGGGTTCGCGCTGCTCTTCAACCAGCGTCTTCGGGGCACGACCTTCTTCCGCGCCCTGGTCTTCATGCCGACCGTGCTCGGCGTCACCGTGATCGGCTTGATCTGGTCGCTCGTCTTCAATCCGAGCGGGGGGCCCGCGGCGGCCGTCTGGAAGCTCTTCGGCGCCTCGTCGGCGTTCTTCGGAGATCCCCGGCTCGCCCTGACTCTCGTCATCGCTGTGCAGATCTGGTCGGGCATCGGCGTCGCGATGGTGATCTATCTCGCGGGGCTTCAGGCCATCCCCGTGGATCTCTACGAGGTGGCGAGCATCGACGGTGCGACGTCGTGGCAGAAGCTCCGCCACGTGACCTTCCCGTTGCTCGCACCATCCGTCACCGCGAATGTGCTGCTGTCGATCATCGGCGCCTTGCAGAGCTATCAGCTCGCGTACGTCCTCACCGGACCGAGCAACCCCGCTACGCAACTTCTGTCTCTCGCGATCTTCGCCCAGGGGTTCGGAGGGGGAGTGAACGGCAGTCAGGGCTACGCCGCCGCGATCTCGGTGGTCCAGTTCGTGATCGTGGGAGTGATCTCCCTCGCGGTCATGTGGTACTTGCGCCGAAGGGAGAACTCGCTGTGACCGCTACCCTCCGTGAGGAGAATCCTGTGCGCGGCAGTTCTCGCGACTCGGCCGCGGGCGCTCGTCGAGCCATCCGTCGCACCCGACGGCCCACCACGGGTCGAGTGATCAACTACCTGCTCGCGATCCTCGTCGCGATCCTCTACCTCTTCCCGTTGCTGTATCTGCTCAACACCGCGCTCAAAGACGACGCCCAGTTCTTCGCCAACCCGAACGGGCTGGTCACGGTGCCGCACTGGGTCAATTTCCCCGATGCATGGAACCAGGGAAACTTCGGCGCCTACATGATCAACAGCATGATCTATGCCGGCGGCGCAGCAGTGATCGGCACCGCTGTCTCGCTCTTCATCGGCTTCCCGCTCGCACGCGGCTACCTCAGGCGACCTGGGCTGTGGAACGTGATGCTGGTGCTCATCCTGTTCCTGCCGAACGCGATCATCACCCAGTTCCAGTTGTTGTTGCGGACCGGCCTCTATGACACCCGCATCGGCTACGTGCTCATCATGTCCGTCGCCGTAGGAATCGGGCCGATCCTGCTGCGCGGCTATGCGAAGTCGATCCCGATCGAGATCGACGAGGCGGCGGCGCTCGACGGGGTGGGGTATCTCCGGTACTTGACGACATTCGTCATCCCGATGGCGCGGCCGGCGCTCGTGACCGTGTTCATCCTTCAGGCGATCAGCGTGTGGAACGAGATCATCCTGGCGACGGTGCTGCTTCCTGACCCGGACAAGGCGCCGGTCACCCTGGGGTTGTATGCGTTCCAGGGGCAGTACACGAGTCACTGGGGGCTGTTGGCGGCCGCCACCATGATCGTGGCTGGACCGCTTGTGGCCGCGTACGTCTTCCTGCAGCGCTATCTGGTCAGCGGTGTGCTCGGTGGGGCGGTCAAGGGCTGACGGGCGAGAGGACGGGACCTCTGCGTCAGCTCGTCGTTCCGCGCTCGGATCCGCGCAGGATGAGTTCGACTGGCAGCACGGTCGTCGCTGACGGGCTGAGGTCGCCTTCGATGCGTGCGAGCAGTCGTTCGCATGCGAGACGCCCCATCTCCTCGATCTGCGGGGTCGCCACAGACACGGCCGGCGTGCCGAGGCGCGCGGACTCGAAATCATCGAATCCGATCAGGGGGAGCGCCTTCGCCGCTTCGCGGAACGCGAGGACCGATCCGATGCTTGCGCGGTTGTTCGCCGCGAAGATCGCATCGGGGCGCTGATCATGGAGCAGGCGCAGCACGATGCCGGCCGCTTCCTCGGCGCTGTGCGCTCCCGTGACGACCAGATCCTCTTCGAACGCGAGGCCCGCGTCTTCGAGCGCCCTGCGATAGCCGTTGAGACGCTCCGACATCGTGTACAGCGCAAGGGTGTCGCCGACGAAAGCGATGCGCCGGGCGCCGGCCTCGGTGAGCGCGGTGGTCGCCGCATGGGCGCCCCCCTCGTTGTCGGCCAGGATCGTGTCACCGTCTGCGCCGTCCGCCGGCCGGTCGATGACCACGAGCGGCGGGACCGGAGGCGTGACATCGGTCCAGGACCGGGCGGGCCGTGCCGGCGGCACGACGATGAGCCCGTCGACCTGTTGTCCGATGAAGCGGTCGACGAGGCGGTCGTGGTTCTCGCCGCTCTCCTCCGAGCTGGCGGTGATCAGGAGGTAGCCCGCCGCCGACGCGCTCGTCTCGACAGCACGCGCGATCGTCGAGTAGTACGGGTTCGCGAGGTCGCTGATGATGAGACCGATCATTCGGCTCGATCGGCCAGGGCGCAGGCTCGCGGCGGCGAGATTCCGGCGGTAGCCGAGTTCCACGATCGCATCTCGGATCCGGGTCGCGAGCTCGGGGTTGATGTTCGTCTCGCCATTGACGTAGCGGGAGACGGTCTTGAGGGCGACACCCGCTGCCTGCGCGACGTCGTTCATGGTCGGTGGTCGGCTCATGCATCCCCCTCGTCCTGCTCAGCCTCGAGAGTGCGCCGCCGCGTCGGCGGCGCACTCCCGATTGTAGGGTGGCGATCCCGTCACCCGGGACATCGTTATCCCACTTGCGTCCAGCGCCCGCTCTCGGCGGATGCGAGAGCAGCGTCGTAAAGGCTGTGGGTGCGTGCCGCCTCCTGCGGAGTGGCCGCGCCGAAGCGATCGCCGAGCTCTCCGACCCGCTCCGCGAGGTACGCCGCCCACATCTGCAGGATCGCGTCGGAGAAGCCCGTCTCGAAGATCCCGCCGGTGACCGTTGGCCAGACAGACTGGCTTCCCGCCTCGAGTGCGGTCCACCCCTGCTCGCGACCGATGCCCGGCACGTCGTCGATGGTCAGCACCTCGATCCGCTTCGGATTGGAGGTGGCGAACCGTACGCCGCCGGTCTTGCCGATGACTTCGAACACCCAGGTGTTCTTGTTGCCCGGTGCGATCCGCTTGGTCTCGACAGTGAGCGGGAACCGTCCGCTCGACGTGGCCACGTCGCCCCAGACCGTCGCGTTCTCCCACGTATCGCAGACCTCGAGCTCGCCCGCGGCGCCGGGGCGCTGCGGAACGAGGTTCTGCAGCACGGCGGTCAGTGACTCCGGCTCCCATCCGAGTCGCAGCGGGACATGCCAGGCGTGCATTCCGAGGTCGTTCATGACGCCGGCGGCTCCGCAGTACTTCGCCTGTCGCTTCCAGTTGATCGGCTTGCTCTCGTCGAGATCGCTGGAGTGCAGGAAAGCGCTCCGGGCCTCGATGATCTGCCCGACGGCGCCCGAGCGAACGTAGTCGATCGCCCGCTGGGCGCCGGGGAAGAACGGCATCTCGCTCGAACAGCGCACGAAGCTCTCAGGGTGCTCCTCCAGGGCCTGCAGGATCGCGGAGGCAGCGGCGCGGTCGATACCGAAGGGCTTCTCGGCGAGGAGATCCTTGCCGGACCGGATCACATCCGTGTACATCTGCTCGTGCAGATCGTGCCGGACAGCCACGTACACGACGTCGACGTCCGGGTTGGCCAGCAGCTCGGCATATTGCGTCGTGAGCTGGGTGACGGTGTCGATCTGCTCGAACCAGGTGAGCGCCGCGGGGTTGATGTCGCACACCGCGGCCAGACGAGGTCGTGCCGGATGGTCGATCAGGGCGGGCCAGCGCTGGATCGCTGCAGCGATCTCGCGCCCCATCAGGCCGCCTCCGACGATGCCGATTCCCACGCTCTCCGCGCTCATCGGCTTCGCTCCTGGAGGCTCGAGAGGGCAGAATCGACCGAGGCGCCGTCGTGGAGGACCCGCATCAGCGCCGCGGTGATGCCGGCCGGGTCGGGATGCTGCACGATGTTGCGTCCGTATACGATGCCGGCTGCGCCGGCGTCGAGCACGCGCGCTGTGCGCTCCAGTAGGGTGCGGTCGTCAACCCGCCCACCGCCGCGCACGAGCACCGGGACGCCGTCCGCCACCTCGATCACGCGAGAGTACGCGGACAGATCGTCTGCGGGGTCCGCTTTGATGAGATCGGCCCCGAGCTCGACGGCCTGACGGACGAGCGTGACGATCTTGTCGATGTCGCCGTCGACCATGTAACCGCCTGCGGTCGAGTTGTCCTGCATGACGAGCGGTTCGATCATCAGGGGCATCGCAAAGCGCGTGGCCTCCTCTCGGAGTGCCATGATCGAGCGGATGTTGGCCTCGCGGATCTCCGGGCGGCCGGGCAGTTGCATCAGGTTCGCGCACACCGCGACCGCGTCGAGTCGCACGGCTTCTTCGATGGCGTGGGGCACGTGGTGGCTGAAGATATGGGCGTCGAGCGGGTTTCCGTAGACATTGGCGACATCGGTGCGCAGGACGAGCGACGGCTTGGCCTTGCCGGGACGGGACTGCAGCTTGTGCGCCTGTCCCAGCGTGAGCTGGATCGCGTCGGGAGCGGCGTCGAGCAGCACGTCGACGACCTTCGTCATGTTCTCGATGCCGGTGATGAAGCTCGCCTCGCCGAAGAAGCCGTGGTCCACCGCGACGTCGAGCGCACGCCCAGAGCGGGGATTGAACAGTCGATTCAGTCGATAGGGATGCATGGGCAGAGACTCCTTCTGAAGCGGATGGGGATACCCGGAGGTCACGATGTGTGCCAGAGTAGTGCGAAGAAACAACGTTGTCTATTGCTTCGTGAAAGGAGCCCCGCGTGCGCAGAGTTGCGATCGCAGGACACATCTGTGTGGATCTGAGCCCCGGCCTCGACGCGCCGGCGGCAGTCGAGCCCGGTGGCCTGGTCGATGTCGGCGCGCTGACCATCGGGGTCGGCGGCTGCGTCGCGAACACGGCGCGGGCGCTGGCGCGGCTCGGACATCCGGTCGCGGCGTATGCGACCGTCGGTGAGGATGAGCTCGGCGACGTCGTGCGTCGCGGACTGTCGGAGTCGGATCTCATCGATGCGCATCTGCGGGTCGTGCCGTCGACGACGTCGTACTCGCTCGTGATCGAGCAGCCCGAGGTCGACCGGGTGTTCTGGCATCACCTCGGCGCCAACGCCGCCGTGGACGGCTCCGAGGTCGATCTCGATGGCATCGACCTTCTCCATGTCGGCTATCCGCCGCTCCTTCCTCGCATGATCGCGGACAGCGGTGCCGCACTCGAGGCTCTGTTGCGTGCTGCGCGGGCAGCCGGCGCGACCACGTCGGTCGACCTCGCCGTCGTGGATCCGGCTTCGGCTGCGGGCGCTGTGGACTGGCGCTCGCTGCTGCGCTCCCTCGCGCCGGGCATCGACATCCTCAGCCCGAGCCTGGATGACCTCACCTCGGCATTCGGTCTGCCTCGCGCGCAGGATCTCGCTCTCGCCGAACGGCTCGGCGATGAGCTGATCTCCTGGGGGGTCGGCGTCGTCGCGATCTCGTGCGGTGCCGAGGGTCTCGTCCTCCGCGTCGCGGGCGAGGAGAGACTGCGCCGTGCCGGGCGCGCGCTCGCGCCATCCGCGCAGGAATGGGCCGATGCCGCATTGCGCGGCCCGAGCACGCCGCTCGGAGTGCTGCGCACCACCAATGGCGCCGGCGATGCGTCGACCGCCGGGCTTCTGTACGCGATCTCTCAGGGAATGGGTCCTACGGCCGCGCTGCAGGTGGCCGCGGCCAGTTCTGCCGCACACATCTCGGAGATGGAGCGGGAGGAGACCGCGTTCGACTCTGATGCGCATCGTCCTTGGCTGCTCGAGACGAACCGGCCGCCCGCGCGCTTCTACCGCGGAGGAGCGCGGATCGCCGCGTTCCGCGGGCTTGCGGACAGCCCGGAGTACACCCCGGAGGACTGGGTGGGATCGACCGTGCCGGTGCGCGGGCAGGCGGACCACGGGCGCACCGTTCTCCCGAACGGTCGCGTGCTCGACGAAGCGGTGCATGCGGCGCCTCGGGAATGGCTCGGGCACGCGCACGTCGACCGCTTCGGCGCCGACCCCCGGCTGCTCGTGAAGCTCCTCGATGCGGGGCAGCGCCTGCCCGCTCACGTGCATCCCGATGGTGACTTCGCGCGCAGCGTCGTCGGAGCAGCGCACGGCAAGGCCGAGGCCTGGCACATACTCGAGGGCGGGAGCGTCTATCTCGGTTTCATCCAGTACGTGGATCGCCCCCGACTCGTGGAGCTGGTCCGAATGCAGGACACCGCCGCCCTCCTGGATCTGATGCACCGGATCGACGTGGCGCCGGGCGATCGTATCTTCGTCCCGCCCGGCGTCGTCCATGCGATCGGGGAGGGGGTCCTGCTCGTGGAGGTGCAGGAGCCCGAGGACCTGTCCATCCTTCTCGAGTGGCGCGACTTCGCGATCGACGGGGAGCGTGACGGGCATCTGGGACTGGGGTTCGACCGCGCCCTCGATGCCGTGGATCGATGCGCGCTCTCAGATGCGGCGTTGGGGCGACTGGTCCGTCGAGCCGATGAAGGATCAGGATCCGGATTGCCCGAGGATGCAGATTCCTACTTCCGGCTCGAGGAGATCCGGGTGCGCGATGAGCTCGAGCTCGAAGACGGGTTCGCCGTCCTCGTTGTCGTCGAGGGTGCTGTCGCAATCGGCTCGTTCGGCAACCCTGACCTTGCTCTGCGATCCGGTGGCACGGCATTGATCCCCGCCGGAGTCCGGCGCACGACTCTGCGCGGCGCCGGCACCGTCATCGTGGCGAGGCCGCCGCGATGACGGACGAGTTCTCTCCCTCCGCATTGCGGGGCGCAGGACTTCTCGCGCAGGACAACGTCGTCGCGGGGGTCGTCGAGCGGTTCGGAACCCCGGGCTCGGGCGACCACCCCAGGGTGTTCGATGCGACGGTCGCCGGAGCACTTCGATTCGAGGTGCTCCCGGCGCGGGGCTTCGATATCGGAAGGGCGGACTTCGCCGGTCTGCCCCTCGGGTGGGTGTCTCCTCTGAGCGACGCGCGGGCGCTGGATCGGCCAGCCGGTCGTGCGTGGATCGATCGATTCATCGGCGGATTGGTCTCCACGTGCGGACTGCTGAACATCGGGGATGCCGAGGGAGATCTTCCCATGCACGGCGATATCGGTCACCGGCCGGCGTCGAACGTTCAGGTGGAACCGTCTCGAGGGCGACCACTCGTCCGGCTCAGCGCCGATGTCGATGCCGCCTCCGTCTTCGGCCCGTCCCTCCGGCTCGAGCGGACGATCACAAGCGGCCTGCAGGAGGACGGTGCCGCGTTCCTGCGCATCGACGATCGGGTCGTCAACATCGGGGCGGTCGTGGCACCCGTCCGTATTCTGTACCACGTGAATCTCGGGGCTCCCGCGGTACTCCCGGGCACACGGGTGGCCGTGGACGCCCGGCGGCACATCTTCCGTCGCCGGATCGCCGAGGTGCCTGAGTGGAGCCGCATGCCCGATCCGACCGCCGGCATCGCCGAGGCGGTGGTCTTGCACGACGGGCTCGGCCGCACGGAGGACGGGTGGAGCCGTTGCGCGGTCAGCGGAGGGCTGTTCGAGGTTGAGGTCGGCTGGCGTGCGGAGACGCTTCCCTTTCTCCATCAGTGGGTCCTCCCCGGTCGCGGCAGGTGGGCGCTCGGGATCGAGCCGTCGTCGCATGCCCTCTTCGGCGGCGAGCCCGAGCCGGTCGACGGGGACCTCGCTCCGGGGGAGGAACGCAGGTTCGAGCTGGTCATCGCCGTGCGCCAAGGCGCCTGAGTCGGCGCGGTAGGGGGCCATCGCTCAAACGGAACCCACTCTTGCCTTCGTGCCGAGCGTCGGGCATCCTCGTTAAGACAACGTTATCTCAATGAGGAGGAGCGCAGATGGGCAAGGCATTCACCCGACGGGCATTCATCGCCGGAACCGCATCGCTGGGAGTGCTCGGAGCCTTCGCTGCGCAGCGACCGCTCGCCGCACATGCCGCGACTATGTCGGTCAGCTTCGACGACTACGACCTTCACCGGTACGGCCATCTCAATTGGCAGCTCCTCGCCGCGCGCTCCGTCGATTCCTCGGGAAATGTGACCGGCTTCACCTACGGATCGGGCAATGCTCCCGGCCAGCGCCCGGATCAGCACGGAGTGACCTGGCCGCTCCCGTCCTACTACGACGCGACCCTCGGGAGCGGGGGCTACGCGGCGGTGTCGGCGTGGCCGATGCAGGCGCTGGCTCTGTATGCGACGGCGAAGCCGGAATGGGAGACCAATGGGTGGAACATCTACCAGGACATGGCGGAGGGAGCCGCCTGCGTCGATGATGCCGCGCGCGCGGCGATCGCTCTCGCCACGGACTACCTCCGCAACGGCAGCGTCGCGTCCCTCGCGGCCGCGAAAGCGCTCCTGACCTTCACCTGTCACCTCACCACGATGGAAGGCAAGGTCTACAACTTCGCGTGGCTCGATGCGCCCTCCACGTACACGTGGGATCCCGCTGTCCAGGGGCAGAATGCGCACTACATGTACCGCACGGAATTCAATCGCCGCACGGCGTATCCGCCTTCGCCAGGAGGCAGCCGTGCGCTGTGGATGCAATCGAGGCCCGGTGCGTGCGATCCGGCCGATCCGGCGATCATCACCAGCGGCGGGGCCCCTGTTCCCGCGCCTCCGTTCGTCTCCCATCCGGCCTATTCGGTCTACATGGACGACCTCGTCGCGACTGACGGCAGCGATGTGGCGGCCGTCTATGACGGCCCGCTCTACTCCGATGCGACGAGCGGGTCCACGTCCTCCCTGGCGAGCATCAAGAAGGATTGGACCACCAGCACTCACAACCTCGGCGCCAAGGACGCACGTCAGCTCTGGGCGCTCGCCATGGGCCTCCAGATGATGCAGAAGGTGAAGGTGAACAGCCCGGGGGGCGTCTTCAGCGCCGACGACGGATACTTCGCGGCATTCCTGGAGAACCACCTGAACCGGGTTCTCACGAATTGCCTCCAATACGACATGGGCACCCTCGACACGCGCCTGGCGAGCTTCTTCCTCGCCGGGCTGAGCGAGTACTTCCGCATCCGTTGGGTCGGGGCCGGGTTCGGGACATACTCGAGCCGGGCCGTCACGACGACGGGCCACGACGGGCCGCCCTCCCAATCCGCGGTGTACGCGAAGATCGATCAGGCCATCGATCGCGTTGTCGCGACTCAGTTCGCCGGAGCGACCGGTGATTGGCGCAACGGCATCTTCATCGACGACGTCACGGGCGGAGACTGGCAGGCTTGGGGTCAGGTCCAGATGTACGCGCTGGCGCGCGCCTACCGGCTCAAGCGCGACCTGGGCCAGACGGACGCGGCGCTGGGCGGCTTTCTCGACATCATCAGCTACTCCGCGGACAACTTCTACGGCATGCAGGCCTACCACTTCGCAGACACCGCGGGGAACAATCGGCGCACACGCGAGCGTATTCCGAGCATCACCGGCTGGGCGGCGACGTTCCACACGAATGACACCCAGATCGTCTATCACAACTCGTCCATCGTGGCGGGGCTCCTCGAACTCGCCGAGGCGTGGGGGCAGTCCGGTCGTCCGACCGCGTTGGCGAAGCGCGACAGCTACCTCGAACAGGCGCGCGCCGTCGCCTCCTGGTTCATCGGCAACAACTCCCTCGTCGACAACGCGCTGAGCACGATCTGGCCGATGTGGGCCGCTAAGGCGGCGGACGACTCGGCATCTCCCGGGGGATCGGGGGCGTTCCTCGACGCCGTCGACGTGCATGCCGTACGGTCCAGTGGCACTTGCGCGACCTCCACACCCGCACGCAAGGCCGATGCAGGAGGCGAGTCGACAGCCGAGGGGTTGTGGGCGATGGTCCTGATCAAGGATGCGATCACGAAGTACGGGCTCTCGCCGGTGTACTCGTTCGACATCTGATCGATGTCTCCGGACGACCTCAGGCGGACTCCGTCGCCCAGCCTCCTCAGTCGCTCAGCGCCTTCACCAGTCGCTCCTCCGCGGAGCCGAGGTGCTCGTGCAGGAGCCGGGAGGCGAGATCCCCGTCGCGATCGCGGACGGCGTCCAGGATCGCACGGTGCTGTGCCGCGATGTCGTGCGCGTCGAGCAGGCGGCGGTCCTGCACCTGGGCCATGCAGAGGCGCGTCTCGTCCAGCAGTGTGCGATACATCCGGGAGGTGCGCTCGCTCTCGATCCCGTCGATGAGGGCGGTGTGGAAGCGGATGTCCGGATCGACGGTCGCGGGGTCCGGTCTCGGAGGCATGGCGCTGATCTCGTCGTTCGCCGCGATGGCCGCCGCCGGGATGCGCGCGTCGGTCGCGAGCTCCCGCAGCGCCATGCTCTCCATGCGCGCACGGGTTCGATAGACGTCGCGCACCATGCCCGCGTCGATCGCGGCCACACGGGCGCTGCGATGCGCCGTGCGCACGAGGAGTCCGCTCGCGACGAGCTGCTCGATCGCCGCCTTGGCACTCGGGCGGGCGATCCCGAACTCCGCAGACACCCAGGCCTCGGTGACCGCCGCATCCCCCGCGAGCGACCCGTTCAGGATCCGTTCGCGCAGCACCCGGCTGGTCGCCTCGACGACGCCGACGATGTCCAGGGTGCGGGTGATCATGGCAGAAGTGTAGAAGAAACCAGCCCGGTCGGTATGCTTGTCTGACAATCTTGATCGCGCCGCCGCGAGGAGTTCCGCATGTCCGCCACCCTGACCTCGCCGCTGGACGAGGCCGCCCTCGGCCCCGGCGTCCGGGTCGCCTCCCGCACGATCGACCGCTTCGCCCGGGCGCACGATGCCTCGCACTACCTGCTCGTGCCGGACGCGGTGCTGGTCCCGCAGGATGCGGCCTCCGTCGCGCGGGTGTTCGACGCCGTGCGCGCCGCGGGGCGCACCCTGACCTTCCGCTCCGGAGGCACGAGCCTCAGCGGGCAGGGCGTGACCGGCGACGTCATGGTCGACACGCGCTCGGCCTTCCGCGGCATCGCCGTGAGCGCCGACGGCGCCTCCGTCGCGGCGCAGCCTGGGGCCACCGTGCGCCAGGTGAACACCCGGCTGGCGCGGTTCGGACGCAAGCTCGGGCCGGATCCGGCGAGCGAGATCGCCTGCACGATCGGCGGCGTGGTCGCGGACAACTCGAGCGGCATGGCCTGCGGCATCGTGGAGAACTCCTACCGCACGATCGAGTCGATGCTGCTGGTGCTGCCGAGCGGCACGATCCTCGACACCGCGGCACCCGATGCCCTCGCTCGGCTGCGGGATCGGGAGCCCGAGATCGCTCACGGGCTGCAGCATCTGCGCGATCGCCTCCGCGGCGACCCCGCGCTGAGCGCCGAGGTCGCGCGCCAGTTCTCGATGAAGAACACCATGGGATACGGCCTCAACTCCCTCCTCGACTTCGACGATCCGGTGCGGATCCTGGAGCACCTCGTGATCGGATCCGAGGGAACGCTCGCGTTCGTCGCGGAGGCGCGGTTCCGCACGATCCCGATCCAGCCCGCGATCTCGACCGGGCTGCTCGTCTTCGACACGCTCTCCGACGCGATGGCGGCGCTACCAGGCCTGACCGCGCTCGGGCTGGCCACGATCGAGCTCATGGACGCGGCCTCGCTGCGCGTCGCGCAGGGGCTCCGCACGGTGCCCGACGCGATCGCCGGGATCGACGTGCAGGGACACGCGGCGCTGCTCATCGAGGTGCATGCCGCGGATGCCGACGCACTCGCCGAGGGCAAGGGGGCGGCGCTCGCGCACGTCGCGTCCCTGCCGCTCACGACGCCGGCGCGGATGACCGAGGATCCGGCCGAGCGCGGCGAGCTCTGGACCGTCCGCAAGGGCCTGTACACCGCGGTCGCGGGAGCCCGCCCGTCGGGCACGACGGCGCTGCTCGAAGACATCGCGGTGCCGGTCGAGCGCCTGCTCGGCGTGTGCGAGGGGCTTACGGCGCTGTTCGAGAAGCACCACTACGAGGGCTGCGTGATCTTCGGGCACGCGAAGGACGGCAACGTGCACTTCCTCGTCAACGAGCGTTTCGACGACCCGGAGGCGCTGCGCCGCTACGAGGCCTTCACCGAGGACCTCGTCGAGCTCGTGCTCGCCCAGGGCGGGACGCTCAAGGCCGAGCACGGCACGGGCCGCATCATGGCGCCGTTCGTGCGGCGGCAGTACGGCGACGTGCTGACCGACATGATGTGGGAGATCAAGGGCCTCATCGACCCGGACGGGATCCTGAATCCGGGTGTCGTCCTCTCCGACGATGCGGGCTCGTATCTCGCCGACCTCAAGCTCGTGCCGACCGTCGAGAGCGAGGTCGACCGCTGCGTCGAGTGCGGCTACTGCGAGCCGACCTGCCCCAGCAAGGACGTCACGCTCACCCCGCGGCAGCGCATCGTGCTGCGCCGCGACATGACGGCCGCGCTGCACCGCGGCGAGGTCGAGGTGGCGGCCGAGATCGCGCGGGACTACGACTATGACGCCGTACAGACCTGTGCCGTCGACGGCATGTGCGGGGTCGCGTGTCCGGTCGACATCAACACCGGCGACCTCGTGCGACGGCTGCGCGCCGAGGAGGCCGGCCGGTTCGAGCAGGGCGTGTGGAATGCTGCGGCGAAGGGCTGGGGTGCGATCACCCGTGGCGGCGGCTTCGCGCTGAACGTCGCTCAGGCGCTGCCGGCGCCCCTGGTGACCGGTGTGACCAAGGCCGCCCGTGCCGTGCTCGGCGCCGACACGGTGCCGCTCTACGACGCGCGCCTCCCCGGGGGCGGTTCGCGCGCGCCGCAGGCCCAGAGCCCCGTCGACGCGCAGGCCGTGCTGTTCGGATCCTGCATCGGGACGATGTTCGGCGCGGAGCAGGACGCCGACGGCGTGCACGGCGAGGGCTCCCGTGAGGCGGTTCGGCTGCTGCTGGAGCGGGCGGGGATCTCCTACAGCGTGCCGCCGGATGCGGGCGGGCTCTGCTGCGGCACCCCGTGGAAGTCCAAGGGTCAGCTCGACGGCTACACCACGATGAGCGAGCGCGTCCTGCCCGCGCTGTGGCGGGCGAGCCACGAGGGTCTGCTGCCCGTGGTCTGCGATGCCGCGTCGTGCACCGAGGGACTGCACGTCATGCTCGCCAAGGCCGTCGCGGAGCGCCCGGAGTACGCCGCACTGCGGATCGAGGATGCGACCACCTTCCTGGCGCGAGAGGCCCTGCCGAAGCTGACGGTGCGGGAGCGCATCGGATCCGTCGCCGTGCACCCGACGTGCTCGACCACGCAGCTCGGCGCGAACGACGCCCTGCGCGCGCTCGCCGCGGCCGTCGCCGAGGACGTGTACGTGCCGGAGGGCTGGGGCTGCTGCGCGTTCGCGGGCGACCGCGGCATGCTGCATCCCGAGCTGACCGCGAGCGCCACGGCCGTCGAGGCGGCTGAGATCGCGGCGGCGGGGATCGACCGCGGCGGCTTCGACGCCTTCGTCTCGGCGAACCGCACCTGCGAGCTCGGCATGAGCCGCGCGACCGGCCGGCCGTACCGGCACGTCGTCGAGGTGCTCGAGGAGCTGACCCGGCCCTGACCGGGCTCCACGGGCGATCGTGCGGCGGAGGCCCACCGCCGAGACGTGCGATACTCACGCCATGAGGGAGCAGCGCGCGCTCAAGGGCCCCCGCCGACCCGCCGACACGGTGGTCGCTGTTCTGGGCTGTGCTCTGGTCTTCTGCTTTTCTGCGGTGATGGCACTGCAGATCCTCGTGTGGAACCCGGCGGCCGCGGCGGCCGCGGCGGATCCGGCTCGGACAGGGCTCGGCAGTGCGGGCGGGGGTCTGGACTTCGCGACGCCGTTGATCGCGTCCGGTGTCGGAGTCGCGCTCGGGCTCGCTCTGCTCGTGCTCACCCTCGTGGGCGTGCTGCGGAGAGCCGTCGTCGCGATCGCCTACCTGGGGGCGCTCGTGCTGGGCTACCCGGTGTATCTCCTGGCATCGTTCGGGAACGGCGTGCACCTCGCGGACGAGTACGGGGTCTCCGGGGGCGACCATGCCCTCGGTGGTCTGGTGCTCGGGGTGATCAGTGCGGCGGCGTTGATCGTCCTGCTCGTTCTCACCGTCCGTCGATCAGCACGGCGGCCGCACGTCCGCGCCGCCTGATCACGGCCTGTGGCAGGGCCGCAGTCCCGTGCTCCGGCCGGGCGGTCCGGTCAGGCGCCGAGCCGCCGACCGTGGGTCCTGTCCGGCGAGGCCTCGAAGTACAGGTCGGCGTGCAGGGCGCAGCGTGGATTGAACGAGGCGGCGCACCGCGGGCAGGCGGTCACGCCGAGGTACTCGCGGATCGCGAGCTCGTGGCGGCAGACGCCGCACAGCACGGCCCTCGCGTCCTGTTCGGCGGACGGCCAGGGCCGGGCCGGGTGGCCTGCCGTCTCCTCGTGGCAGAGGTGGCAGGGGTAGTACTCGCCGCAGCAGGCGAACCGGATCGCGACGACGTCGAGGTCGGTGCGGTAGTGCACGCAGCGGGTCTGCGCATCGACGGGCCGCCCCTTGATCTCGACGTCCGCGGTGCCCATGCCACGATCCTAGGCGCGACGCGCTGTCAGTCCCGGTGCACGTCCACCGGCACGATCATCGGCGTGCCGGCGACCGGATCCGGGATCACGACGGCCTCCAGGTCGAACACCTCGCGGAGCAGCTCGACCGTGACGACGTCGGCGGGAGCGCCTTCGGCGACGATGCGGCCGTCGCGCATGGCGACGAGATGGTCGGCATAGCGGGTCGCGAGATTGAGCTCGTGCATGACGACGACGACCTGGGTCCCCCGCTCGCGCGAGAGTCGCACGAGCAGCTGCAGCAGCTCGACCTGGTGTGCGAGATCGAGGTAGGTCGTGGGCTCGTCGAGCAGCAGGATGTCGGGCTCCTGCGCGAGCGCCATCGCGACCCAGGCGCGCTGCCGCTGTCCGCCCGAGAGCTCGTCGATCGAGCGCTCGGCGAACTCCGCCATGCCGGTCACCTGCAGCGCATCCGCGACCACCTCGTCGTCGCGGTGGTCGCGCCCGCCCAGCCAGCCGCGGTGCGGCGTGCGGCCGCGGTCGACGAGGTCGGCGACACTGATGCCGTCCGGCGCGACCGGCGCCTGGGGCAGCAGACCCACGATGCGAGCGACCTCCTTGGTGGGCAGGTGCGCGATCGCGGATCCGTCCAGCAGCACGGATCCGCTGCGCGGCTTCAGCAGCCGCGCGAGCGTGCACAGCAGGGTCGACTTGCCGCAGCCGTTGCCGCCGACGATCATCGTGATCCCGGAGCCCGGCAGGGCCAGATCCAGGCCTTCGATGACGGGATCGCCGTCGTAGCCGACGGTCAGGTCGGTCGCTTCGAGGGTGTGCGAGCTCATGCGCGCGTGCGTCCTCTCATCAGGAGCCACAGCAGGAACGGCGCGCCGATCGCGCCGGTGATCACGCCGACGGGCAGCGTGATCGGGAACAGGTGCTGCCCGACCGCATCGCCGGCGAGCACGATGATCGCGCCGAGGAGCGCGGAGACCAGGGGGAGGGCCGCATCGCGCCGGACGAGGCGCAGGGCGATCGGACCGGCGAGGAACGCGACGAACGAGATCGGCCCGGTCAGCGAGGTGGCGACGGCGATGAGCAGTACCGCGCACAGGATCAGCAGGATCCGCGAGCGCTGCGGACGTGCACCCAGCGCGGTGGCGGAGTCGTCGCCGAGGCGGAGAACCGGCAGCGTGCGCGCCGCCAGCAGCGCGATCACGAGCAGCACCAGGAGCGCGGGCGCGGTCGGCCCGAGCTGATCCCAGAGACTGCGGCTGAGCGATCCGGCCATCCACACGGTCGCCTGCTCCGCCGCCTTGACGTCGGAGCGGGTGAGGACGTAGCTGATCACGGCCTGCAGCGCCGCGGCGACGCCGATGCCGACGAGGACGAAGCGCAGACCGGAGAGGCCTCGTCGATAGGCGAGGACCCAGATCAGGAGAGCGGTCACGAGCCCGCCGGCGATGGCGGCCCCCGAGACGACGAGTCCCGAGGCGCCGAAGAACGAGATCGCGGTGATCGCCGCGGCGCTGGATCCTGTGCTGATGCCGATCACGTCGGGGCTCGCGAGGACGTTGCGCAGCAGGGTCTGGAACAGCATCCCGCCGAGGCCGAACGCGGCGCCGGCCAGCAGTGCGCCGACCGCGCGAGGAAGGCGCAGCTCGACCACGGCGAAGGTCACGCCCGGCACGGTCTGTCCCCCGAGAGCGCGCAGCACGTCAGGCAGGGCGAGGGTCTTCGCGCCGAACACGAGAGCCGCCCCGAACAGGACGACCGTGGCGACGGCGAGCACCGCGATGAGCGCGGTGTCGCGGGCCGCGCGATGGCGGCGGGCGGCCCGGAGCCGATCCGCAGGTGCGGATGCGGCGGTAGGGCGTGCGGTGTCGAGCGCGGTCACAGTCCGACCGACTTCCGCCGGCGCAGCAGCGCGATGAAGACCGGGGCTCCGATGACGCCCGTCACGATGCCCACCTCGAGCACGCCCGGGCGCGCGAGGATCCGGCCGATCACGTCGCAGACGAGCAGGAACGTGGCTCCCGCCACGGCGGACAGCGCCACGATCCAGCGGTAGTCCGCGCCGACGAGGAACCGCACCGCGTGCGGCACGGCCAGTCCGACGAAGCCGATCGGTCCTGCGAGCGCCGTCGCCGTGCCGCACAGCAGCACGACCGCGAGCACAGCGGTGAGGCGGGAGGCGCCGACCCGCACGCCCAGCCCGCGGGCGACGTCGTCGCCGAGCGCGAGTGCGTTCAGGCGACCGGAGCAGGCGACCGCGAGCCCGGCCCCGAGGGTGAGGAAGCCGCCCAGCTGCGCGAGCGAGGAGAACGATGCGGCGGTCAGGGATCCGACCTGCCAGAACCGGAAGCTCTCCAGCGTCGATTCGTCGACGATGAGGATCCCGGTGATGACGGCCGTCGCGATCGCGGCGACCGCCGCACCCGCCAGAGCGAGCGTCACCGGGGTCGCGCCTCCGGGGCTCGCCGCGGCGGCGCCGTAGCCGATGACGACCGCCACGGCCGCTCCGGCCAGGGCGCACCACACGATCACGAGCGGCGCCTGCCACCCGAACAGCGTCATGCCCAGCACCACGAACAGCGACGCTCCGGCGTTCACGCCGAGCAGGCCGGGATCGGCGAGCGGATTGCGGGCCATGCCCTGCATGACGGCGCCGCCCATGCCGAGCGCCGCGCCCACGAGCAGTCCGGTGATCGTCGTGGGCACCCGCGAGAGCACCGCCGCCTGATCCGTGGATCCGTCGGGGCTCAGGAAAGCGCCCCACACGGCGTCGAGCGGCACGATCCGCGCGCCGAGGGCGAGGGAGAGCGCGGCCGCGGCGAGCATCGCGCCCAGGCACACGACGATCGCCCACCCCGGGCTCAGGCGCACGCGGCGGCGTGCACCGGAGCCCGACGCGGGCGTCGTCGGCGCGGTGGCGAGGGTCATCAGGCCTTGGCTGCGGCCTCGCCGAGCATCTTCGCGTAGGCGGGAAGCGCCCACGGGATCGACAGCACGGTGGGCGCGGAGACGGCCATGAGCAGCGCCTCGTCGTTCAGGAGCACTGCGGATCCCTTCTTCACCGCGGGGATCTTGCTGAGCAGCGGGTCGTTCTGGAGGGTCGACAGGTCGCCGCCCTGCACGTAGACGACCGCGACGTCGGCGTCGAGCTTGTCGGCCTGCTCGGCCGAGATCGTGCCGACGAAGCCCTTCTCGTTCTTGGACAGGTCGGTGATGGACTTCGGGGTGGCGAGTCCGAGGTCGTTCAGGTACTGCACGCGCGTGTCGCTCGGCACGTAGTACTGCACCTTGCCGAGATCCTTCGCGTCCACCCACATGACCATGCCGGTCTTGCCCTTGGCGGCCGGGTACTTGGCCATCTCGGTCGCCATGGACTTCTCGGTGTCGGCGATCAGCGTCTTCGCCTCGGCGGACTTGCCGAGCGCCGTGCCCACCATGGTGGTCGAGTCACGCCACGAGGTGCCCCAGGGGGCGCCGGGGTAGGCGACCGTGGGAGCGATCTTGGTGAGCGTGTCGTACTCCTGCTTCGTGAGGCCGGAGTTCGCGCCCAGGATCAGATCCGGCGAGGTGTCGGCGATCTTCTCGTAGGGGATCCCGTCCGTCTCATCGTGCAGCGGCGGCAGCTTCGCCTTGTCGGCGTCGATCGCGTTCTTCGTCCACTCCAGGTAACCGTCGCCGTCCGGGTCGCCGAAGGTCGCCTTCGGGATCGTGACCGGGATGGTGCCCAGCGCGATGGCCGCGTCGAAGCTGCCCCAGCCGATCGTCGCCACGTTCTTCGGAGCCGACTCGATCACGGTCTTGCCGTAGACGTGCTCGACGATCGCCGGGAAGGCGCCGTCGGAGGATCCGGTTCCGGTCGCGCCGGGCGCGGACCCGGTCGAGCACGCGGTCAAGGCGAGGGCGCCGGCCGTCAGGAGGCTGAGGACGGCCGCGCCACGGCGCAGGCGGAGGGAGGGCATGGATCTCCTCGGAGAAGGGAACGGGTAGGTAGGTAAGCCTAACCTATGCCCCTTGGTCCGTCGAAGAGGAAGAGACGGAGGGCCGCCCCCCGAAGAAGGCGACCCTCCGTCCTGTGGTTCAGCGACGCTCGAAGAACCTCGTTGCAGCGCCCGCGGCGAGCAGCAGCACGCCGGAGACGAGCAGGAACGGGTCGTAGAACCCGGTCTGCGCGAGCGTGCCCTGCTTCGCGGTCGAGGTGGCGCGCAGGGTGCGTGCCGCCTGGTTCAGGCCGTGCGTGACCTGCGACACGAGCGGGATTCCGCCGTTGCCGGCGCCCGGTGCCGTTCCTCCGATGCCGGTACCGGGCGTGCTGATTCCGGTGCCAGGGGTCCCCGGAGTCCCGGTTCCAGGAACGGTGGGCAGGCCGGGGAGCGAGCCGGAGATCCCACCGATCAGGCCGCCGATCACGCCGGGAAGGGATCCGGAGGTCCCACCGATCAGGCCGGTCAGCGCCGCCGGAATAGTTCCGGTGACGCCGCCGACGAGGTCGCCGACGCTGCCGATGGGCAGGGACGGCAGACCCGGAAGGGCTCCGCCGTTGCCCGAAGTGCCGCCGGTTCCGGGCAGGCCCGGGATCGAGGGCAGGCCGGGGAGGGCGGGCAGACCGGGCAGGTTGCCGGTCAGACCGCCGAGGATGCCGCCGAGGTTCGGCAGACCCGGCAGCGAACCGCCGCTGCCGGGAGTGCCGCTGCCGGGGAGGCCGGGGGTGGTGGGCAGGCCCGGCAGGTTGCCGGTGATCCCGCCCAGGATCCCTCCGAGGTTCGGCAGGCCCGGCAGGCCCGGGATGGCTCCGCCGTTACCCGGGGTGCTGCCGGCGCCGGGAAGGCCCGGAACGGAGGGAAGACCCGGAAGCCCGCCGGTGATCCCGCCGAGGTTCGGCAGTGTCACGGATGCGTGGGGTGCGGTGGTTCCGGTGGTCGGAACCGCTGCGTCGACGGAGACGTTCGTGGCGTCGGTGCCGATGCGATCCGTGGTGGACACGCCCTGGGGGCCGGCGGTCAGGTCCCAGACGTCCTTGACTCCGAGGACGTTCAGGTTCTTTCCGACGTTCAGCCCGTCAGGGGTGGCGCCGGCGTGAACAGTGCCGACCCCGGGAACGGGAACGGTGATCACACCAGGGGTGCCGCCGGTGCCGGGAAGGCCCGGAATCGAAGGAAGGCCCGGAATCGAAGGCGGGCCGGGGAGGGATCCGGTGGCCCCGCCGAGGGCGCCACCGAGGTTCGGCAGGCCCGGGAGGGTTCCGCCGTTGCCCGGGGTGCCGCCCGTTCCTGGGAGGCCCGGGATCGAGGGAAGGCCCGGAACGGAGGGAAGACCCGGAAGCCCGCCGGT
>JAITLM010000129.1 GCA_031277885.1 Microbacterium sp.
CGCGCGCTCCGCACCGGTTGCGTGCATGCGGCTCCGCGTTCGGGTCCAGCGGCGCAGGGTCAGGGGATGCCCCGTTCCCTCCGTCGTCCTGCGGCACCGGCCGTCGCCCGCCGCCCTTCGCTCATCACGGTCGCCGTCGCGGCCGGGCTTCTCGGCGGGCTGGTCCCGGTGCTCCTGCCCGCAGCGGGCCCGGTGGCGTCCGCCGGGTCCGCGGCCGCAGCGTCTGCCGGGTCCGCGGCCGCAGCGTATGCCGGGTCCGCGGCGGCAGCGTCCGCCGGGGCGTTCCACGCCACCGCCAGCCGGGCCGCCCTGCCGGACCGGGACTGGCTGTGGCCCGTCGAGGGGCCCCGCACGGTGGTCGCGCCGTTCCGCGCCCCTGCGCACGATTACGGGCCGGGCCATCGCGGGATGGACGTCGCGGCGGCGGGAGCGGTGCGGGCGCCCGCCTCCGGGGCGATCGCGTTCCGCGGCACGGTCGTCGACCGGCCGCTCCTCACGATCGACCACGGGAACGGACTCGTCACCACGCTCGAGCCCGTGCAGTCGGACCTCGACGCCGGCGCCGCGCTCCGGCAAGGCGACCGGATCGCGACCCTCGCCTCCGGCGGGCATACGCCTCCCGGGGCGCTGCACATCGGCGTGCGGTGGAACGGCGCCTACATCAATCCGATGCTGCTGTTCGGCGGCGTGCCGCGTGCGGTCCTGCTCCCCTGCGGATCCGACGGATGCTGACGCCGCGTCCCGGGGGCGCGTCGGTGTGAGCCGCCGGCGATCGCGGTCAGGCGCGCGGATGCGCGAGCCGGTAGCTCGCGGTCAGCCGCTCCGCCGAGACGTGCGTGTAGATCTGGGTCGTCCCGAGGCTCGCATGGCCGAGGATCTCCTGCACCGCGCGCAGGTCGGCCCCGCCGTCGAGCAGGTGCGTGGCCGCGGAGTGGCGAAGAGCGTGCGGACCTACCGTCTCCGCGCCGATGACGGGTGCGAGCACGCGGGCGACGAGTTCGTACACCGTGCGCGGCCCGAGCGTGCCCCCTCTTGCTCCCCGGAACAAGGCGGGTCCAGGCCGCTCGGCACGCGCCACGAGCACGGGGCGCGCCCGGCGCAGGTACTTCGCGACCGCGTCACGCGCCGGCGCACCGAACGGCACGACGCGCTCCTTGTCGCCCTTGCCGACCACGCGGGCGGTGCCCCGGTCGAGGTCGAGGTCGTCGACGGCGAGGCCGCACAGCTCGGAGACGCGCATGCCGGATCCGTACAGCAGCTCCAGGATCGCACTGTCGCGCAGCCGGATCGGATCCCCGTCGAGTGCGCTGTCGCGCGCCTCGTCCAGCAGTACCCGCATCGCGTCGGCCGAGGCGACGGCCGGCAGCGTGCGCCCGCGCTTGGGCGTGACGAGACGCAGAGCGGGATCGACGGTGACGAGCCCGTTCTCCGTGGCCCAAGAGAAGAACGAGCGCACCGCCGCGGTCCGCCGAGCCAGCGTCGAACGCGCATCGCCGCGCTGCGTGGCCCGCCACAACCAGTCGCGCAACGCCTCGAGGTCCACCTCGGGGAGTTCCGCATCCGCCGTGGAGACGGCGAGATCGGCCAGGTCCGAACGGTAGGCGCGCACCGTCGCCGGGGAGAGCCGTCGCACCTGAGACAGGTGCGCCGTGAACGCCGCAGCGGCCTCGGATATGCGCATGGTTCCAGCATGCGCTCCCCCGCGCCGCCTCGTCCGGAGTACGCGCGGGCAGGGTGCCGACTCGATGCCGGCTGCGCTCCGTGCCTGCGTCGCTCCAGCCTCGCTCCGGCCTCGCTCAGTGCAGGACGCTGCGCCATCCGCGTTCGGAGCGGACCGCGCTGCCGTCCAGCTCCAGGATTCCGAGGAGCGCCTCGACCCGGTCGACGCTCAGCCCGCTTCGTTGCGCCAGCTCCGTGCTGCTGCGGGCCGCGCGCACGTTCAGGGCATCGGCGAGGCGCACCATGTCCGGATCCTCCGCGCTGTGCGTCGCCACGACACGCGCTCCGCCGAGCAGCTCCCGCACGTCTTCGACCGATGTGACGCAGCGCGCGTCGTAGTCGCGCAGCAGCCGATGGCATCCGGCCGACGTCGTCGAGGTGATCGGCCCCGGCACGGCGCCGAGCGGACGGCCGAGCGCGGCGGCATGCCCCGCGGTGTTCAGGGATCCGCTGCGATGTCCCGCCTCGATGACCACCGTCGCGGCGGAGAACGCGCTGATCAGCCGATTGCGCGCCAGGAACCTCCACTTGGTCGGCGCGACACCGCACGCGACCTCGCTCACGAGGGCGCCGCTCGCCGCGATCCGCTGGAACAGCTGCGCGTGCCCGCTCGGATACGGACGATCCACGCCACCGGCCAGCACCGCCACCGTCGTCCCCCCTGCGCGCAGCGCGGCGCGATGCGCGATGCCGTCGATACCGTAGGCGCCTCCCGAGACGATGACGTGCCCCTCCGCGGCGAGCCCTCCGGCGAACTCTCCGGACACGTGCTCCCCGTAGCTCGACGAGGCCCGTGCGCCGACGAGCGCCACACCGGGTCGTGCCAGCGCCGTCGCATCGCCGAGCAGCCAGAGCCCGAGCGGTGCGTGCGCGCCGAGGTCTGCCACGGAGGCCGGCCATTCCGGATCCGACGGGAGCAGGAGCCGCACGCCCCTGCGCCCCGCGGCGCGCAGGCCGACCAGATGCGGTTCGGGATCGAGACGCGGGGCCCATCGCCGGCGCCCCTCCCGCAGCGCGCCGGCCGCGGGACGCTCACCGTCGACGGGCTCCGCCGGTCCGCCATGCCCGCTCGTCATCACCTCCAGCGCCTCTGTGGCGCCGAGCGTCGCGACGAGCGCTCCGGCCACGCCGTCGCCGGGCTCGGTGATGAGACTCCAGATCAGACCGTCGCGCACGTCGGGCTCCGCGGCATCGGGACGGATCCGGTCCGCCGCCGCGAGGAAGTCGGTGCTCTCGCGCAGCGTCCTCAGCAGGGTCTTCATCTGCGCGATGCTCGGCGTGCGTCGCGTCGCGCCGTCGGCGGCCCCCGCGCCCCTGTGTTCCGTGCTGTTCATGCCGTCATCCCCTTCTTCAGGAACAGCGCCCGGCCCACGTGCGTAAGCCCGGGGGCGTCCGCACCCGCCAGGTCGGCCACCGACCACGCCAGGCGCAGCACCCGGTCGTATCCGCGCAGCGTGAGCGCGCCGCGCTGCAGCGCTCGATCCAGGGGCGCCCGTGCCTCGAGCGGGAGCCGGAACTCGCCCTGGCGCAGCCAGGTGCCCGGCACATGCGCGTTGAGCCTCCACGGCGTTCCGCGCCATCGCCGCGCCGCGCGTTCGCGGGCGCCCTCGACCTGTCTCCGAGCCTCGGCCGTGGAGAGCGCGCCGCGTTCCTGCGTCATGACCTGGGTGGCGGAGACGCGGGCGACCCGCACCTCGATGTCGAGCCGGTCTCTGATCGGGCCGGACAGCCTCGCCGCGTAGCGCCGGATCGCGGATGGCGGGCAGATGCACTCCTCGCCCACCACGCCGAAAGCCCCGCAGGGACACGGGTTCGTCGCCAGCACCAACTGGAACCGCGCGGGGAAGCGCGTCGTGAACGCCGCCCGGTGGATCTCGATCACGCCGGCCTCGAGAGGCTGTCGGAGCGCATCCAGGACGCCGCCCGGAGCCTCGGCGGCTTCATCGAGGAAGAGCAGCCCGCCGTGCGCGCGGGCGATCGCGCCCGGACGGGCCGCCCTGGATCCGCCGCCGATCAGTGCGGCGACCGAAGCGCTGTGGTGAGGGGCGACGAAAGGAGGGCGACGGTCCAACCGGGTGAGGTTCTCCCCCATCAGCGAGCGGATCGATGCGGCTTCGAGGGCGAGCTCCTCGTCCAGGTCGGGGAGGATGCCGGCGAGTCTGCGCGCCAGCATCGTCTTGCCTGCTCCCGGCGGCCCGGAGAGGAGGAGGTGGTGCCCGCCGGCCGCGGCGGCGACCAGGGCGGAGACCGCCTCGTCCTGGCCGATCACGTCGGCGAGCTCCGGCGCCGGACCGCTCGATTCCGGCGTCATCACGGCCCGCACCGGCTCCGGATCGCCGAGGTCGGGGAGGTCGGCCCCGTGCAGCACCGCCACGTGCGCGAGGCTCACCGCAGCGTGCACGTCGAGCCCCGGCACGAGCCGGGCCTCCGCCTCGTTCGCCACCGGGACGACGACGCGCTCGAAGCCGGCCTCCCGTGCCGCGTGCAGTGCGGGCAGCACACCGGGGACGGGGCGGAGCCTCCCGTCCAGCCCGAGCTCGCCGAGGTGCACGGTGTGCGCGAGCGAGCCCGGATCGAGGGATCCGGCCGTGCCGAACGCCGCGATCGCGATCGCCAGGTCGAACGCGGTCCCCTGTTTGGGCAGGCTCGCCGGCGACAGGTTCACGGTGAGCTTGCGCCGGGGCAGGTCGAGGCCGCTGTTGCGGCACGCGTTGTGCACGCGCCGTACGGCCTCGCCGAGCGCGCGATCCGCGAGCCCGATGAGGTCGAAGCCCGGGGTCTGCTGCGAAAGGTCGGCCTCGACGTCGACCATGTGCCCGTTCAGCCCGGTCAGCGCGACGGACCAGGTGCGCGCGGTCATCGCAGATCCCGCAGATGCTCGAGCCCTCCGAGAGCCGGATCCGCACCCACGATCCCGATCGCGTCGAGCCGCAGCGCCCGCCCGGCGCTCGCCATCGGGTGCGCGCGCACCCAGACGTGCGCGAGACGCCACAACCGCTTCCGCTTGCGCTCGTCGATCGCCTCGAAGGGGTGGCCGTAGTCCAGCGTCCGCCGCGTCTTCACCTCGACGAAGACGAGCGCACCCTCGCGCTGCGCGACGATGTCGAGCTCGCCTTCTTCGCACCGCCAGTTGCGGTCGAGGATCCGGTATCCGAGTCGGGTCAGGTGCTCGACGGCGCGGTCCTCCCCCGCGCGTCCGAGCTCGTCCTTGGCTGCCATGACAGACAGCCTGCGCGCCGCCCAGGGCGCGTGGAACCGCGTTCGCGCACTCGGTGCCGAACCGCCGGAATCACCTACCTGTGGAGGACGATCATCTTCGAGTCGTCCCCGTCAGCGCACCCTATGGCGTGCGTTCACAGGGACGACTCGGTGATGGGTTGTGCTCCCGCGGCGGGGATGAGGCGTCGGGGGCGCGGATCCGGGGCGAGCGCACGGGTCGTTGCCGGGAGCACGGGCTATCGACGCGGCGATACCGTGCGTTCGGCAGAACCCGGCGCGCTCGGCGAGCAGGGCCTCCCCGGCGGCAGCGGCGGATCACTCTCCGTCGAGCGAGAGCTCCTGGGGCAGTTCGAACTCGCGGCGCGAGAGCTCCTCGACGTTCACGTCCTTGAAGGTCAGCACGCGCACCGACTTCACGAACCGGTCGGCGCGGTAGATGTCCCACACCCAGACGTCGTTCATGGACACTTCGAAGTAGAAGTCGTGCTCCGTGTCCCGGCGCACCACGTTGACCTCGTTCGCGAGGTAGAACCGGCGCTCGGTCTCGACCACGTACTGGAACTGAAGGACCACGTCGCGGTACTCGCGGTACAGGGCGAGCTCGAGCTCACGGTCGTAGTCGTCGAAGGCGTCGTCATCCATGATCCCCCCATCCTACGAGAGCCGCCCGCACGCGGCCGCATCCTCGCGAGCGCTCAGAACAGGGTGGGCGCGTCGGCGATCGCCCAGGACGAGCGGTGATGACGGGTGAGGCCGCGCCGCCGGATCGCCTCGCGGTGCTCGACGCTCGCGTAGCCCTTGTTGCGCTCCCACTGGTAGTCGGGGAACTCGGGGGCGATCTCGACCATGAGCGCATCCCGAGCCACCTTGGCGAGGACCGACGCCGCCGCCACGGAGGCGCAGTCGCGGTCCGCCTTGATGATCGAGCGCACGGTCAGAGGCCCGGGGTGCACGGCGGAGACGTAGTCGTGGTTGCCGTCGAGGATCACGAGCGCCGACGAGGAATCCCAGGCCTCCCCGCACGCGGCGATGATCGCGCGGGAAGCCGCGAGACCGAGCGCGCGCATGATGCCGACCTCGTCGATCTCCGCGCTCGAGGCCCACCCCACCGCACTCGCGGGCGCCCAGGCGCCGGCGCGATCGGCGACCTCGGGCCGGCGCTTCTCCGGCACCAGCTTCGAATCCCGCAGCCCCTGAGGCACGCGCCGCCGCGCCGCGGCCGCATCCACGACCGTGGCACCCACGGCGACGGGACCCGCGAGGGCTCCCCGTCCGACCTCGTCCAGGGCGATCAGATGGGAGTGCTCGCGCAGCAAGCGCCGCTCGAGGACGAGGCTAGGCTCGACGACCGCCACGACGGCGCCCCTGCGGCTTCGGGTTCGACACCCCGTTGAAGACGGCGTAGTGGCCGTCGATGAGCCCGAACCGGTCGAACGGCCAGGTGGTGAGGAACGCGCGCCCGACGATGTTCTCCATCGGCACGAACCCGCCTCCCGGCTGATCCTGGTGGTATCGGGAGTCCTCGGAGCGCGTGCGGTTGTCGCCGAGCACCCACACGGCGCCCTTGGGCACCGTGACGTCGAACGGGATGCTGGACGCGCGCGAGTCGCCCACTCCGGGTTTGAGGTAGGAGGACTCGTCGATCGGCGCCCCGTTGACGGTGATCTGCCCCAGCGAATTGCAGCACACGACGTGGTCCCCGGGCAGTCCGATGAGCCGCTTGACCAGATGGTCGTCGGAATCGGGGGCGGCCACGCCGATCAGCGTCAGGAACCACTCTCCGGCCTCCAGCAGCGGCGACCGCGGTGGTGCCGGCGGTGCCGGCGGCAGCCAGCCGCCCGGATCCTTGAAGACCACGACGTCGCCGCGGTGATAGCCGTTCCAGTGCGGGGTGATCTCATCGACCAGGATCCGGTCCTTGACGAGAAGCGTGTTCTCCATCGAGCCCGAAGGGATGTAGAAGCTGCGCACCACGAAGGTCTTCACGAGGAAGGAGACCAGCACTGCGATGAGGAGGATCACCACGACATCGCGGAGGAAGATCACCCAGCCGCGTCGTCGCGGCGTCGTCTGCACCCGTACCGCATCAGCGGATCCGGCCGCGATCTCTTCCGTCATGCGCCATCCTTCACAGACCTCGGCCGTCGATCGACGGCGCCATCCAGCTTCTCACGTCCGGGGAATGAACAAGCGCCCCGAGAGCCGTGTCTCGGGGCGCTTGTTCGAAAGCCGGATGGGGTCAGCGCGCGTCGCGCTTCTCCTTGATCTTCGCCTTCTTGCCGCGCAGGTTGCGGAGGTAGTACAGCTTCGCGCGACGCACGTCACCGCGGGTGACGACCTCGATGTGGTCGATCACCGGGGAGTGCACCGGGAAGGTGCGCTCGACGCCCACCTGGAAGCTGATCTTGCGGACCACGAAGGTCTCGCGCACGCCGTCGCCCGAGCGGCCGATGACGACGCCCTGGAAGACCTGGATACGGGAGCGGCTGCCCTCGATGATGTTGACGTGCACCTTGACGGTGTCGCCGGGGAAGAACTCGGGGATGTCGGAACGGAGCGAAGCTGCGTCGACGACGTCGAGGATCTGCATGATCGTCTCTCTCTGCACTCGCCTCAGGTCGCATGCATGGGGAAGGGATGAAATCGGAAGTCGGTACCGAACGGCGCACAAGGCGTCCGCGGGTTCCCCTGAGGCAGAACCGGGTCACGGCACAAACAGCTATTCTGCCACGGATCCGGACCCGCACCAAAACGCCGCGCGACGCGTCGGCCGGGGGCTTCAGCTCGCGGAGCGCCCCTCGCCGGTGCTCCCGGTCTCGGTGATGACGATGACGTCCCCGTTGCGGCTCGCCCGCTCCCGCACAGGCTCGCCCTGATCGCCGTAGACGGTCGCGCGCACGGTGTCGGGGTCGATCACGAAGGCCGACCTCCCGCGCTCCGCCACGTCCTTCCAGAGCTGCCAGAGCGTCGACCAGAACAGGCCGAGGAACGCGACGATCGTCCCCGTCAGGATCCAGCCGAACGCATGCTCGGGGAAGAAGCCGAGCGCGATCGTCAGGCCGTGCCAGATGATGAACCCGAGGACGTCGCGCCAGGAGACCGCGCGCTCCTCACGGACGGTGGGCCGTGCGCGCGCCAGGAACGCGAGGGCGAGCTCTCCCACGAGCACCGACGGCAGGGCCACGAACAGCACCCAGAGGAACGCCCATCCGCCGGCCTGGAACACGCCCCAGCCGATGAACAGCCAGAGCGGCAGCACGAGAGCGGCCGGGAACAGCCAGGAGAAGAACGCGCGCCGGATCCACATACCGCGATGGTACGTCGCGACAGCGGGCCCGGATCCGCACGTTCGCTGTGAGCGTCCCCGGTGCGCGCAGTAGGAGAGAATGGATGCGACGAGAGGACTGGGAATGATCGAACTGCGCACCCCCGCCGAGATCGAGGAGATGCGGGCGGCTGGACGCTTCGTGGCGGAGACGCTGGCGACGCTGCGCGCCGAGACCAAGGTGGGCACCAACCTGCTCTCGATCGATCGCCGCGCCCACGACATGATCCGCAAGGCCGGCGCCGAGTCCTGCTACATCGACTACCACCCGTCGTTCGGCGCGAGCCCCTTCGGGAAGGTCATCTGCACCTCCGTGAACGACGCCGTGCTGCACGGTCTGCCGCACGACTACACGCTGCGCGACGGCGACCTCGTGTCCCTCGACTTCGCCGTCTCGGTCGACGGCTGGGTCGCCGACTCCGCGGTCTCCTTCGTGGTCGGCACGCCCCGCGACGAGGACCTGCGCCTCATCGACACCACGGAACGCGCACTGGATGCGGCGATCGCCGCTGCGGTGGTCGGCAATCGCATCGGCGACATCTCGGCCTCGATCGCCGCCGTCGCCCACGGCGAGGGCTACTCGATCAACACGGACTTCGGCGGCCACGGCGTCGGCCGCATCATGCACGGCGACCCGCACGTGCCCAACGACGGACGCCCCGGCCGCGGCTTCCCGCTGCGGGCCGGCCTGGTGATGGCGCTCGAGCCCTGGTTCCTCGCGACCACCGACGAACTGGTGACGGACCCCGACGGCTGGACGCTGCGCAGCGCCGACGGCTCCCGCGGATCCCACTCCGAGCACACGATCGCGATCACCGAGGACGGCCCCATCATCCTCACGGATCGCTCGTTCCTCGGCGTCGACTGACCCGCCCCGCCGAAGGCTCGCACCGGCGCCGCGCCGGCATCTGCACAGCGCCATGCGCCTGTGCCATTCTGTGGACATGTCCCGACACGACCTGCGGATGCCGGAGCGGCTGTTCCTGGCCAGGCACGGCCAGACCGCGTGGAATCGCGAGCGGAGACTGCAGGGGCAGCTCGACTCCCCGCTGACCGAGGCCGGGATCTGGCACGCGAACGAGATCGCACGACGGCTCGAGGGCGCCGGGGTCGGCGTGATCTGCACGAGTCCGCTAGGACGGGCCAGACGGACCGCGGAGATCGTCGCGGCGCACCTGGACCTCGAGGTCGTCGCCGTCGACGAACTCGCCGAGGTCCACCACGGGTCCTTCGCGGGTCGCACCTGGGACGAACTCGAGGAGGCCGCTCCCGGCACCCGCGCCCTGCGATCGGAGAACCGTTACGGCTGGGCGTTCCCCGGCGGCGAGAGCTACGCCTCCGCTCGCCCGCGGGCGCTCCGCGCCCTGCACGAATGCTCCTGGGCCGGCGAGGGCACGCCTCTGATCGTCGCTCACGAGATGATCGGCCGCCTGCTCCGGGCTGCGATGCGCGGGATCGGACATGCGGAGGCGCTCGCCCTGCGTCACCCGCACGGGATCGTCTTCGAGATCACTCG
>JAITLM010000081.1 GCA_031277885.1 Microbacterium sp.
AGGTCCAGCAGCGGGATGAACTTCTCCGGGTGCTTTGAGACGCCGCCGCCGCTGGCCGCCGCGGTCCACCGCGACTCGCGCCGCATCCGCGGCGCGGCCCCGCCCGCGGGCGAGGTTTACCTGGCGGGCCGTGTCACCACGGCCCCCGGTGGTCTCTTACACCACCCTTTCACCCTTACCCCTTGCGGGGCGGTCTTCTCTCTGTGGCACTGTCTCGCGGATTGCTCCGGGTGGGTGTTACCCACCGCCCTGCCCTGCGGAGCCCGGACGTTCCTCGGTGCGGTCTCCCGCCACGCGACCGTCCAGCCGACCCGTTCGACTCCAGTCTACGAGTCCTTGCCCGCGTCCTCCGCGATCCGCAGGTCGAGCGGGATGTCGATCTCGAATCCGGGGAACAGACGACGCGTGGCCGCTTCGGCCGCGTCCTGCACCACGCGCGCGGCCTCCTCGGCCAGATCGAGCGGCGCGTGCACGATCACCTCGTCGTGCAGGAAGAAGGCCAGGTGAGCACGCCGCGCGAAGACGGGCCCGGAGCGCGGCACGGGGTCGCGAGCCTCGGGGAACGCCGAGAGCCGGTGCCGGATCTCGGCCAGCCACAGCAGCGACCACTCCGCCGCGGTGCCCTGCACGACGAAATTGCGCGTGAACCGGCCACGATCCCTGGCCCTGCTCCTGGCCACGCGCTCGTCGGAGCCGTCCGCGTCCGGATCGCTCGCGCGCGCCTGCGCGGCCGCCCACATCGCGTCCGGGCGGGGCGAGCTCCGGCCGAGGAGCGTCGAGACGACACCGCCGTCCTCCCCGGTCTTCGCCGCCGCGTCCACGAGCGCCATCGCGCGGGGGAAGACGCTCCGCAGCCTCGGGCCGAGCCTCCCGCTCGGGCCGGTCGTGGCGCCGTACATCGCGCCCAGAACGGCGTACTTCGCCTCCTGCCTCGTCTGCACCGCGCCGGAGCGCACCACGCCCTCGTAGAGGTCGGCTCCTCTCGCGGCCGCGGCCATCGCCCGGTCCTTGGACATCGCCGCGAGCACACGCGGCTCCAGCTGCGCCACGTCGGCGCAGACGAGGGTCCAGCCGTCGTCCGCGCGCACCGCGGGGCGCAGACTCCGCGGGATCTGCAGCGCGCCCCCTCCGCTCGACGCCCAGCGGCCGGTGACCACGCCGCCGGTGAGGTAGATCGGGCGGAAGCGCTCCTCATGGACCCACTCCGCGAGCCAGGACCAGCCGTTGGCCGAGTAGAGGCGGGCGAGCTTCTTGTACGCCAGGAGCGGTTCGACCACGGGATGCTCGATCTCGCCGAGCTCCCAGCGCGAGGTGGAGTCGACGAGGATCCCCGCCCGGCGCAGCGACTTCAGCAGTCGCGGCGGGCTGTCCGGGTTGACCGTGGCGTCTTCGAGGGATTCGCCGATCGCGACCGCGAGCTCGGCCATCCGGATCGGTCGCGCTCCGGTCGCCGGGCGCGGTCCGAGCGCGTCGACGAGCAGCCGCTCGTGCACCGCGGTGCTCCATGGCAGGCCCGCGGCCGTCATCTCCTCCGCGATGAGCGCACCCGTGGACTCGGCCGCGCACAGCAGCGCGAGGCGACCGTCCGCGGCCCGGCGCAGGGCGGCCCGCTGGCGGGCGTACTCGGCGAGCATCTCGTCGATCTCAGCCGAGGCGTCGCCGGAGTCCTGCGGCGACACCTCGTGCAGGTCGAACAGTGCGGGGGTCGCGATGGTCGTCGCGAGCGGATCCGCCCTGACCCAGCGCGTCGAGGACGGGATCGGGTCTGCGAGGCTCGTCGTGTCCCTGAGGATCGCGTGGCAGAGCAGCAGGTCGTGGGCGCGGCGGATCCTGATCCCCGCGGCGAGCAGCGGCGGGTACACCTCGCGGAGATGCCGGACGATCCAGCGCGGGCTCGCACCCCCCTCGAGGCGGGCGACCTCGATCGGCAGCTCGGACGCGGCGATCTCGTGCCTGCTCTGCTCGGTCCCCTCCACATCGAACAGCACGAGCGACCACGAGTCGGGCCGGGCCGACCGCCCCAGCACGATCTCGTGCGGAGGGGCCGATTCGATCATGTCTTCGAATCTACGCCCTCTTCGACCCCCGCCACGGCATCCACGTCGCGTCCCGGCGGATCGGCGGGTGTGTCGTCATGTATCGACCACCGGGCGCTCCGCTCCCGGGACGGTTAGCGTGGAGTCACCGGAGAGGAGTCCCCCATGTCCGATGCATCCCCCTTCATCGCCCACAACGGCTTCACCCTGCCCACGCAGGGGCTCGGCACCTACGGTTTCCGCGGAGAGGCCGGTGCGGACGCGGTCCGCAGCGGGATCGAGAGCGGATACCGGCTCATCGACTCCGCCTTCAACTACGAGAACGAGGGCGCAGTCGGCTGGGGCATCTCCGGCGCCGCCGTGGACCGTGCGGAGCTCATCGTGACCTCGAAGCTCGCCGGGCGCCACCACGCACGGGAGAAGGCGCTCGACGCGATCGAGGAGAGCCGGTTCCGGCTCGGCGTCGACGCGATCGACCTGTTCCTCATCCACTGGCCGCTGCCGCGCGTGGATTCCTACGTCGAGGCGTGGCAGGCCCTCATCGAGGCTCGCGAGCGCGGGCTCGTGCGCCAGATCGGCGCGTCGAACTTCCTGCCGGAGCACCTCGAGCGCATCGAGGATGCGACGGGCGTGCGGCCCGTCGTGAACCAGATCGAACTGCACCCGCGGTTCCCCCAGGAGGAGGCGCTCGAATACCACCGCGCTCAGGGGATCCTCACGGAGGCGTGGAGCCCTCTCGGCCGTGCCGGCGACGTGCTCGATACCCCTGCGATCACCCGCGTCGCCGCCGCCCATGGCATTACGCCGGCCCAGGCCGTGCTGGCCTGGCACGCGGGTCGCGGCGTGGTGGCGATCCCGAAGGCGGCCTCCCCCGAGCATCAGGCACTGAACCTCGCGGCCGCCCAGGTGCGGCTCAGCGCGGATGAGATCGCCGAGATCACCGCACTCGGCGCCCCGGACGGGCGCCTCTGGGGCGCGGATCCCGCCACCCACGAGGAGTTCTGAGGCGCGTCGGCGCGCTCAGTCCGCCGGCGTGGCGCTCCCCAGCCCTGATTCCTCGGTGCGGATCAGGATGCAGCCGCATTCGGGGCAGGAGACGACCTCGTCGTCGGCGGCCTGGCGGATCGTGTTCAGATCGGTGCCGGAGAGCACCATGCGGCACCCCTCGCACGTGGCGCGTCGCAGCAGGGCCGCGCCCGCCGTGCGACCGACACGGCGCTGGTACTCGGCCATGAGCGAGGGTGAGACGGAATCCACGAGCGCCACGCGATCCCGGGCGAGCTGCTCGCCCTCCGTCGTCGCCGTGGCGATGAGCGCCTTGGCCTCCGCCGTCAGCCGCGTGCCCTCCGCCACCGTCTCGTCGATCAGCGCCTGCTGGGCCGAGACGGCGGCCTCCGCATCCTCGAGGCGCCCCATGAGCTCGAGCTCGGCGTCCTCGAGATCGCTGATCCGACGCCCGAGGCTCGCGATCTCCTGCTCGAGCGCGACCGCATCCTTCGGGTTCTGCGTCGCGGCGAGCCGCGCGGCGTCCCGGTCGCGGCGCTGCGCCGCGAGGGCCACATCCGACTCCAAACGCTTGAGCTCCGCCTGCACGTCGTCGCGCTGCCCGGACAGCCCGGTCAGCTCGCGCAGCTGGCCCTGCCGCTGGGCGGCGAGCTCGTTGATCCGCTCCCCCTGGACCGGGTGGGTCCGCGCGTAGTCGGCCTGCACGATGCGGCGGTCGATGTCGGCGATGTCGAGGAGCACGATCTGGTGCGCGGGGTTGGCTTTCACGCCCTCAAACCTACGCCAGACGGGCATCCCGCCGCGCGCGCATGCGCGTCAGGACACCTCGCCGTCGACGTAGAACCAGTTCCCGTCCTCGCGCATGAAGCGGCTGCGCTCGTGCAGCACCCCGCGTCCGCTCGCATCGCGGTGGATCGCCTCGAACTCCACGATGCCCTCCGCGTCGAACGGCCCGCCGGCGGACTTCGCGAGGATGTCGAGGCGCAGCCACCGCACGTCCGGATCGAGCTCGATGCTCGCCGGGCGGGTGGACGGATGCCACGAGCGCCGCAGGTATGCGGTGTCCCCGATCGCGAAGGCCGTGTACCGCGAGCGCATGAGACGCTCCGCGGTCGGCGCAGGGCGTCCCGCGAGGATCGGCCCGCAGCAGGCGCCGAAGACATCGCCGCTGCCGCACGGGCATCGCTGCACGCCCCGCTCGGCGCTCGTTCCCTCATTCATCCCCTTCAGCCTATTCGCACCGGACGCACCCCTCGGGAATACCCCTAGGGGGTATAAGGTTGTGGCCATCATGGACGAGAGAACGCAGCACGGCGACCACCCCGCGGACCGGATCGCGATGCACGATCACGCCGCGGAGCACGAACTGCACACCGAGGCGTCGGAGCACGCCGATCACGCGGGCCACGCGGATCAAGCGAGCCACGCGGATCACACGGAAATGCATGACCACGGGGGCCATGCCGGTCACGGCGACCATGTCGCCCGGTTCCGCCGCCTGTTCTGGATCATGCTGGTGCTGGCGGTGCCGGTCGTCGCCTTCTCCCCCATGTTCGCGATGCTCGTCGGATACCACGTGCCCGAGGTCCTCGCCCTGCAGGCGATCCCGCCGGTGATCGGCACGGTGCTGTACGTCTGGGGCGGGCAACCGTTCCTGACCGGCGCGATCTCCGAGATCCGCGGGCGCCGACCCGGGATGATGCTGCTCATCGCACTCGCGATCACCGTCGCCTTCCTCGCCTCATGGGGCGCGACACTCGGACTCCTCGACCACGAGCTCGACTTCTGGTGGGAGCTCGCCCTCCTCATCGTGATCATGCTTCTCGGGCACTGGATCGAGATGCGCTCTCTCGCGCAGACGACCTCGGCCCTCGATTCGCTCGCCGCGCTCCTGCCCGATCAGGCGGAGCGCGTGAACGGCGACGACGTCGAACTCGTCTCCCCCGCAGAGCTGCGCGTCGGGGATGTGGTGCTGATCCGCCCCGGAGGCCGGGTGCCGGCCGACGCGATGGTCGTGGAGGGCTCCGCGAACCTCGACGAGTCGATGATCACCGGCGAGTCGCGTGCGGTGCCGCGCACGACCGGCGATCAGGTGGTCGCGGGGACGATCGCGACCGACTCCGCGCTGCGCGCGAGGGTGACGGCGGTCGGCGATGACACGGCCCTGGCGGGGATCGGGCGACTGGTCGCCGAGGCGCAGTCCTCGTCCTCCCGCGCCCAGCGCCTCGCGGACCGCGCGGCGGGGTGGCTGTTCTGGTTCGCCCTCATCGCCGGAATCATCACGGCCGTGGTGTGGACGGCCGTCGGGCTGCCCGATGCCGCGGTCGTCCGGGTGATCACCGTCCTCGTGATCGCCTGCCCGCACGCCCTGGGCCTCGCGATCCCGCTCGTGGTCTCGATCGCCACCGAGCGCGCGGCGCGCGGCGGCATCCTCGTGAAGGACCGGATGGCCCTGGAGCGGATGCGCCAGGTCGACGCCGTGCTCTTCGACAAGACCGGAACCCTGACCGAGGGCGCGCCCGCGGTGACCGGCATCGCGGTGGCCGCGGGATTCACGGAGGACGAGGTGCTGGGCCTGGCCGCCGCGGCGGAGTCCGACTCCGAGCACCCGCTCGCGGCCGCGATCCGCACCGCCGCCGAGAGCCGCGCCCTCCCTCGCGTCACCGTGTCGGCGTTCCGGTCAGAACCGGCACTCGGCGTGCGCGCCGTCGTCGACGGCCGCACGGTCGAGGTCGGCGGACCCGCGCTGCTCCGCCAGGCGGACGCAGCGGAGCTGTCCGAGGCCGCCGGATGGCGTGCGGAGGGCGCGATCATCCTGCATGTGCTCGTGGACGGCCGTGTGGCCGGCGCGCTGCGGCTCGCCGACGCGATCCGGGAGGAGTCCCGCGCCGCGGTGCGCGCCCTGCAGCAGCGCGGCGTCGACGTGGTGATGATCACCGGGGACGCCGAAGCGGTGGCGGCCTCCGTGGCCGCGGAGCTCGGCATCGAGCGGTTCTTCGCCGGGGTACGCCCCGAGGACAAGTCGGCGCGCGTCGCCGAGCTGCAGTCCGAGGGACGCACGGTCGCGATGGTGGGCGACGGTGTGAACGATGCGCCGGCGCTCGCGCGGGCAGATGTGGGCATCGCGATCGGCGCCGGAACCGACGTCGCCATCGGATCCGCCGGGGTCGTGCTGGCGAGCTCCGATCCGCGCTCCGTCGTCGCGACGATCGAGCTGTCCCGGGCCGCGTACCGCAAGATGCGGCAGAACCTGTGGTGGGCCGCCGGCTACAACCTGGCGGCCGTCCCGCTCGCCGCGGGCGTGCTCGCCCCGATCGGCTTCCTGCTGCCGATGTCGGTCGGCGCCATCCTGATGTCGGTGTCCACCGTGGTCGTCGCGCTCAACGCGCAGCTGCTGCGCCGACTCGACCTGCGGCCCGAGAGCGTCGCCGCGGCGCCCGAGAGCCGCTCCCGCTGACGCCGCGACGTCCGGACCGGGTCGGGCTCAGAGTCCGATCCGGTCCAGGGCTGCCGCCAGGCGGTCGACCGTGCCATCCACGTCGGCGAGCTTGTCCAGACCGAAAAGTCCGATCCGGAAGGTCGAGAACGAGTCCGGCTCACCGCAGTGCAGCGGCACCCCGGCCGCGATCTGCAGCCCTTGCGCGCGGAAGAGCGCGCCCGTCCTCAGGTCGGGGTCCGTGGTGTGCACGACCGCGACGCTCGGCGAGGCGAAGCCCTCGGCGGCGACCGAGGGCAGGCCGCGCTCGGCCAGAAGGGCGCGCACGCGGGTGCCGAGATCCCACTGCGCGGCGCGCAGCACGTCGAACCCGCGCTCGTGCGTCTCGGTCATCGCCACGGCATTGCGCGCGAGCGTATCGGTCGGCATCGTCGCGTGGTACGGAGCACGCCCCGCCACGTACTCCTCCGAGATCCACAGCCACCGCGCGAGATCGATCGCGAAGCTCGACGAGGTGCGCGAGGTCACGGCCTCGCGGCCCGCGTCGCGCAGCATGACGTACCCGGCGCCCGGGGATCCGCTCCAGCCCTTCTGCGGGGCGCTCAGCAGCACGTCCACGCCGAGGGTCTCCATGTCGACCCAGAGTGCGCCCGAGGCGATCGAGTCGAGCACGAGCAGTCCGCCGACCTCATGCACGGCGTCGGCCAGCGCGCGCACGTACCCGTCCGGCAGCAGGATGCCCGCCGCGGTCTCCACGTGCGGTGCGAAGACCACCTCGCTGCGCTGCGCGCGGATGGCCGCGACCACCTCCTCGATCGGCGCGGGCGCCCACGCGGACTGCGGATCGTCCGACGCGGCGCGGGCCGTGCACACGACGGTGTTCTGCGCGATGCCGCCGGTGTCGAGGATCTGCGACCAGCGGTAGGAGAACAGCCCGTTGCGGACGATGAGGCAGCGTCGTCCCGTCGCGAGCTGCCGGGCGACGGCCTCCATCGCGTACGTGCCGCCGCCGGGGACGATCGCGGTCGTCGTCGCCCGGTAGGCGGCGCGCAGATCGGCCTGGACGCTCTGCATCACCGACACGAAGCGCGCGGACATGTGGTTCAAGGAGCGGTCTGTGAAGACCACCGAGTACTCCAGCAGGCCGTCGGGATCGACATCGTCGTGCGGAAGGTTCATGGCCCCACCCTGGCACATCCACCCCGCTAGGCTGGAGGTCACGCGCCTATAGCTCAGTTGGTAGAGCACGTCGTTTACACCGATGTGGTCGGGAGTTCGAGTCTCTCTGGGCGCACCTCGACACGCCTCGGGCGTTCCGCCTTGTCGCGGAACGCGCATCGATCAGACGAGCCTCTTGCTCTCCGTCTTCGGCGCCCACAGCCACGTGACCAGAGCGCCGAGGGCGAGCACGGCGGAGAGCCAGTACATCGACACCGAGACTCCCCACTTCTCCAGGCTGATCGGCAGCAGGAACGTCCCGATCGCGGACGCGATGCGACTGGTCGCGTTGAGCAGGCCGACGCCGCTTCCCCGGAGGTGGGTCGGGAAGAGCTCGGGCGGGTAGACCTGAGTGATGTTCGACGCAGCGGACATCACGAACGAGTAGACCACGAACGGGATGAGCATCAGCCAGGGCGAGGCCTCCGCGAGGAGCCCGAGCAGCGCCAGCATCACGGTCATGATCACGAAGGTCCAGAACGTGAACGCCTTGCGCGGGAATCTCACGATGGCCCACAGCCCCGCGACACCCCCGGCCAGCAGGAAGATGTTGATCAGCAGGTTCTGCGCGTTCGCGTCCGACACCTTCATCGCCTCGAGGATCGTGTAGACGAAGGTGTAGATGGCGAAGTACGGCAGCACCTGACAGCTGTAGAACAGGATCCCGAACCAGGTGCTCTTCCGAAGGGCGGGGCCGAACAGTTCTCGGTAGCTGCTCTTCTCCTCGACATGGGCCGCCGGGATGAAGATGTTCCCGGTCTTGAGGTACTTCTCCGCGATTGCGGCCGCCTCCTCGCCACGCCCCCTGCTGATCAGCCACCCGGGCGACTCCGGTGACCCGATGCGCACGATCAACACGAACAATGCCGGGATGAAGCCCGATGCCAGCAGCCAGCGCCAGGTGTCGGGGCCCACGTTCACGTAGGCGCCGATCACGTTGGCGAGCACATACCCGACCGTCCACAGAACTGTCAGCGAGGAGAGCATGAGCCCCCGGGACTTGCGCGGCGCGAACTCGGACAGGAGCGTCGGCCCCACGGCGTAGTCGGCGCCGAGGCCGAAGCCGATCAGCAGGCGCAGCACGAAGATCGTCTCGACGTTCGGCGCCCAGAACTGGGCCAGGGATGCTGCGGCGATCAAGATGAAGTTCAGGACGTAGACGCGCTGACGACCGATCCGATCGCTGATCCGCCCGAGGATCAAGGACCCGAAGAACAGGCCGATCAGCGCCGAACTCGCAAGCATGCCCTGCCAGAACCCATCGACGTGCCATTGCTGCGCCAGCATCGGTAAGGCGCTTCCGATGATGCCCAGCGCATAGCCGTCCGAGAAGTTGGCGCCGAAGGTCATCATCGTGACCTTGAAGTGGAATCGCCCGAACGGGATCTGGTCGAGCGCGATCTTCCCTTCGGGTACCGGCTCCTGGGCTTCGTCGGTGATGGCGGAATTCATCAGCAGCTCCCTTGCCACAATGTGTTGCCATGTAGTGAAATTGCTCTTGTTCACCACATGAAACTTGACGCCTGCCAGAATGTCAAGACCCGCGCGTCATGCGCACCGGCGGAAGGAAACCCCATGGTCGACGCGAATGGGCGTGCGAATCGATCCCCCGCGCCCGCGGCGGCATCCGCGCGGACCACGATCATGCTCGGCGATCGATCGCTCGAGCTCGGCGACATCCGTGACTTCGCGCAGGATCGCGCACGCGCGGAGTACTCGGCGACGGCGGCTCACGCGATCGCCGCCGCCCACGAGACCCTGCTCCGCCTCGCAGCGACGCGCCCGGTGTACGGACTCTCGACAGGGGTCGGGGCCCGCCGCAGCGTCGCGGTCGAGCGGGATCAGGAGTCGTGCCTGCGTCTTTGGCGCAGCCACGCCCTCCAGTTCGGCCCCGCCGCCGACCCGGAGCGTGTTCGGGCGATGCTGCTCATCCGCGCCAACCAGCTCGCGCAGGGAGGATCCGGGGTCAGTCCGGCGCTCGCCGACGCCCTGCTCGCTGCGACGACGCGCGAGGATCCACCGACGGTCGCCTTCGGCGGCGCGCTCGGCACCGGCGATCTCGGGGCGCTCGCGGCCTTGGCGCTGCAGATCACCGGAGACAAGGCCACCGGGCCCTTCGTCGCCTCCGACGGCCTCCCGTTCATGAGCAGCAGCGCGCTGACGCTCGCCGACGCCGCCCTCGCGCTCGCCGATCTCGATCGTGCACTCGACGCGGCGGTGGTGCTCGGAGCCGCCGCGGCACGTGCCCTTCGAACAACGTCCGAGCACTTCGCGGCAGCCGCGTTCGCAGATCGCCCCTCCGCGATCCGCGATGCGGCGATGAGCCTGGCCCCATCCGGGGCGGATTCCAGCCCCCGCGTGCAGGACCCCTTCTCGATGCGATTGCTGCCTCAATCACTCGGGTCCGTGCGGTCCTCCTGGGAGCGCTGCCGGGACGCGACCCTCGCCGAGGTGAACGCCGCGCACGAGAACCCGCGCGTGTTCGTCGATGAGCAGCAGATCGCGCACACCGGAAACTTCTACACCGTCGACCTGGAACTCGCATGCGGAACCCTGCTGCGCGCTCTCGCACAGGATGCGAGCCTGCTGCTCGCGCGGCTCGGGCTGCTCATGAACCCTCGCTACACCGGCCAGGCCGAGTTCCTCGGCGACGGAACCCCGGACGCGACAGGCGCGATGATGCTGGAGTACCTCGCAGCCTCGGCGCTCGCAGATATCCGGGATCTCGCGGCCGCGCACGGCGGGCACGGCGTGCATCTCTCGCTCGGCGCTGAGGAGCACGCTCCGTTCACGCCGCAGGCCGTGCGTCGCGTCGCTCGAGCGACCGAGGACTACCGCACGATGCTCGCCTGCTTCGCCGTCGCCCTGCGCCGGCTGCCCGGACCGGACGATCTTCTGCTCGGTCTGCCGGAGCGTCGCGGCGGGCTCGAGGACCGCGACCTGAGCCACGAACTGGCCGAGACGGCGTCCGCGCTGGATAGGATTCGGCACGGCGAGTCGCACGAACGGACGGAAGGGCGCCGATGAGTACGACAGGGACAGGACGGGGTGGCTCGACTGCCACAGAGGAGCAGGCCGAGGCACTCGACTCGGGCTCTGGCCCCCGTTCCGTGCACAGGGCGCTGGAGCTGCTCACGATCGTCGTCGAGACGGGTCCGCAGCCGCTCACCGAGCTGGCACGAGCGAGCGGTCTGCCCACGAGCACGACGCTGCGTTCACTGCGTGCCCTGGAGCACTGGGGCTATGTCGCGCGCGCACCCGATGGCGGCTACGTCGCCGGTCACCGATTCGCGCGCTCGCGCTTCGACGCCGAGCCGGCCAGCGCTGAGGATCTGTTCGAGCGTTCCGGCGAGGTGCTCCAACGGCTCACCGATCGCACCGGTGAATCGAGCTACCTGACCGTTCGCGGCCCCGGACGCAGCTGCATCTATCTGCGCGAAGTGCAGAGCGACCAGCCGATCCGTCACGTCGGCTTCGCCGGATGGGCGGGCCGCACGGTCCAGATGGACGGCTCGGCGGTCGGCGCCGTCCTGGACGGCGAGACGCCGGAGACCGGATTCGTGACGCTGGGCGCGGTGTCCGCGCCGGACGCGACCGTCGTCGCAGCCCCCGTTCACGACAACGCGGGCGCCATCGTGGCCGCGATCAGCGTCGTCGGGCCCACGTTCCGCATGGGCGCGGATCGCGTTCAGGAGCTCGGCGCTCTCGTGCACGAAGCCGCGCAGAACCTGACTCGTGCGCTGCGGCCCGATCCCTCCGGATCGTCAGCAGCTGCCCCGGGCCGCGGATAACCGGGCCGACCTCCAGGAGGGCTAGGCTGAGAGACGCGCGCTCTTTGTGCGGAGTCGACAAGCCTCCCCCGCGACGCATCCCGATTTCGTTGGCACGACCTGCCAGACAGACGAAAGGCCTCCTGTGACTGTTCACGACCAGGATCCGTACTCCCAGGGCCCGCTCGACAGCGATCCCGAAGAGACCAGCGAATGGCAGCAATCGCTCGACGAGCTCGTCGGCGCGAAGGGTCACGGCCGCGGCCGCGAGATCATGCTCAGCCTGCTCAAGCGATCGAAGGATCTGCACCTGGGCGTTCCGATGGTTCCCACCACGGACTACATCAACACCATCGCCCCGGAGAACGAGGCGGCCTTCCCCGGCGATGAGGACCTCGAGCGCCGCTACCGGCACTGGATCCGCTGGAACGCCGCGGTCACCGTGCACCGTGCGCAGCGTCCCGGCATTGGGGTCGGCGGCCACATCTCGACCTACGCCTCGGCGGCGTCGCTCTACGAAGTGGGTTTCAACCACTTCTTCCGCGGCCAGGACCACCCGTCCGGTGGCGACCAGATCTTCTACCAGGGCCACGCCTCCCCCGGCGCCTACGCGCGCGGGTTCCTGGAGGGCCGCATCACCGAGCAGCAGCTCGACGCGTTCCGCCAGGAGAAGTCCGGCGCGCCGAACGGCCTGCCGTCCTACCCGCACCCGCGGATGATGCCGGAGTTCTGGCAGTTCCCGACCGTGTCGATGGGCCTCGGCCCGATCAACGCGATCTACCAGGCGATGACGAACAAGTACCTCGCCAACCGCGGCATCAAGGACAACGACTCTCACGTGTGGGCGTTCCTCGGCGACGGCGAGATGGACGAGGTCGAGTCGCGCGGTCAGCTCCAGGTCGCGGCGAACGAGGGCCTGGACAACCTGACCTTCGTGATCAACTGCAACCTGCAGCGTCTCGACGGCCCGGTGCGTGGAAACGGCAAGATCGTCCAGGAGCTGGAGAGCTTCTTCCGCGGCGCCGGCTGGAACGTCATCAAGGTCGTCTGGGGCCGGGAGTGGGACGACCTGCTCGCCCGCGACACCGACGGCGCGCTGCTGAACCTCATGAACGTCACCCCGGACGGCGACTACCAGACCTACAAGGCCGAGAGCGGCGCCTACGTGCGTGAGAACTTCTTCGGTCGCGACGAGCGCGCGCTCGCCCTGGTCAAGGACTACTCGGACGACGACATCTGGCACCTTCGCCGCGGCGGCCACGACTACCGCAAGGTGTACGCGGCCTACAAGGCGGCCATGGAGCACAAGGGCCAGCCGACAGTCATCCTCGCCAAGACCGTCAAGGGCTACGGCCTGGGTCCGCACTTCGAGGGCCGCAACGCGACCCACCAGATGAAGAAGATGACACTGGACGACCTCAAGCTGTTCCGCGACACGATGCACATCCCGATCACGGATGCGCAGCTCGAGGCCGACCCGTACCGTCCCCCGTACTACCACCCGGGACAGAACGACGAGACGATCCAGTACATGCTGGACCGCCGCCACGATCTCGGTGGATTCCTGCCCGAGCGCCGCAGCACCCACGTGGGTCTCGAACTCCCGCAGGAGAAGGACTACGCGCTGCCGAAGAAGGGCTCCGGCAACCAGGAGGTCGCCACGACCATGGCCTTCGTGCGCATGGTCAAGGACCTCATGCGGGTCAAGGGCTTCGGCGAGCGGATCGTCCCGATCATCCCGGACGAGGCGCGCACGTTCGGCATGGACGCGTACTTCCCCACCGCGAAGATCTACAACCCCAACGGCCAGAACTACACCTCGGTCGACCGGGAGCTGCTGCTCGCGTACAAGGAGAGCCCGCAGGGCCAGCTCATGCACGTCGGCATCAACGAGGCCGGCGCCGTGGCGGCGTTCACCGCCACCTCGACCGCGTACTCGACGCACGGCGAGCCGCTCATCCCGATCTACATCTTCTACTCGATGTTCGGCTACCAGCGCACGGGCGACGCGTTCTGGGCCGCCGGCGACCAGATGGGCCGCGGCTTCATCATCGGCGCCACCGCGGGCCGCACCACGCTGACCGGCGAGGGCACCCAGCACGCGGACGGACACTCGCCGCTGCTCGCCTCGACCAACCCGGCCACGCTCGTGTACGACGCGGCGTACGGCTACGAGGTCTCGCACATCGTCCAGGCCGGCATCGAGCAGATGTACGGCGGCACCCACCCGAACCCGGACGTCATGTACTACCTCACGGTGTACAACGAGCCGATGCGCATGCCGGCGGAGCCCGAGGACGTGGACGTGGAGGGGATCCGCAAGGGCCTGCACCGCATCTCGGTCGGATCCGGCGAGGGCCAGCGCGTGCAGCTGCTCGCGTCCGGCGTGGGCGTGCCGTGGGCGATCGAGGCCCAGGAGCTGCTGCTCGCGGACTGGGGCGTGTCCGCCGATGTCTGGTCGGTCACGTCGTGGACCGAGCTGCGCCGTGACGGCCTCGCCGCCGACGAGCACAACTTCCTGCACCCGGAGGAGGAGCCGCAGGCGGCCTACCTCACCGAGAAGCTGAAGGACGCCCAGGGCCCGTTCATCGCGACGAGCGACTACATGCACGCGGTCCAGGACCAGATCCGCCAGTGGGTCCCCGGCGCGTACTACACGCTCGGCGCCGACGGATTCGGCTTCGCCGACACCCGCGCCGCCGCACGTCGCTTCTTCAAGATCGACGGGCCGTCCATGGTCGTCCGCGCTCTCCAGGCGCTGGCCGACGAGGGTCGCATCGACCGTTCCGTCGTGGGCCAGGCGATCGCGAAGTACGACCTGTACAACGTGAACGCGGGCACCAGCGGCAACGCCGGCGGCGAGAGCTGACCCGCGCGGCACGATGAGCAGACCTCCCGAGATGACCAAGGAGGAGACGCTGGCGTGGCTGCGCCGCATCTCCGGGGACCTCGCCACGGCGACCCTGCAGCGTCTCGAGGATTCGCTGCCGTGGTACGCCGAGATGCCACCGGCCCGACGCTCCGCCGTCGGGCTGGTGGCCCAGGCCGGCATCACCTCGTTCATCCAGTGGTACGACGATCCGACGTCCACGCCGTGGATCGCCGCCGACATCTTCGCCGCCGCCCCTCGTGAGCTGCTGCGCAGCGTCAGCCTGCAGCAGACGCTCCAGCTCATCCGCGTCACCGTCGAGGTGACCGAGGAGCGCGTGGCAGGCAACGGCCAGCACCTGCGCGACGCGATCCTGCTGTACTCGCGGGACGTGGCCTTCGCGGCCGCCGACGTCTACGCGCGCGCCGCCGAGGCCAGAGGTCTGTGGGACGCGCGCCTGGAGGCGCTCGTCGTCGACTCGATCCTCACGGGCGAGGCCGACGAGGAGCTGCCCAGCCGCATCGCGGCCCTCGGCTGGCACGGCCACGGCGAGGTCTGCGTGATCGTGGGCACCACGCCGCCCCAGTTCGACGTGGACCAGGTGCGCCGCACCGCCCGCAAGCTCGCGGTCGACGTGCTGATCGGCGTGCAGGGATCCCGGCTCGTGCTCGTCGTCGGGCGGGCCAAGCCCGCCGCGGGAGAGGAAGCCGCCGAGACCGCAGAGCCGGAGGAGTTCTCCTTCGCGGAGATCGCGCGTACCTTCGAGCCCTCGTTCGGCCCCGGGCACGTCGTGGTCGGCCCCGCGGTCGCCGCGCTCGTGGACGCCGGGCAGAGCGCCCGTGCGGCCCTCGCCGGGTTCGCCGTGGCACGCGCCTGGCGCGGCGCGCCGCGTCCGGTGGACGCCGACGAACTGCTGCCGGAGCGCGCGATCGCCGGAGACCCGCTGGCCAAGCAGACGCTCATCGAGCGCGTGTTCCGCCCGCTGCACGATCACTCCACCGACCTCGTGACCACGCTGTGGAGCTATCTCGACAACGGCCGCTCGCTCGAGGCCACCGCGCGCGAGCTGTTCGTGCACCCCAACACCGTGCGCTATCGCCTCAAGCGGATCAGTGAGGTGATCGGCTGGGACGCGACCGGCCCGCGAGAGGCGTTCATCCTGCAGACCGCTCTCGTGCTCGGCACGATCGGCACGGCGGATCCGGTCCGCCGCGGGCTCCGTCCTCGTCGGCTCCGCTGACCTCTCTGCCCGGTCGCCGAAGAAAGCGTTGTACGACTCGGATAACCGATCTGCGGATTCTTGTGAGGGTTGAGCCACCGAATCCGGCGAATCGTTGGCAGACTGGGAACGTGATCGTCTTCGCATGCCCTGGACAGGGCTCCCAGACCCCTGGTTTCCTCTCCCCCTGGCTCGAGCTCGACGGCGTCGCCGAAGACCTCGCGCTCTACTCGGAGGCCGCCGAGGTCGACCTGGTCCAGCACGGCACGGTCTCGGACGCCGACACGATCCGCGACACCCGGATCGCACAGCCGCTCATCGTCGCCGCCTCGCTCGTCGCCGCGAAGGCCCTCCGGGCGCGCGCCGGGCGTGGTCCCGACGGCATCGCCGGGCACTCGGTCGGCGAGTTCGCAGCCGTCGCGGACGCCGGTGTGATCCCCGCCGAGACCGCCATGCGCCTGGTCGGCATCCGTGGACGCGCCATGGCGGATGCCGCCGGCAGGACGCCGACCGGCATGAGCGCGGTCCTGGGCGGCGACGAGGAGGCGGTGCTCGCGCTGCTCTCCGACCTCGACCTCACCCCCGCCAACTACAACGGCGGCGGACAGATCGTGGCCGCCGGCGCCCTGCCCGCCCTCGCCGCGCTGGCCGAAGCACCCGTCCGCGGATCCCGCGTGATCGCGCTGCAGGTCGCCGGGGCGTTCCACACGCAGTACATGGCCTCGGCCGTCGACACCCTGCGCGAGGCCGTCTCCGGCGTCGACGCGGCGGACCCGACGGTGACGCTCTGGACCAACAAGGACGGATCCGTCCTCACCGACGGCACGACCGCGCTGGAGAACCTGGTGACCCAGGTCTCCTCCCCCGTGCGCTGGGACCTCTGCATGGCCTCGTTCGCCGACAACGGGATCACGGGCCTCATCGAGCTCACCCCCGCCGGCGCCCTCACCGGCCTCGCGAAGCGCGGCCTGCGCGGCGTCCCCGCGGTCGCCGTGAAGACCCCGGACGACCTCGACGCGGCGGCGGCGCTGCTCGACGGCACCTCGAACAACGGAGAAGCAGCATGACCACGCTCAAGCAGGCCACAGGCCCCGCGTTCACCCGCATCTACTCCGTCGGCGCGGCCCGTGGTGAGAATGCCGTGCCGAACGACGACCTCATCGGGCCGATCGACTCGAGCGACGAGTGGATCCGTCAGCGCACCGGCATCATCACCCGCACGCGTGCGGTCCCCGAGACCGATGCGATCGACCTCTCCACCGCGGCCGCGGTCGAGGCCATCGAGAAGTCGGGCGTCGCCCCCTCGGACATCGACGTCGTCATCGTCGCGACGATCAGCAACCCGAAGCAGACCCCTTCCGTCTCCGCCATCGTGGCGGACCGGGTGGGCGCGAACCCGGCCGCGGCCTATGACATCAACGCCGCCTGCGCGGGCTACGCCTACGCGGTCGCCCAGGCGGACGCGCTGATCCGCGCGGGAGCCGCGAAGCACGCGCTCGTCATCGGCGCCGAGAAGCTCTCCGACATCGTCGACCCCACCGACCGGAGCATCTCCTTCCTGCTCGGCGACGGCGCGGGCGCAGTCGTGATCGGCCCCAGCGACACCCCCGGGATCTCCGCCACCGTGTGGGGCTCGGACGGGTCGAAGGCCGATGCGGTCGGCATGAACCACACCCTCACCGAGTTCCGCGACGGACAGGCGCCCTGGCCGACGCTCCGCCAGGAGGGGCCGACCGTGTTCCGCTGGGCCGTCTGGGAGATGGCGAAGGTCGCGAAGCAGGCGCTCGAGCAGGCTGGCGTCGAGGCTTCGGATCTGGCCGCGTTCATCCCGCACCAGGCCAACATGCGCATCGTGGACGAGTTCGCCAAGCAGCTGAAGCTGCCCGAGACCACCGTGATCGCGCGCGACATCGAGACCACCGGGAACACCTCCGCGGCGTCCATCCCGCTCGCCACGCACCGCCTGCTGCAGGAGCACCCCGAGCTCAGCGGCGGCCTCGCCCTGCAGATCGGCTTCGGCGCGGGTCTGGTGTTCGGCGCGCAGGTCGTCGTCCTGCCCTGAGCGGGCTGACGCGACCTCCTAGACTGTTCACCGGTTCGAAACCACCCATAGAAAGAGGAAATCATGGCCTTCAGCAACGACGAGGTCCTCGCTGGCCTTGCAGAGCTCATCACCGACGAGACCGGCATCGACGCCTCGGAGGTCGCTCTGGAGAAGTCCTTCACCGATGACCTGGACATCGACTCGATCTCCATGATGACGATCGTCGTCAACGCGGAGGAGAAGTTCGGCGTCACCATTCCCGACGACGAGGTCAAGAACCTCAAGACCGTCGGAGACGCCGTGAACTTCATCGTCGCCGGCCAGGAGTGACACCTGCGGATGCCACCCCCGCATTCCGCGGGGCGTGGCATCCTCCTCTTCCGCCCTCACCGGTCCCCGAGCACGTCGAAGGACCCGGATCCCCCCACCCGCTCCCTGAGAAGGATCACGCATGACCAAGCGCATCGTCGTCACCGGCATCGGTGCCACGTCCGCCCTGGGCGGCACCGCCCCGGAGAACTGGGCCAACCTGCTCGCCGGCGTCTCCGGCACGCACACTCTGACCCACGACTGGGTCGCCGAGCACCAGCTCCCGGTGACGTTCGCCGCAGAGGCCTCCGTCCGCCCCGAGGAGGTCCTGCCGCGGCACGAGGCCAAGCGCCTCGACCCGTCCGTGCAGTTCGCCCTGATCGCAGCACGTGAGGCGTGGGAGGACGCGGGCGCCCCCGACATCGCCCCCGAGCGCCTGGGCATCGACTGGGCCACGGGCATCGGCGGTCTCTGGACGCTCCTGGACGCCTGGGACACGCTGCGCGAGAAGGGACCGCGCCGGGTCATGCCGCTCACGGTCCCGATGCTCATGCCGAACGCCGGCGCCGGCAACCTGTCGCTGCACTTCGGCGCGAAGGCCTTCGCCCGCACGGTCGTGAGCGCGTGCGCCTCCAGCACCGAGTCGATCGCGAACGCGTACGAGCACCTGCAGGACGGCCTCGCGGACGTCGTGATCGCCGGTGGCGCAGAATCCGCGATCCATCCGATCACGATGGCGTCGTTCGCGTCCGCACAGGCGCTCTCGCGCCGCAACGACGACCCGGAGCACGCCTCGCGGCCCGGCGCCATCGACCGCGACGGCTTCGTCATGGGCGAGGGCGGTGCCGCTCTCGTCATGGAGACCGAGGAGCACGCCAAGGCCCGAGGCGCGAAGATCTACGCGTACGTGGTGGGCGGCGGCGTCTCGGCCGACTCGTACCACATCACCGGCAACGACCCCGAGGGTCACGGCGCCGCGCGCGCCGTCGAGCAGGCGCTGGCGCAGGCCGGCGCGAGCCCCGACGAGGTCACGCACATCAATGCGCACGCCACCTCGACCCCGGTCGGCGACCCGAACGAGTACGGCGCCCTGAGGCGCGTGTTCGGCGACCGGATCGACGAGATCCCCGTGTCGGCAACCAAGGCATCCACCGGGCACCTGCTCGGCGGCACCGGCGCGCTCGAGGCGGTCTTCACTATCCTCGCGCTGCGCGACCGCGTCGCCCCGCCGACGATCAACATGACCGAGCCGGATCCGGCGGTGCCGTTCAAGCTCTCCGGCGAGACGCAGCCGCTCGGCGACGGTCCTCAGCTCGCGATCAGCAACTCGTTCGGCTTCGGCGGCCACAACGCGGTCGTCGCGTTCCGCTCCTACGACGGCTGAGCCCCCGCATCGACGACAATCGCCCCGGTCGCTTCCTCATCGAAGCGGTCGGGGCGATTCTCGTTCTCTTCGGTTGTGCTGTTCTGTTATCTCTCCGGTTGCGGACCGGGGATACGCTTTCTCGAGTTCCGGGTCGTTGCTCTCCGACTCCCGATAATCGCGCCTCCTCCGATCCTCGTCCCTTCGTGTGACCCGGCCCTCGGGACCGGATCACACGAGTCCTCTCCGACCGCCGACTCCGCTATCCGACCTTGTGGAGCCAGACGACGCGGGCGTCATCGCTCGCGTGCCGGAACGGCTCCAGCTCCTCGTCCCAGGCGGAGCCGAGGGCGACATCGAGCTCGCGCTGCAGCTCGACCGGACTGCCCGCGGCGATCTCGATCGCGTAGCGGATCCGGTCCTCGCCCACGACGATGTTCCCGGCCGCGTCCGTCTGCGCGTAGTGCACGCCCAGGTCGGGCGTGTGCAGCCAGCGGCCGCCGTCGCTGCGCGGCGTCGGGTCCTCGGTCACTTCGAAGCGCAGGTGCTCCCAGCCGCGGATCGCGGTCGCGAGAGCGGCGCCGGTGCCCACAGGGCCGTCCCAGTAGAACTCCGCCCGACGGGCGCCGTCGAGGACGGGCTGCTCCGACCACTCGAAGTTGACGGCGCGCCCGATAGCGCGTCCGACCGCCCATTCCAGGTGCGGGCAGAGCGCGCGCGGTGCGGAGTGGATGTACACCACTCCGCGTGCTTGTGCTGTCGCCATGGTCTCTCCGTTTCATCAGGTGCGTCTTCCCCTACGACCTGATCCGCGAAGCACGGCGGGTATGCGGTTATGCGCCCATTCTCACCGATCCTCAGCGAAATCACAACTGTGTAACTCATTGCGAAAAGGCAACGGTCCCCGGCGCCGCAGCACCGGGGACCGCCTATGGGCCCTCCGACAGGCTCAGGGCCCGTCGACAGGCTCAGGGACCAGGAGGCTCAGGCCTCGCTCATCGCGATCTTCTCCTGCTGGCCCTTGGCGGCGTAGTACGCGGCGCGGGCGGCGTCGCGACGCGCCTGCTCCTCGTATCCCGCGTCGAGGATCTCCTGCGCGACCTCGTAGTTCGCCACGTCCTGGGTGCCGTGGTACTTCTCGATGTAGGCGTCCAGCTCAGGGCCCGAGGTCCACGACGTGATCAGGCAGTAGCGCGGCTCGGTGCCGTTGTGGGTGGCGGCGTGCCAGAGGCGCTGCGTGTCGACGATCAGCTGCGCACCCGCCGGGAGGGCGATGCGGTACTCGACGCTCGGGTCGGTGCGGTTCTCGCGCAGGACGAAGTAGCTGTCCTTGTCGTCGGTGAGGTTGAAGAAGCCGCGCACGACCCAGCCGGTGCCGTCCGGGTTCAGGCGGTTGTTGTCGTCCTGGTGGAGGTTGTAGAGGCACTCGCCGTAGGGCGTCGGCTGCAGCTCGATGACACGGCAGCGACCGACGTTGGCGCCCGGCTCCTGCGCGCGGCGCGTGAGGTTCGGGGCCTTGGCGGTCTGCTCGTCGATCCAGACGCCGTCCTTGTCCGTGCGCGGCGGCACGTGGTTCCAGAAGCCGTTGCACTCGATCTCGCCCTTGGCGGACGCGAGAGGCGCGAAGCGGGTGTCGCCGGAGGACTTCCAGTCGTTGTACTCGATGTCGAGCCACTCCTTGGGGTCGAGCTCCTGGTTGTAGCTGTCGAGGACGACGAAGCCCTTGTCTTCGAGGGCGGCGGACTTGATGTATGCCATGAGCGAGTCATGTCCTTTCATAAGGGGCCAGCACGTTTTAACAGGCCCTTCTTAGGACAGCCTAACAGCGCCGTTTCGACGCCCCCGGGACGTGGGCCGTGAATATCCGGCCCCCGCCGGGGCCTGAATAGACTGGTCCGAGCAGCACGCGATCCGAGGAGAAGCACAGCAGCATGAGCACGGCCACCAACGTCGAAGCAACCGCAGTCTCAACGATCGAGTGGCTCTCCTCCCCCGCGACGACCATCGTCGTGCCCGTCTACCAGCGCCAGTACCGGTGGGACATCGGCGGCTGCGAGAAGCTCCTGTCGGACATCCGCGCCGTGGCGGACGAGGACGACGCCCATCGGCACTTCATCGGCTCGATCCTCTCCGCCGAGGACCACGCCCACCCCGACGCCGACCTGATCCTCATCGACGGTCAGCAGCGCATCACGACGCTCATGCTGCTCATCGCCGCGCTGCACCATGCCGTACGCGACACCGATCCGCCGTTCGCCGCCGAACTGTCGCGGGTGCTCGTACGCCCCGACGACGCGAGCCGCACCAAGCTCCGCCCGCACGAGGCATGGGCGGGCCTGTTCGAGTCTGTCGTGCTGGATCGCCGCGGCGCCGAGCTGCCCGAGTCGCGATTCGACGACAACTACGCCTTCTTCCGCTCCCAGGTGCACGCCGACGAGGCGCCGCGGATCTGGCGGGGTCTTCAGAAGCTCGAGCACGTCTCGATCACCCTCGGCGAGGCCGCCAACGCGCAGCAGATCTTCGAGAGCCTCAACTCCACGGGCGAGCCGCTGCGCGATCACGAGCTGATCCACAACTACATCCTCATGGGGCTGTCGCATGCGGAGCAGCAGCAGGTCGAGGAGGAGTTCTGGCTGCCGATCGAGCGCAACACCGGCGAGGCGATCGGCGCGTTCTGGCGCCACTTCCTCATCATGACCACGGGACGGGAGGTCTCGGTCGCCGGCGAGCACGGCGTCTACAGCGCCTTCCGGCACGAGTTCCCGCACATGGGCCTGGAGGATCTGCCCGCCCAGGCCCGCGTCTGGCGCGAGTACTCCGACATCTACCGGATCCTCCTTGATCCCTCCCAGGAGCAGGATCCGGAGATCCGCCGCCAACTGGCCTACGTCAACACCTTCGGCCGCTCGACCTATCCCCTGGTGCTCAGCGCCTACCGGGATCACCGGCTCGGCGCGATCTCGAAGGATGAGCTGGTGCAGACGCTGGAGCGGATCCAGTCGCTGCTGCTGCGCCGTGCCGTGGTCGGGATCCCCAACGACCGCCTCATCGCCCGGCTGTGCCGCGCCCGGTCGCAGGGGCCCGAGGAGCTGCTGCGGGCGTTCGCCCGGATCACGCCCTCCGACGAGCGCATCCGGGTCGCGCTCAAGTTCACCGATCTGCCGCATGCGCTGTATGTGCTGGGCCGGATCGAGGGCGTCGCGGATCCGCACGGCTTCGACGTCGAGCACATCGTGCCGACCGCTCCGCATGACGCGTGGTCGGGCGACGGCGTGCGCCCCTGGAGCGAGTACTCCGAGGACGAGCAGAACAGCCACCGCGCCCTCGCCGGGACCCTGGGCAACCTGACCCTGCTCGAGGAGCACCTCGCCGAGCGCATCTACGGCGCGTCCTTCCCGGACAAGCGCGACGCCTATCGCCGCAGCCGCGTCGACGAGAACAGTGCGCTGGCCGGGCTCGACTCATGGGGCACCGCCGCCATCGCCGAGCGCACGGCGGCGCTCACCGATGCGTTCGTGCAGGTCTGGCGCCGGCCCGCCGTCGTCGAGATCGACGATGACGGGCTCACCCCGATCCTCGACGCCGTGCGACGCCGAGGATGGCCGACCGGCTGGGAGCGCGAGTTCGACTACGTCGAGTACCGCGGTGAGCGCTGGGAGGTGCCCGACGTCAAGTACCTGTTCAACCGGGTCTTCCGGCGAGGCTGGACGGACACCCGCGAGGCCCTCGACGCGTTCAACGCCCGCAACGGCGGACCGATCTACGGCGAGAAGGCGTGGAACGGCACCTGGGACGAGCTCGACGCCGACCACTTCCTCTACATGGGGTGGGACGCGAAATACATGATGAGCGCGGTGCAAGGCCTCCTGGAGGAGTCGGGCCTGGCCGCGGAAGTGTTCGTGAAGTACTCCTACATCGGGAATGTGATGTGATGACGATCTCTGCCGCCCCTGTGATCCGCCGCCGGATGATGGACCTCACCCTCGAGGAGCACACGCTCACGGTGCCCCTGGTGTGGTCGGATCTCTCCGACACCAGGACGATCGACGTGTTCGCCTCGGTCGTCTCCCGCGAAGGCGGCGAGGATCTCCCCTACCTGGTGTTCCTGCAGGGAGGCCCGGGATCCGAGGCCCCGCGCGCGCTGCATGCGCCCGCCGCGCCGTCCTGGCTGGATCAGGCGCTCGCGCACCACCGCGTCGTCATGATCGATCAGCGCGGAACCGGGCGCTCCACGCCCGTCGGCGACGGCATCCTCTCCCGCGGCGCGGAGGCGGTCGCCGAGCACCTCACGCACCTGCGCGCGGATGCCATCGTGCGGGACTGCGAGGCCCTGCGGGCGCACCTGGGTGCGGACCGCTGGAACGTGCTCGGGCAGTCCTTCGGCGGGTTCACGACGCTCGCCTACCTCTCCACGGACGCCTCGTCGATCGACCGCGCGTACCTCACCGGAGGCCTCAGCACCGTGACCCGCGGCCCCGACGAGGTGTACGCGCTCTGCTACGACAAGATGCGCGACGCCTCCGAGCGCTACTACCGGCGTTTCCCGGAGCATCGCGAGCGGATGCGCCGTCTGGTGGATCTCGCGGAGTCCGGCGACATCCTGCTCCCGTCCGGCGAGGTCGTCTCGCCGTCGCGGCTCCGCTCGGTGGGATCCGCCCTCGGCACCAACGACGGCTGGCAGACGCTCTGGCAGCTGCTCGAGCTGGATCCCGCGACCAACGCGTTCCGCTACGACCTCGCGGCCGCGATGCCGTTCGGCGGACGCAATCCGCTGTACTTCGTGTTCCACGAGTCCAGCTACGCGAACGGACACGTCACCGGCTGGTCGGCCGAGCGTGTGGAGCCGGCCGACTTCGTCGAGGACGTCACGCTGTTCACGGGCGAGCACATCCGACGCGACTGGACGGAGACGGTCCCCGCTTTCCAGCCCTGGCGCGATGTCGCCCTCGCGCTCGCCGATCACGAGTGGCCCGCGATCTACGATCCTGCCGCCCTCGCAGCCTCCGGCGCACGCGGCGCGGCCTCGGTCTACGTGAACGACCCCTACGTGCCGATCGAGTTCTCCCTCGAGACCGCGGCCCTGCTTCCCGACCTGCGTCTGTGGGTCACGAGTGAGCACGAGCACAACGGTCTGCGTGCGGGGCGCGTGCTCGAGCACCTCGTGGACCTGGCGCACGACCGCCGAGCGCGCTGAGCGAACCCGGAACGGGCGCGGTGCGCGCGGGCGATCAGCTGGCGCGCACCGCCTCGTACTCGGGGAGAAGCGCCTGCCAGCGCTCCTTCCAGGCGGGCGCGGGCTCTTCGGCGGACCAGCCGGAGGGATGTGCACCGGCGGCGGATCGCAGGGAGCGGCCGAGATCCTCGAGATGCACCTGCCAGCCGGCCGCGTGGAAGTGCAGCACGCCGACGCCGAGTCCGCGCTCCTCCACGACCAGCCGGGACCTGGCCCCATCGGCGGACAGCCAGGCCTCGATCACGGTCTCCTCATCGGTGCCGGGTTCCTGAGTGACCACGAGGTGGTGCGGAGCCTCGCAGACGTCGATGCGCATCGCTCCGGTCCACGTGCTCGTGAACGTGGCCTCCAGCATGCCTCCGACCCGGAAGTCGCCGGCCACCTGGACGATCCAGCGCGCCAGCCGCTCGGGATCCGTGCACGCCCGCCAGAGGTCGTCCACGTCGGTCTCGTAGACGTCCTCGACACGGATGGCGCCATGCGCGTCGTCGAGATCCCACATCGTCCCGGTCGCGATCATGTCCTGTCCTTCTTCCCTCGGGCGATCTCGGTGTGCAGGGCGTCCAGGCGCTGCACCCACAGATCGCGATACTCCTCGAGCCAGTCGTCGAGGTCGACGAGCGCCTCGGGGCGCAGACGATAGATGCGACGCTGCGCGTCCTGCCGCACGTCGACCAGCCCCGCCTCGCGCAGCACGCGCAGATGCCGCGAGACCCCGGGGCGCGCGATCGGCAGCGCGTCGGCGAGTTCGCCCGCCGTCGCCTCGTGATCGCGGAGGATGCTCAGCACGACGCGACGGTTCGCGTCGGCGAGAGCCTGCAGAACTGCATCCATGGCTTGAATGTACCTTATTCGTTACGTACCCGCAAGGGTACGCTCACCTCGCGATAGCGATGCCGGGCACGGTCGTCAACCCCCTCGCGATCGCAGGGCGGGCCTGCGAGCGTGTGGTCACGACACACACGAGAGGAGGCAGGCCATGAGCGCTGCCGATCACGCGAAGAACGCCGCCGAGAAGATGGGGGGAAAGATCAAGGAGGGCGTCGGCAAGGTCACCGACAACGAGAAGCTCGAGAACGAGGGTTGGATGGATCAGGCCAAGGCCGATCTGAAGGAGGCCGGAGAGAACCTCAAGGACGACGTGAAGAAGGTCGGGGAGCACGTCAAGGACGCGATGCACGACTGATCCGCCTGTGGAGCCCCGCCGGGTGCGGAGAACGGATCCGGTGGGGCGGGCGGGACTTGAACCTACGATCGTTGGGTTATGGCGGCGAGAAGCGTGCTGTGGCTGTTGTGATACTTGTCCTCCGAATGGGGGACAGATTTTGGATCCAGTTTCGAAATAGTGTGGTGATGCTCGGGCCGCCGTAACTGTACGACGACTGGAGAATCATGAGCACGCACAGATTGAGCACGACGTTCGCAGGCGGGGGGCTCGTCGTCGCGATAGCGTTCGGGGCAGCGGTGACCGCTCCCCCTGCTATGGCCTCTACACACCGGGCCGATTCGAGCGGGCAGGACGCGACGGCCATCGATGACGATTCCGTAGCTGATGTCATCGAGAAGGCAGAGCTCGCTGCGGTGGGAGCGCCGACCCCCGCCGAAGCACCGTCACCAGTCGTTCAGGACGGCGCGACGGTCGATGTGAACGGCAGCGACTTGTCGGTCACCATGGGGGCGTCAAAGAATGCCGTGGCTTCCGACTCGGGTCAGTACGCGACGGTGCAGGACGATTCGGTCACGTATGCGGCCAGTCACCCGGGAGAGGGCACAACACGTTTCGCAGCAGTCCTTGCGGACGCGACGGACGCACGGCCGCAGTGGACGTTTGCAGTAGGTGCACAGCTGCTACCCCTCGATGACGGGACGGTCAGCATCTCGGACGGGGAGAAGTTTCTGGGCGGAATCGATGCACCGTGGGCGATCGACGCCGAGGGCCGGTCGCTCCCCACGCACTACGAGATCACGGGATCGACGCTGACCCAGATCGTTGACACGACGGGAGCATCGTTCCCCGTTGTCGCGGATCCCACGGTCAACTTCTATGGCCCGTATATTCAGGTCCGCCTGAACAAGGCCGAGAGCTATGCGGCCATCGGTGGATACGCCGCCTGCGCCGGGGGCTTGAGCAAGTCGCCCGTGCCGTTCGCGAAGGCCCTGCAGATCGCATGCACGACCGTCGCCGCGATCGGCACGACTCAACTGGCTGGCGGAAACTGCATCTCGATCCACTACGTCGTCGGACTCGGCGGACCTGCAGGTGTGTGGTGGCCCTGGATCAGGAAGTGCTAGGCCCGACTATGAGCTACTTCCTCGTTGGGGTCATTCTTCTCGGGTGGGGCGCGCTGGTGGGAAGGATCGGGCGAAAGCTTGGCACGATCCTCGCCGTTGTGCCTGTTCTCGTGTGGTTCGGCGTCCTGGCGTGGTTGACGTCGACGAACACTCTCGATAGCGCGGAAGGGAGAGGGCTTGCCAGCTATCTCTTGGTTGGGCTCCTCGCCTTCCTCGTTGGCTCGAACCTCACGAGCCGCCTCGGCTCGCCCCGCCGCACAGGTGACAAAGCTGACTGAACAGGGCGGCGAGCGGAGGCCCCGTAGGGGTCTCCGCTCTGTTCTCTTGGCGACCCGAGAACCGGGGGCGACCCAAGGCGCGTATGTCGTCACCGACGGTGGGGCGGGCGGGACTTGAACCCGCGATCGTTGGGTTATGAGCCCACTGCCTTCACCAGCTTGGCCACCGCCCCGGATCTTCGAGACTACCGGTCTCTGTGATCGATCGAGGACGCCTCGCGCACGGGGTCAGGCGGGCATGGCCTCGCGATGCGTCGTCGAATGCCCGCGATAGACCCGCGCGTTCTCCCTGAGCCCTTCGCGCTCGGACGCGGTGAGCGCGCGGCGGACCTTGGCCGGCACCCCCGCGACGAGAGAGCCGTCGGGCACCTCCGTTCCGGAGAGCACCAGTGCGCCGCCGGCGATCAGGCACTCCGAGCCGATCACGGCACCCGAGAGCACCACGGCGCCCATGCCGATCAGCGAACCGTCGCCGATCGTGCAGCCGTGCACGACCGCGTTGTGCCCGATCGAGACGTCATCCCCGATCACGACCGGATGGCCCTCGTCGACGTGCACGGAGACGTTGTCCTGCGCGTTACTGCCCGCCCCGATCGCGATCGTGTCGGAGTCGGCGCGCAGCACCGCGTTGTACCAGACGCTGGATCCCTCGCCGAGCGTCACAGCCCCGATCACGCGCGCCCCGGCGGCGAGGAACGCGGACGGATCGATCGCGGGGGTGCGGCCGGGCAGGGACAGGATCGTGGCGTCGTCGCTCATACTGCGACCCTATCCGCCCTCTCCCCGCGCGCGGATCCGGTCAGCCGATCCCCATCGCGCTCTTGAGCGCCGCCGTGTACTGCGGCGCGAGCGAGTTCGCGAAGGTGACGGTGATGTGGTCCTGATCCCGGTAGATGTTCGCGCCGCCGACGACGGCGCGGCAGTTCTCGTCGTCGCAGAAGACCTTCGTGAAGTCCAGCAGCGTGACGTCCTTCTGGCCGTCCGCCGCCGCGCGCAGCGGATCCTTCTCGGTGAGCAGGTCGGAGCGCGCACCGTCGCAGGCGCTCTGCGCGCGCGTGCGCAGACACTTGTTCGGGTCGGTCTCCCATACCGGGTTGTCGACCACGGTGATCACGGGGGTGCCCTTCGCAGTCTGCGTGGCCCATGCCTCGCGGTATCCGGCGACCGCCGCGTCGTAGGAGGATCCGTGATCCCCCGCCGCGTACGGCGTCGTGGAGAGGGCCGCGGTGAAGATCGCGTCGAAGTGCTTCTGCTTGAGCTGCTTCGCCACCGCCGCACGGTATTGCGTGCACGCGTCGCCGAACGCCCCGCCGGTGGACAGCGGCGTGGTGTTCCACGGGCAGGCGCCCTTGAAGTAGGTGGTGAGGTGCCACCCCTCCTTCTCGGCGATGCCCTGGAAGGTCGTGAGCAGCTGATAGGCGTGGCTGTCGCCGATCAGGGCGACCTGCTTGGCGTTCGGATCCTTCGATCCGAACTCGCACGAGACCGCGCGCGCGTCGTTGAGCTGCACGAAGCACTGCGACTGCTCGGGGCGGTCCACCCCGGCGAAACCGGGGGCGGGCAGGATCTGGTCGGTCTTGGTGCCCGCGCAGGACTCGTCGAGGACAGCCGCCGCCCCGAAGCACACGGGCGGGTTCGCGCGGAGCTCGGCGATGGCCTGAACGCCCTGCTGGTACGTGCCCGCGTTCGCGGCCCAGCCTGCGCCGGCGGTGCCGGCGACGATCACCATCGCGGCGAGGGCCGCCCACAGCGACAGCCGGGGTTTGCGCGAGGTCAGCGGCTTCCAGGTGCGCGACGGATCCTCGACGAACTTCTTGGTGAGCCAGGCGAGCAGGAAGCAGATGCCGACCAGCGCGATGCGGTGGTAGATCGAGAGACCCCAGAACGGCAGGGACGGCGCGATGATGATCAGCGGCCAGTGCCACAGATACAGGCTGTATGAGATGTCGCCCGTGAAGCGCATCGGGCGGATCGCCAGGATGCGGGTCGGGTACCACCAGCGCTCGGTGTTCGAGGCGGCGATGATCGCCGCCGCCGCGAGCGTGGGGATCGCAGCCATGTACCCGGGGAACGGCGTCTGCGCGTCGAAGCGGTAGATCACGACGAGCAGCACGATGATGCCGCCCCAGCCCAGAACGAAGCTGCCGATCGCATTGGTCACGCGCAGACGAGGGACGAGGGCGAGCACGGCGCCGACGCCGAACTGCCACATGCGGCCGAACGTGACGAAGTAAGCGGGTGCGGGGTTCGTGATGGTGAACCACACGCAGAACACGAACGAGGCCACCGAGACGACGCCGATCGCGACGGCCGCCGCGCGCAGGCGGGAACCACGGAAGTACTTCACCGCGATCCATGCCGCGAGCAGCATGATCAGCGGCCAGAGCACGTAGAACTGCTCCTCGAGAGAGAGCGACCAGTAGTGCTGCACCATGGTCGGATCGCCCGAGTGGGCGAGGTAGTCGGCCGAGTTCAGCGCGAGGAACCAGTTCTCCACGTAGAAGGTGGAGGCGACGATCTCCTGCAGCTCCGCGGGGAGCTGGGACAGCGGCGACAGCACGGGGATCGCCGCGACGATGGCGCAGAACAGCAGCACGAGCAGCGAGGCCGGCAGCAGACGACGGGCGCGTCGCGCCCAGAACTGGCCGAGATTCACCCGCCCCGTGGCGTTCAGCTCACGGGCGAGATGCGCCGTGATCAGGAAGCCGGAGATCACGAAGAAGATGTCGACGCCGACGTAGCCGCCGCTCAGCCGTCCCGGCCAGAAGTGGTAGAGCACGACGGCGAGAACCGCGATCGCGCGCAGACCCTGCACATGCGGGATGAAGTTCGATCCGACCTTCTGCGCGGCGGATGCGCCCTGTGCATCGGAGCTGCGGAGTCGGCGCAGGGCCGCACGGGAGGAGGTACCAGCTGTTGCCACCTGACGAAGGTATCCCGGATCGCTGTGACCTCCCGTCGTCCACGCGGTGGACCCGCGGATCCGTGAGGAAGGCAAGCCTTGCCGAAATACCTCTTGACCTGCGGGTTAGCGTTGCCTCAGCTTGCTTGCGGAACATTCTGAGCCGAGTAGCGTTGGGGTCAAGACATCAGCACGCACGGATCCGAACGATCACCGAGGAGACATCATGAGCAACGCCGAGACCATCACCGCAACCTCCGTCGACCCGACCGTCGCGGCCGGCGCCGCCCAGTTCCTGACCCCGGTCGTGCTGGGTCTGCAGGCCCTCACCGTGAACGGCAAGCAGGCGCACTGGCACGTGCGCGGCGCGAACTTCGTCGGCGTGCACGAGCTGCTCGACGTGATCGTCGACCACGCCGGCGACTTCGCCGACACCGCCGCGGAGCGCATCGTCGCCCTCGGCCTGCCGATCGACGCCCGCGCCGCGGTCGTCGCCGAGAAGGCCGGCGCCACCCAGGTGCCCGCCGGATTCACCCGTTCGGACGACCTCGTCCGCGCCGTGATCGCCGACATCGACGCGATCCTCGTGAACGTCAAGGCCGCCGTCGAAGGCCTCGACGAGATCGACCTCACCAGCCAGGACGTCGCGATCGAGATCCAGCGCGGCCTCGAGAAGGACCGCTGGTTCCTCGTGTCGCACATCGCGGCCTGACACCGCTGCAGCGAAAGGCCCCCGTTCCGCTCAGGGACGGGGGTCTTTCTGCAGGTACGCGAGCACGGCCAGCACCCGTCGGTGATCCGTGCCGGAGTCCTCGAGGCCGAGTTTGGCGAAGATCGCGGAGACGTTCTTCTCGACCGCTCCCACACCGACGCCCATGCCCGCGGCGATCGAGACGTTGCTGCGCCCCTCGGCCATCGCCTCGAGCACCTCGCGCTCCCGCGGGGTGAGACCGCCGACCGGATCCGGTCCCGTGCGCATCAGCTGCTGCACCACGCGCGGATCCAGCACCGTGCCGCCCCGGCTCACCTGACGGACCGCCGCGGACAGCTCCTCGAGCGAGGTCACCCTGTCCTTGAGGAGGTATCCGACGCCGCCGTCGCCCGCGCCGAGCAGCTCCCGGGCGTAGATCCCCTCGACGTACTGGCTGAGGACGAGGATGCCCACCTCCGGGAGCGCCTGCCGCAGCGCGAGCGCCGCGCGGATGCCCTCGTCGCGGAACGTGGGAGGCATCCGCACGTCGAGCACGGCGACCTCCGCCGCGGCCGCTCCGGTGCGTTCCACCACGTCTTCGGCGTCGGCATGCGCGCCGACGGTCTCGAATCCCGCCTCGGCGAACAGGCGCACGAGCCCTTCGCGCAGCAGGATCGAGTCCTCGAAGAGGATCACGCGCAACGGGGACGGCTGATCGGTCACGCCCTTCAGACTATGCGGCCGGCGATCGCGCCCCGGTTCCTCGCCCGGTCCGCCGTCGGATCAGGCGGCCGTCAGGCGGAGACCGGCACCGTGACCGTCACGATGGTCGGGCCGCCCTCGGGGCTGTCGATGTGCATCGAGCCGCGGAGACCCTGCACGCGCTGGGCAAGACCCTCGAGCCCTCCCCCGGACCGAGGAGCGGCACCGCCGCGACCGTCGTCCAGCACGGTCACGCGCACCAGGGGTCCCTCCCGCACCGCTGTCACGGACGCGCCGTCCGATCCCCCGTGCTTGGCGGCGTTGGTCAGCAGTTCGGCGACCACGAAGTACAGGTTCCGCGCCGCCTCCGGACTCAGCGCCGCAGTGATCTCGGGCGCGACATCGGCGCGCACCGGCAGCGCGCTGGCGGCGGCGAGCCCTGCGATCGCCTCGGCGATCCCGCGGTCCTGCAGCAGCGGCGGCGCGACACCGCCGGCCAGCGCCCTGAGCTCGTCGAGCGCGGCCTGCGCGTGTCCGCGGGACTCCTGTGCGAGCGCGGCCACCGCCGCCGCGTCGCCGTCCGCAGCGCGGCGCTCCAGCGCGGCGAGGTCCATCTGCAGACGCACCAGGCGCTGCTGCGGGCCGTCGTGCAGATCCCGCTCCAGCCGGCGCAGCCCGGCGTCCTCGGCCTGCACCGCCGCGCCGAGGGAGGCGTCGAGACCCACGACCTGGGCGGCGAGGTCGTCGGACTCCCACCGTCCGGTCAGCGCGGCCGCGACCATCCCGTGCAGGCGCACGAGACCGCGGAGGACCAGCGGCAGGGTGAGGAGGAAGACGATCCCGACGCCGAGATAGAGCATCGACGCCCACCGGTGCGGATCCGGCGACGGGTCGATCCCGCCGAAGATGTGCTGCACGGCCCACGGCACCCAGATGCTCTCCGCGTTGCCGTCGGGGATGAACGGCGACCAGAACCAGTACGTCGGCCCGCCGAGCGACATCACGACCCAGACGGTGGCGAAGGCGAACGTGACGATCGCCACGATCGGTCGCACGAGCAGGCTCGAGAGCACCGCCATCCAGTAGTGCGCGTTGCGCAGCGGCTGGGTCAGACGCACCCAGATGCCCCCGTCCTTCGTGCCACGGCGCCAGTCCGGTGCCGGGATCGCAGGGTTGCTGGTGATCCGCAGCAGGGCCCGCTCCGCCTCGGCGAAGCCCCGCGCCACATACAGCGATCCCACCAGCACGGGCACGCCGATCACCAGCAGAAGGGATCCGACACCGACGCCGAAGACCACCCAGGTGACGCCCATCGCCACGATCGCGAGGGGCACCGACAGCAGGACCAGGAAGAGCGCGTTGCCGGGGGCCGCGGCCCAGGCCTGCCCGTATCCGCGTCGGGGTGCGGTCGGCGGCGCCGAGAAGCGCGAGTCGAGGGGTCGCGTGGCGGTGGTCATCGAGATCTCCTGGTTCCTGCCTGTGAAGGCGCGGATCAGCGCCTTCCTCCACGATGCCGGACCGGATCAGCGCCCGACAGGGTGCGGGCTGCCGGATCCTTCGGGGGGTTAACCCCCGTACGTCACCCGCCCGCCGACGATCGTCGCGGTCACCGGCATCGTCCTCAGCCCACTCGCGTCGGCGGTCGCGGGATCCGCGCCCAGCAGCGCCAGGTCGGCCACCGCCCCCGGGCGGATGCCGGTATCGCCGCCGGTCCCACCGCGCGCACTCACGGCGAGAGCGGTCTCGAGATCGAGGCGCTCCTCGGGGTGCCAGGGCGCCCGGTCGTCATCCGTCCGGAAGACCGCCGCGGAGATCGCCTGCCAGGGGTCGAGGGCCGCGACCGGCGCATCGGATCCGAAGCGCAGCGTCGCCCCGGCGCGGTACAGCGACGCGAGGGGGTACGAGATCGCGGTCTGCCCGGCCCAGAGCGCATCCGCGGCGTCCCGGTCATCGAGAGCGTGCTGCGGCTGCACGCTCGCAGCGACGCCGAGCCGTCCGAAGCGGGCGAGGTCTCCGTGACCCACGAGCTGGGCGTGCTCGATCGTCCCCTGCGCACCGGTGGCGGCGTACGCGTCCAGCGCCGCCGTGACCGCGAGGTCGCCGATCGCGTGCAGCGCGATCTCCAGCCCCGCACCGGTGGCGCGCAGCAGCAGGTCCTGCAGCTCGGAGGGCGGCACGGTGAGCACGCCGTGATTGTGCGGATCGTCGGCGTAGCCGTGACTGCAGGCAGCCGTGCGCGTGCCGAGCGAGCCATCGGAGATGATCTTGAGCGAACCGGCGCGAACGAGTCCGTCGGCGTCAGGATCCATGACCTGCCCCGTGTGCAGGCCCTCCGAGATCGCGCGATCGAGGTCGTGCGGGTAGACGGCGTACTCGACGCGGTGCACGTCGAAGCCGTGCGCGAGCCGGCGCGCCCAGGCCTCGGCGTTCCATGCCATGTCGAAGTCGACCAGTCCCACCACGCCACGGCTCGCCGCTCGTCGTGCGGCCGCGAGCACCGCCTCGTCGGCCATCGCCGGATCCGCGGCGTTCAGTCGACGGGAGATCTCGAACGCGTCCTCCTCGCGGAGCACGCCGTCCGCCACGACCGGGAACCCTTCGCGACGGAAGGCCGCCGTGTTCATCCACACGCTGTGCACGTCGGCGTTGATGAGGTAGGTCGGGATCTCGCCCGTGTGCTCATCGAGCAGCGCCAGGTCGGGACGGTCCGGCCAGCGCACATCGCGGAAGCCGGTGCCGACCCTCCGCCCGTCGCCCAGTTCCGGCGCTCGGGCCATGCGCGCGGCGGCTTCGACAGCACTCGTCGTGCCGGAGAGATCCTCGCGCTGCGCTGCGAGGGCCCACTGCACGGTGTGCACGTGGTGGTCCCACAGGCCGGGGACGATCCAGGCGCCGTCGCCCTCCCGCACACGGCCACGCAAAGGAAGAGCCCCGGTCGGCGCGATGTCGGCGATCCGGCCGTCCTCGAGCAGGACATCCACCGGACCGTCCACGGCGAGCAGTCGGCGATCCGCGGTGGCGATGCGCACCGCGCGGATCGCATCGAGCGGCGCGCCGGTCTCGTCCGCCATCATCGTGCGTCCGCCCGCGCAGCGAGGCGCGCGTCGTGAGCGCGCTGCATCTCGGCCGCCAGCGACGGATTCGCGTACACACCGTCGCCCCGCAGCTCGAGGATCACGTTCTCGATCACGTCGTCGGGCTTGTTCTGGCTGAGCTTGCGCTTGGCGGTCACGCGGGTCGGAGTGAGCCGGAAGCCGACGGTGCCCGCCTCGAGGCGGCGCACGAACGCCTCGTCGTTCGGCGGGGTCCACATGCCGCGCGGATCCGCGAGCCTTCCCTCGAAGTGATCGACGAGGTGGTCCAGCACGCGCAGGTTCTCCTCGCCGTCGAGCAGCTCCGGCACGCCGGACAGGTGCACGGCGACATAGTTCCACGTCGGCACCGCTGCGACATCGCCGTACCAGCCGGGCGAGATGTAGCCGTGCGGCCCCTGGAAGACCACCATCAGCTCCTGCGTCCCCAGTCCCAGGACGAGGTCGTCGGGGCGGCCGACATGGGCGACGATCGTGAGGTCGTCGCGCTCCGGATCGAGCAGCACCGCGTAGTGCGACGCGGTCATGCCGTTCTCGTCGCGGCCCACGAGGGTCGCCCACGGGTTGGCGGCGATGATCCGCCGCAGCTCGGCGACGTCCGTCATGGCGAAGCTCGGATTCTGGCGCATGGAACCATGCTATTCACGGCGGGACGGGGTCGGGTTCGCGCCGGGCTGCCCGTCGTGATCGGGCTGACTGTGGTCGTCGTTCGTCCTCCACAGTCTGGTGTTGCGTGGGGTTGTTCCCGGTTTGGGAATTCTGGGTTGATCTGGGGTTCGAATGTCGGTGGTGGCGGGGAGGATGGGGGTATGAGGACGTTGGATGCGATCGCGGCACTGATCCCGACCCTGGCCGGGCGGATCAGTGCAGGCGCGGGCGCGTCCGACGTGCAAGGCGTGATCGAGGGGTTGGATGATGCCGGGGCGGTGGCCGTGCTCCGTGAAGCGGGTGAGGTCGCCCGGCTGGTGGAGCAGGTGCAAGTGCTCTGCGCCGGAGTGATCGCCCGCCGCTCCACCCGGGACGCAGGGCATTCCGGGTTGGCGCAGGCGCGCGGACATCGGTCCGCGGCATCCCTGGTGCAGGAGCTCGGCGGGATGACGAAGGGCGAAGCGGCGCGGCAGGTGCGGATCGGGGAGGCACTCCTCGAAAACACGGGCGGCGAGACGATCACGGACGACACCCGTGTAGGGAACGATGCTGATCTCGGGAGCCCTGATGACGCGGCGCCGGATGAGCCCATCGTGCGGGAGTGGCGGCAGGTGCTGCGGGAAGGGTTGCGGTCCGGGGCGGTGACGTCGGCGCAGTTCGACGCGATCCGCCGCGGCCTGGGCGACCCACCCGACGCACCAGAAGGGTGCTCCGACGCCGACCGTGCCGCGCACGACCAGACCATCCGCGACGCGTGGGCCCAGGCCGCCGTGCAGTTGATCGAGGAGGCTTCACGGCGGACCGTGGAAGAACTCGCGGCCGCCGCCCGGACGGTGCGTGATCTGCTCGACCCCGAGGGCGCAGAGGTGAGGTTCTTGGCCCGGTATGAGAAGCGAGCGTTCCGCACCTGGTTCGACCAGGACGGACAGCGTCGGGC
>JAITLM010000162.1 GCA_031277885.1 Microbacterium sp.
CACAGCTTCGCGACGGTGTGGATCGCGCACGCGATCTTCGCGATGCCGCTGGCGATCTTCATGCTGCACAACTTCATCGCGGAGATCCCGAGCGAGGTCGTCGAGGCGGCGCGCGTGGATGGGGCGGGTCACGGGCAGATCTTCTTCCGGATCATCCTGCCCCTCGCGATGCCGGCCATCGCCTCGTTCGCGATCTTCCAGTTCCTGTGGGTGTGGAACGACCTGCTCGTGGCGACGATCTTCGCGCCGGAGTCCTCGCTGCCGTTGACGCAGACGTTGAACTCGCTGTCCGGAACCTGGGGCAACCAGTGGTTCCTGCAGTCCGCGGGCGCGTTCATCTCGATCATCGTCCCGCTGATCGTGTTCTTCGCCCTGCAGCGGTTCTTCGTGCGCGGCCTGCTGGCCGGTGCGACGAAGGGCTGACCCGCTCGACGCCTCGGAGGCCGGGATCCGCACCTGCGGACCCCGGCCTCCGTCGTGCTGCCGGAAGCACCGGCCCGGCTGCGAGGCCAGAAAGAGAGGACAGGGGAGAATGGCCGGATGACACGTCGGCTCGCTCTCGTCCTCGGGATCGTCGGGGTGGCGATCGCGCTCGCCACGGCCGTGGTGCTGGCGACCTCTCCCGCGGTGATCGTGTCTCTCGACGACGCGTGGAACCTGGAGATGGTCGAATGGCGCGGGCCGGTGCTCGTCGGCTGGGCACTGGTCATGAACGTGCTCGGCGGGGGATGGGTCGCGACGATCCTCACCCCGCTGCTGATCGCCGCCCTGGCCTGGCTCGTGCGGGGGTGGCGCGGTGCTCTGTTCGCGCTGATCGCCTTCGTCGTGAGCGCGGGCATCGTGCAGCTCGTGAAGAAGGCGCTCGGCCGCGCCCGTCCGCAGGATCTGCTGATCGCCTCCGACTTCGGATCCTTCCCCTCCGGGCACACGGCGAACGCCGCGACCCTCGCGGTCGTGCTGTGGTTCCTGTTCCCGACACTCTGGGTCGCGATCGGGGGAGCGGCGTGGACGGTGGCGATGGGGTTCTCGCGCACCGTGCTCAGCGTGCACTGGTTCAGCGACACGGTCGGCGGTGCGCTGATCGGTGCGGGCGCCGCCTTCCTGATGGCGGCGATGCTGTGGCGCTGGGTGCGGCTGCCGCGCGTGCTGGACGGCGTCGAGGCACGGGATCCCCGCGCGGATCCGCCTCGCTAGGCTGAGGGGATCCGCAGGTCCCTGAGCGAGCGTAGCGAGACGAAGGGCGCAATCGAAAGGCATGGCTCCCGTGGCACGCATCCGATCGTTCCGCCCCGAAGACGTCGACGCGCTCTCCGACGTGTGCGTGAAGACCGCCGACGTCGGCAAGGATGCCACCGGCATGCTCGAGGACGACGCGCTGTGGGGCGACCTGTTCGCCGTGCCCTATGCGCTGCGCGACCCGGGGCTCTGCTGGGTCGTCGAGGCGGACGATGCGCGGGTGATCGGATACATCGTCGCGACGGATGACACGAACGCGTTCGCCACCTGGTTCCGGGACGAGTGGTGGCCCTCGCGTCGCGACCGCTACCGTGCGTCGGGTGCGGCCGAGCCGACGCCGCAGGATCGCTTCATCGCCTATGGCGACCGTCAGGCGCCGGGCGACGACCCGATCGTGCGGGAGTACCCGGCGCACCTGCACATCGACCTGCTGCCGGAGACGCAGGGCCAGGGTCTCGGGCGCCGCCTCATCGACACGCTGCTGGCCGAGCTCGGACGGCGCGGCGTTCCGGCGCTGCACCTCGGGATGAACGCCGACAACCACTCCGCGGGCGCGTTCTACGAGCGGCTCGGCTTCACGAAGCTCGCCTCGGGCGAGGGAAGCACCATCTACGGGATCCGGATCCCGGCGGCCTGACGCGGCATCGGACCGCCCGGGCGGCTCAGTCGTCGGCCGGGACGGCCCACCAGCGGCTCGCGGTGACCTTCGGATCGGTTCCGACGCGCGAGATCGCCTGCTCGATCACATCGAGCCGATCCGGATCCTCGACACTGACCTCCGCGCGGATGCGCACCTGCGCGCTCTCACCGGGGCGCACGCGCACCGAACGGAGGATCAGGCTCGGATGGGCGGCCTCCTGCAGCAGCAGCGCGCGCACGCGCTGTTCGCTCTTCTCGCTGGTGACCGCTTCGAGCACGTACTCGTGGGACTGCTCCGCATCGGAGCCGTCCTCCGCCGCTTCGATCAGATCGATGCGAGGTCTCAGGCGGCGGTTCAGCGCTGTGCTGACCGGCCGCAGCAGGACGTTGGTCGCGGTGATCAGCGCGGCGCCGCAGGCCGCGAGCAGGGGCATTCCCGCTCCGGCCAGCGACCCGACGGCGGCCGCACACCACAGGGTCGCGGCCGTCGTCAGCCCGCGGATGTTGAGCCCTTCGCGCAGGATCACACCGGCGCCGAGGAAGCCGATCCCCGAGACCACCTGGGCCGCGACCCGCGTCGGGTCCGCCGTCGCGCCCGGGAGGGCATGGGAGCCGAGGATCACGAACAGCGCAGCGCCGATCGAGACGAGCGCGTTGGTGCGCATGCCCGCGGTGCGCAGCCGCCATTGCCGTTCGAGGCCGATGAGAGCCCCGAGGATCCCGGCGAACAGGGCGGAGAGCACCATCCCGCCGACGGCCATGAGATCGGCCCCCACGTCAGCCGGCGATGCGCTCGCGCAGGCGATCCAGCTCGACCGGGGTCAAACCCCCGCGGAGGAGATAGGACGCGGATCCGCCGCGGTCGTCGATCCAGGCGAGCGCGGCCTCGATGGCGGACGGAGGCGTCGCAGTGACCAGATCGGTGATCGCGGGCACCAGCGGAACCCCCCAGGTGCGGGCGCGAGCGAGCATCCGCTCGGCCCACTCGCCCGCGAGGTTCTGCTCGCTCGCGGCGTAGTCGGCCACGATCGCGGAGCGCTCGGTCCCCGCGGCGTCGAGCAGGAGCGCCGTCGCCACGCCGGTGCGGTCCTTGCCGGCCGTGCAGTGGACCAGCACACCCGGCCGGTCCGGATCCGCGGGGGAGACGACCTCGCGAGCCACCTCGGCGAAGGCGCCCGCGGCGTTCTCGAGCATCGCCGTGTAGAGCACCGGCAGGGTCGGGATGCGCGCGAGCATCGCCTGCATGGCTTCTTCGTCGAGGGCGTCGTCGTTCGGTGCTCCCGCCTGAGGAGCGCCGGTCAGCGCCCCCTCGAGGAGGGAGAGCTCTCGCACCCGGAAGGCACGGGCCGCGGGCAGGCGATTCGGGGCGTCGACGCGCTCGCTCTCCGTGCGGAAGTCCACGATCGTTCCGATCGTGCTGGCGGCGATCGCGTCCAGCCCGCCGTCCGTCGCCGAGCTGAGCGCATCGGAGCGGTAGAGCACGCCGTGCCGGGTGCGCCCGCCACCAGTGAGCGGCAGCCCTCCGGTGTCGCGCGAGTTGAAGGTTCCGTCGATGAGGGTGGTCATACGATCTCCTGTCGGTTGGCCGGCATCGCGGCGGCCTGGATGCGGACGAGTTCGGTGCGGGTGCGTTCATAGGCGTCCCGGCGCAGCACCCCGCGCAGGCCGGGCAGCGTCAGCAGGGACGCGAGCACGACGGCTGTCCCCACCAAGTAGAGCGCCGCGTAGTTCTTGTCGCCCCCGGAGATCGGGTCCGCGCCTCCGATCAGCACGATCAGAGGGGCCAGAGCGGGGGCGATGGACTGCGGCAGCGTCTTGGCGATGTTGAAGATGCCCAGGTACTTGCCCTCCTCGCCGAGCGGCAGGGTGCGCATCGCCAGGGCGAGGTCGACCGCGTAGTACGCGCCGAGCGCGAGACCGGCGAGCAGCGAACTGATCCAGAAGACCGCGGTGCTGTCGGTGAACGCCTTGAGCAGGAGGGACACCGCCATGAGCGCGACCGATGCGATCACGAACGGCGTGTAGTTGCCGCGGCGGGAGGCGAAGTAGCCGCAGGTGAAGGCCGCGATGAAGTTGAGCGCCGCGCCGGCCAGGGTGGCGATCGAGGTGAGGGACGCGGCCGAGGTCTGGCCCAGGTCGAGGCGCACCATCAGGTAGAACAGGCCGAACGTGGATACGACGGAGTAGCCGAACTGCATGGTGGCGCGCTGGATCCAGACGAGCGTGAAGGTGCGCGTCCTGAACGGGTTGAACGCGAACGCGGCGAAGACCTGACGGATGGACCGCTGCTCGCTCTCGGGCCGCGACGCGGGCGGATCGGGGAGCCGGAGGCACACGATCACGATGATGATCACGGCGACCAGCGGCATGGCGAGGATGACCACGGGAAGGCTCGACGCGAACAGCGTCGCCACCAGCATCGCCGGGACCAGACCCAGGAATCCGAAGGCTCCGAAGATCCCGGAGGCCTGGGAGCGCTGCTCCTCGGGGATCTGGTCGGCCAGGAGCGCCGAGAGCGACGCCAGGGTGGCGTTGTAGGCGGCCTGGGAGAGCACCCAGCCGATGACCAGGACCGGGAGGTTCGGGGCGACGGCGAGGATCACCGCCGACAGAAGCCCTCCGGCCGCGCCCGCGAGGAGCCAGGGACGCCGGCGGCCGAAGCGGGAGCGGGTGCGGTCGGAGAGGTGCCCGAAGATCGGGTTCGCCAGCAGCGCGGCCAGCGCGCCGAGCGCCGTGACGAGGCCCAGCGCGCCCTCCTTCTGCGCTGCGGGAACGACCTGCAGCACCTTCAGCGACAGCGAGACCACGAGCGGCGTGACCAGGGCGCCGAGCGTGACAAGTTCGATGAGTGCGAGCAGATAGACACGGGACATCGGCACGCGCGGCGGTGCGGATGCGTCGGTGACGGGCGTGGTCATGGGGATCCTTCCTCGGATTCGTGCGGGTCCCTCATTGGACCAGCGGCTCACGTCCGGGCCGTAAAGCCTTAGTGACGACTAGGTGAACTCGCTGAGGAGCCTACTCCGACCGATCCGGATCGCGCAATCGCTTCTGGAAAAGTCACCTAGTTGCTACTAGGTTTATGTTCCTGACGCGGGAACGACCCTGCGCGGGGACGATGAGGAGCGGGCATGCGCGCAGAGACCACGACGGTCGATGGCAGCCGAGTGGAGGATCTGCTGGGGCGGATGTCCCTCGAGGAGAAGGTCGGGAGCCTGCTCGTGGCCCGCGTCGTCTGCGGGGCGGACGGGACGCTCTGGGAAGGCTCCGAGGACGAATCCCCTTTCGGCTTCCTGCCGACGACGGCGCTGGTGCGCGATCGTCATGTGACCCACCTCACGCTGATGAACCCCGCACCCGTCGCCGACCTCGCCCGCTGGGGGCAGGCGGTCCGCGCGCTCGCCGCGGACACCCGTCTCGGCGTTCCCGTCTCGGTCGCCGCCGACCCCGTGCACGGTCGCGTCCGCAACGCGCAGGTCGCCATGAGTGGCGGCGGGTTCACGGTGCTGCCCGAGCCGATCGGCCTCGCCGCGACACGCGATCCGGAGCTCGTCCGCGAGGTCGCCCGGATGATCGGCTCAGAGCTGCGCGCCGCAGGGCTGCACATCGCCCTGCACCCCATGGCCGACCTCGCGACCGAGCCCCGCTGGGCGCGTGTCGCCGGAACGTTCGGGGAGGATCCGCAGCTCGCGGGCGAGCTCGTCGCGGCCTACGTCGCGGGGCTCCAGGACTCCGGCGTCGCGGCCACGGTCAAGCACTTCCCCGGGGGTGGTCCGCAGCAGGGCGGAGAGGACGCGCACTTCGAGCGCGGGGCGCACACCGTGTATCCCGGAGGACGGTTCGAAGACCACCTCGCCCCCTTCGCCGCCGCGGTTCAGGCCGGCGTCGTGCGCGTCATGCCCGGCTATGCCGCGCCGCGGGGGCTCGACTACGACGAGGTCGGCTTCGCCTTCGAGCGGCGCATCATCACAGGCCTCCTGCGGGATCGGCTCGGCTTCGACGGGGTCGTCGTCACCGACTTCAACATCGTGCACGGCATGCGGCTGCCACGGCTCGGCCTGGAGCTGCCGGTGCGCGCCTGGGGCATGCTCGACGCGGATCCGGTCGAGCGTGTCGCGCGGTTGTTCGACGCCGGCGTGGACCAGCTGGGCGGTGAGGACGATCCGGGACCTGTGCTCACCGCGATCGAGCGGGGGCTCGTATCGGTCGAGAGAATCGACGAGTCGGTGCGCCGCGTGCTGCGGGAGAAGGAGCGGCTGGGGCTGCTCTCGGATGCGGCGGACCGCGCCGCGTCCGTCGAGGACGTGGCGGAGCGCATCGCCGTACCGGCCCATCGAGCCCTCGCGCGCAGGGTCCAGAGTGCGTCGGTCGTGGCGCTCCAGGGCGCCGCGGTGACGATCGCCCCGACGACCCGCGTGTATGCCGAGGGCATCGACCCGCAGGCGCTCGAAGGGCGCGCCGTCCTGGTCGAGACGCCCGAGGACGCCGAGGTCGCGGTCCTGCGGATCGCGGCGCCGTACGAGGCTGCGGAGGGACTTCTCGAGCAGGGCTTCCACGGCGGGAGCCTCGAGTTCCCTGCGGCGGAGGTCGCGCGCATCGCGGCGATCGCCGCGGCGGTGCCGACGGTCGTCGACGTCTTCCTCGAGCGCGCTGCGGTGCTCACGCCGCTGGCCGCGCTGCCGATCGTGCTCGTCGGAACCTTCGGTGTCGACGACGATGTCCTGTGGGAGGCGGTCTCGGGCCGCGTCGACGTCGCAGGACGACTGCCTTTCGACCTCCCGCGCTCGATGTCGGCTGTCGTCGAGTCCCGTGAGGACGTCCCCTTCGACACGAGCGACCCGTTGTTCCGCTGCGGTGCCGGTCTCGTATGGTCGTCTGTGTGACCCGTGCCACCGCCTCCGAGACCGACAAGTCCGCCGAGACCGACAAGCGCATCGCCCGCGGCGAGACCCGCCGGACGGCGATCCTCGCCGCCGCGACCCGCGAATTCGGGCGCAAGGGGTACGAGTCCGCTCGGGTGGCGGACATCGCGCGGGCGGCGGGTGTGACCGATGCCGGCCTTCTGCACCATTTCGCGACCAAGACCGATCTCTTCATGGCCGTCGTCGAGCGTCGCGAGGAGGCCTATCAATCGATCCGGGTGCCGGCGCCGTCGCTGCGGGCGCTCTTCGACGACTTCATCGCCGCCGTCGCCACGGCGGCGGAGGAACCCGACCTGCTGCGATTCCGCGTCATGCTCACCGGCGCTTCCCGGATCGAGGGGCACCCCGTCGAAGGGCGCGCCCAGCGGACCCTCGAGACGGCGCTGGCCACGCTCGTGCCGTTCGTGGCAGACCGCATCGCCGCCGGCGAGATCAGGTCCGATCAGGATCCTCAGCAGCTCGTGCTCGAACTGCTGGCGTTGAACGAGGGGATCCGCGACCAGTGGTCGACGTTGCCGGACCGGATCGACTACCTCGCGACGTTCCGCTCCGCGGCGGACGCGCTCTACGAGCGCGCGGCATCGGACCGCCCGACGGGCGAAGCCGGCAGCCTCCGAGCCTCGCTCCGAGACGAGTGAAGCGCCGCCCCGTGGATCTCGGGGCGGCGCTTCCATCTGGCGGTGACGGCGGGATTCGAACCCGCGGTTGCTTGCACAACACACGCTTTCCAAGCGTGCGCCTTCGGCCGCTCGGACACGTCACCAGGAATACAACCTGACCATCCTATCCGATGCGACGGGATGGTCCTGACCGTGCGCGCAGCGTTGGGCGCGCCACGATGTCGGCACCTCGTGGCACGCTCGACGGGAGGAGGGACCATGGAACATCAGCCAGAGGTTGACATCGGGGTCGTGGAACTCGCCGTGCACACGGGCGGCGACGCATGGTCCGGGGAGAGAGCCGCACTCGCGCACTGCGTGGATGCGATCCTCGATGAGCGCGGCGCGTGTTATGTCCGCGAAAGCGATGGCGAACGGCTTGAGGCGGACTGGCTCGTTTGGAGGCTGGCCGTTTCCTCAGAGCGTGGAAGTCTGCTCGTCCTGGGTGGAGAAGTCCCGGGACAGCATCTGACGCCGCATCGGTTTGCGCGCCTGGTCAGTCGCCGGCTGGAAGTCGACACCAGGGTGGGGCGGACGACCTACGCCGCGACGACAGGCCGGCGTGAGTCGACGAAGATCACGACTGACGCCCAGTTCGTCGTCGCAGATTTCGAGGGTTCCGCGCCGACGCTTGCGCGTGGCCTCGGTGTTTCCCTCCGGCTGCTGCGCCAGGACGACGGGGGCGCTCTGCTTCTGCCGGAGGGGGACGGCGTCGGGAGCGACGGGGATGTGGTGCGCAATCTTCACGCGATGCGCGCCTGCCTCAATGGTGTTGTCCTCTGGCGCTCCGAGAATGCCGCGGGCCTTGTCGTGATACGTGATCGGAAGGTGCGAGGCGCACGGATCTGGCGTACTGCGTTCCCGATCGCGTCTCCGCACAATACAGACCTGCACGAACGTCTCCGTGAAGCCCCTGCCGACCCGGTGATGCTGTACCGCGGACTCGGATTGGAAGCCTCGCGCATCTCGGAACTGCGGGAAGCGGTCGAAGAGTCGCATCCTGACGAGGGGATCGGCGCGCTGCTCGCCCTTCTGAACCTCCACACGGTCCTGGATCGGCGGCTGCGGCTCCGAGCTACGGCGTCGCCGGGAGTCAGCGTCCTGACGGCAGGTCGGGCGCGAGTGATGCTGGAGACCGTGTTGCGCGACACCTGCAACGAGCGCCGCGCATCCGCTCGCAGCGAGCAGCAGGTGCGTCTCAGGAACGCCGCGAAAGATCTCGCCACGGCTCTGGGCGGGATCGTCCTGCTCGTCGTACTGTCCCTGTGGTTGCCGACGATCCTTCCGAATCTTGTCCTGGCGCCGTGGATCGTACTCTGGACAGTTTTCATGCCGCTGTTGGTGTGGGTAGGCTTGCGCCCCTCGCTGAGGCTTCTGGGAGAGGCGATGGATCAGCGGCGGCTCATACCCGTGCGCGCCGAGATCGACGCATCGCGATGAAGGGTTTCTCGTCTGTTTCGACGCTGCAGCCGGTCGAGGATGCACCGAGCGGGTTGCGGCGCCGGTTGAGCGTCGTGATGCGTCGTAGGGGTACGCGGATCCGCCGCTGGGGCTTCGCCCTTCGTAGGCTCCCGCTGCGAGGGCTGGGGCTTCTGGCCGTCGTCGTCTTCGGACTCCTCTTTGGCGTGTTGTCCACACTTTCGCTCACCGACACGGCGCCTTTGGCGCAGGGATACCTCCGTCCGATTTTGTCCGGGGCCGTCGGGGCCTTCCTCGCGGGAGTATTGCTCACTTGCATTCCGGAGGTCGTGCGTCGGCGGGAGCAATTGCACCTGGAAGGTGGGCTGCAGCGAACGGCGACGGCGGTCGGTAACCACCGCTGGTTCGCGCCGATCCGGCGGTTTGCCCAGGCGCGATCACTCGCCGTGGTGCTGTACCTGTTCTCATTCGTCATCTTCGTGCTCGAGCCGCCTGGCACCCTGGCAGTGTTCCGCCCGCCCTTCCCCGCGGGAGTGACATGGTGGCAGGCGATCGAGGGGCTCAGCGTACTTGCGGTCGGATACATTGCGTTCACGGCAATGGGCTTGATCGGGGGCGTTATTCTGCTCCTGCTCGTCTGGTCGCTGTTTTCGACCATGGCGAAGGAACCTCGCCCCGGGCTGGGCGGATGGTTCCGTTGGCTCGTCGAACCGCTAGTCGTGATCCGCGGACGCGTTCCCCGCCGTTTCGTCGTCTTCCTGATTGTCCTGTTCCCGACCATGGCTCTGCCGATCGTGCTGGGTCCGCTGCTCGGAGCGCCTGGGGCGGCCGTGCTGATAGGGATCGTCGTCGGGATCGCGTTCGCGGGCGCGGTCTGGATCGGAGTCTCGGGATTCGACGAGGGACGGTACTTCGGGCCGTTCGGGTTGCTGTTGAGCTCTGCGTTGGTGCTCGTGTTCGGCGGCCTCCTCGCCGGTTCCAGCGAAGTCACGTCGATCCAGCTCATCGCCCTCGCGGTGACGACTCCGCCCGCGCTCCTGCAGGCGTTCATCGCGGCCGTGGCGTGGTTCTCGGTGGCGGAGCGGGGGGCAGCTACGACGCGTCGCCTGGCTGAACTCGCGAGGCAGGAGGACGAGCGGGTCTTCCTCCCCGACACCGTCCGCGGATCGGTGATCGGATGGCGTGCGCGGCGTCCGGGCCTAGAATCGCTGCTGATGATGGTCCGCGGGGCGACCGTGTTCTTCTTCTGCGAGCCGCCGTCCGCGTTTCTCGCCTGGGCAACACAACTAGTGCAGCAACGCCGGGTCGCGGCGGATCTCAGCACCGCCGATGTTGCGTTCATGTTCGTCAGATCGACGCTTCGCGACGATCTGGACGGTGCGATCAGGCGCGTCGCGTCGCCGTCGATCATTCCGGGCACCGTCTGGCTGTGTGTTCCGCTCTCCGAGAGCCAACGGAGCGGCATCGGCCCAGCAACCGATATTTGCTTGCTGGTGACGGCTGTAGCCCCGCCCTATCGGATGCGCGTCGGGCGCGGAGTTCGGCTGGGCGAACGATGGGTCGCGATCGCACTCTCCCAGGAAGCTGCATGAGCCCGTTGCCTTCGGAAGGAGGGAGTGGCTGCTCCCGCTCGTGCCCGGCCCTCGTGCCAGGATGAGAGACGACCGCGAGGGAGAGGGCAGCCGTGAGCGACGCACAGCATCCGTCGAGGCGCCGCTGGGCGCTGCAGATGCAGCAGCCGTTGCCGTCGTCGACGGTGTTCGACCGGATCGCCTTCCTCGTGGCGACGGCCGCGGCGGTCTGGCTGGCGGTCATCATCTCGATCGAGGGCGTCCGCTCGCCGTGGGCGCTGCTGCTGTTCATCCCGGTGTGGGCGATCATGGCCTACCTCGTGCTGCCGCGTCTGCATCGGCTGCTGAGCGACCTCTACGTGCCGGACTACTTCTTCGGGCGCACGCGCACGGGCGACGGACTGCTGGGGGATCCGGTCAACCTCGGGGTCGACGGATCCGCCGCGCAGCTCGACCAGGTCATGATCGGGGCGGGCTGGCATCGGGCCGACGAGATCACGGCCGCTTCGACCTGGGGCATCATCGTCTCCACGCTCACCCGGCGCAGCTATCCGACGGCGCCGGTCTCCCCGCTCATGCTGTTCGGGCGCCGCCACGACGTGGCCTACCAGCAGGAGGTCGCGGGCAACCCCAAGCAGCGGCACCACGTGCGCTTCTGGCACTGCCCGCCCGGCTGGCTGCTGCCCGGCGGTGCGAAGACCGACTGGCTCGGCGCCGGCACCTACGACACCGACGTGGGCCTCAGCCTGTTCACGCTGCAGGTGACCCACCGGATCGACGAGAACACCGACGTCGAGCGCGACTTCGTGGTGCAGAGCGCACGCGATGCCGACCCGGCGGTGCGCGTGCGGGACCTCCGCGACTTCACCACCGGCTACCACTCCCGCAACGGCGGCGGCGACCGGTTCATCACCGACGGTCACCTCCCGATCCTCGATGTGACCCGGGTGCGGACCGCTCCGCACGAGGATCCGGACGGATCCGAAGAGGAGTTCGGCCCCGACCCGGCCGCGGACCGCCCGGGCGAGGGACGGGGCGAATCGTTGCGCACGACCGCCGAACGGTCGATGCGGCGGGCGCCGCTGTCGACGTCCTTCGCGGTGGGCGTCGTGGTCCTCGGCGCGATCGTCGACGTGCTCGGGCTGACCCTCGGCGCTGCCGTGGATCCCGGCGTGCAGGCGCTCGTCGCCGCGGGTCCGCCGGAGGCGGTGGCCCTGCTGCTCTTCGTCCTCGGCTTCGGGGTGCTCATCGCGCTCGCGCAGCTGCTCATGGCCTGGTTCGTGCTCCGCCGGGGGCGACGATCACGCGCGATCCTCATGGTGCTCCTCGCGATCGGCGTGCTCACCACCGCGATCGACTACCTCGACGGCACGGCGACGCTCGGACTCAACGGCACGCTGCTCTCCGCCTCGCTGCAGTGCCTGGCACTGCTCGCCCTGTCGAGCGAGTCGGCGGGCGCCTGGGCGCGGCGGAGGTCGCGGACCGCGCGCGACTAGGATCGCTGGGTGCCCACCCCGAAGATCGTGCTGTTCTACGCCTTCGCGCCTCTGCCGGATCCCGAGGCCATCCGCCTCTGGCAGCGCGATCTCGGCGAGGCGCTGCACCTGCGGGGACGGATCCTGATCTCCCCGCACGGCATCAACGGAACCCTCGGCGGCGACCTGCCCGCCGTGAAGAAGTGGCTGCGCTCGTTCCGCGGGTACGCGCCGTTCCGCGACGCGGATGTGAAATGGAGCGAGGGCACCGCGGTCGACGCCGAGGGATACAGCGCGGACTTCCCCAAGCTCAGCGTCAAGGTGCGCGACGAGATCGTCTCGTTCGGCGCTCCGGGAGAGCTGCAGGTCGACGGGCACGGCGTGGTCGGCGGAGGAGCCCGGCTCAGCCCCGATGCGCTGCACGACCTCGTCGCCGAACGCGGCGACGAAGTCGTGTTCTTCGACGGGCGCAACGCCCTGGAGGCCGGGATCGGCCGGTTCCGCGGAGCCGTCGTCCCGGACGCGGAGACCACGCGCGACTTCGTCGGCCTGCTCGACTCGGGTGCGTACGACGACCTCAAGGGCAGGCCCGTGGTCACCTACTGCACCGGTGGGATCCGCTGCGAGGTGCTGTCGAGTCTCATGACGGCGCGCGGCTTCGGCGAGGTGTACCAGCTCGAGGGCGGGATCGTCCGCTACGGCGAGCGGTTCGGCGACGACGGGCTGTGGGACGGGTCGCTGTACGTGTTCGACGGGCGCGGATCCGTCGACTTCTCCGATCACGCGGCCGTCATCGGCGTGTGCGCGGGCTGCGGTGCCGCGACCAACCGCACCGCGAACTGCCCCGACCCCTCGTGCCGGCATCAGGCGGTGGTCTGCGCGACCTGCGCTGCGGTGCCGTGCGCGGAGCACACGACCGCGGTGTGAAGCACCGGCGCCCGGGCGAGGAGCGGTCGGAGCAGACCGCGGTGAACAGTTCGGAACATCACTCTCCGGTATGACGACGGCGGTTCCGGCGCGCCGTAGCGTGGAGGGTATGGACCTGCTGAATGCCTGGCTGCTGCACGCCGCGGGACAGCTCTGGCTGTTCCCCGTGCTGCTGGTGTTCTTCTTCATCGACGGCTTCGCGACGATCCTGCCCAGCGAGACGGCGCTCGTCGCGCTGGCCGCCCTGTCGCTGCACAACGGCGAGCCGAACCTCGTGGTGCTCGGGCTGGTCGCGCTGGTCGGCGCGGTCGCGGGGGACAACATGGCGTACCTGCTCGGCCGGACGATCGGCACCGAGCGCTGGGCCTGGATGCGCCGGCCGAGGGTGCACAAGATGTTCGAATGGGCCCGCTACGAGCTCGACAAGCGCGGTGCGGCCCTGATCTTCACCGCCCGGTACATCCCGTGGGGCCGGGTCGCGGTGAACTACATGGCGGGCCAGACCGGCTTCCCTCATCGCAAGTTCTTCTTCTACGACCTCTTCGCATGCATCACGTGGGTCGCCTACGCCCTGGGCATCGGCCTGCTGGCAGGGCAGTGGGTGCACGAGAACCCCCTGCTGGGCGTGGGCATCGCGGTGGTGTTCGCCGTCATCCTCGGGTTCGGCATCGACCACCTGCTGCGCTGGTGGCACGGGCGCCGCGGGGATGCGGAGCCCGCGCGTCCCGGATCTTCCGATGCTGCCGCATCGACGGCTCAGGCGGGTCAGCAGCAGGCGCCCGCGGCAGGGCTGCCCGCGAACGGCACGTCCGAAGCCGCCTGAGCACGCTCGCCGGAGCCGGAGGAGGACTCAGCCCCAGAGCGTCGTGCGCGGTTCTGCAGCATCGAGCACCCGCGGGGTACGCCGGGCGAGCGCGAGCAGTGCGAGGCCCTCTTCGCCCTTGAGCTCGATGAGCTCCGCTGCACCGACGTTCTCGCGCCAGTGCCGGAGGAACGCCTCGGCGTCGGAGCGGCGCCGGGCCAGCACGCGGGGGACGGCGAGGAAGGCCGCCCCGCGCAGATCCTCGTGGCGCATCGCGGCGACCATGCCCAGGAGCGAGGCCCGGCCTCCGACGTCCTCGCGGTCGGTCCGCAGCAGGAAGCGCGGGGCTGAGGGCGGAGCGAAGAGCTCCTCCGCCGCGTCGGCGACCACGCGCTGATCGGGGCCCGCGAGCTCGATCCGCATCCGGTCGCCCTCGTCGCGGACGACGATCGCGGCCTCATCGAGCGGACGGATCCGTCCCGATTCTGCCAGGGCGCGGGCGAGCGCCACCGCCGCGCCCCGGAAGGACGTCGCGGGCTCTCGTCGCCGACGGCGCTCGCGCACCAGCGGCCCGACCGCGCCGCTCAGCGAGAGCGCCGTCCCCACCGTCACCGCGATGCCGACCCC